>CAZINZ010000003.1:0-80632 GCA_964540715.1 uncultured Syntrophaceae bacterium | reverse complement strand
ATTGATTCATGCCGGGCTCGTCTCACCAAAGGAAACGCAAAGATTGACCCATCAATGCCGGCGGATAAACTAATCACAACGTGGAATTTATGGGTGCCGGTCAACTGGGCGAAGGAAGGCAAAAGTGATTAGTACGCAAGCAATAAAAACTTTCTCATCAAAACTTATTTAATATGCTATAGTAAAGTTCCAAGTAGCTTTATCGAGATCATGACATGGACTTGAGATAGTCAGATGAATAAGATAATGAAACTATTGTTTATTCGCGAGAAGGCCAGTGAACATATTACAGCAATAAATGAAAAGATATTATGGTCATTCCATGCTGTCCAGAAACTGAGGATTGAGGGACTGAGAAAATCACAGGTAGAAGATGCCCTCAAAAATTGCGTTCTCGTTGAAGATTATCACGTGACAGGACGTCCGTTGCCGGATTGCCTGGTTCTTGAGTTTATTAATGAAGAACCTGTTCATGTGGTTGTGGCGCTGGATGAGGATTTTGACAGAATATTGATTGTCACTGTTTATAGACCGTCCGCAGGGAGGTGGGAAGATGGTTGGAAAAAGAGAAAAAAATAAGTTCAAAAAATGTCCCTTATGCGGTGGGGAAATGAATGATGGTATTACAACCCTGTCGTTTTTAATGGGAGAAAAAGTTGCCATTGTCAAAAATGTGCCTGCTGAAATCTGTTCGGACTGCGGTGAGGCATATATGAAAAGTCATGTTGCCAGCAAAGTTGAAACGCTTCTTGACCGCATCGAAGAGCTGCACTCCGAAGTATCAATTGTTTATTACGAGGCAGCGTAAAGCACGGGTCAAAAAAATCCCCCTGTTTGTCCGCACTTATAGCTTGTCGGGAAGAACTTTTCCCTCCAATTCCGCAATCAAGACATGAAAAAAATTGCCGACATCCCAAAATTAGACCGCCCGCGTGAAAAACTGTAAAAGAAAGGCGCGGAAGCGCTATCTGATCTTGAGTTGATGGCTATCCTTGTCGGGAAAGGAACTGCAGGGCATGATGTTATGTCCGTAGCGAAACGCATTTTGAAAACATTAGATTCCGGTGATGAAAAGCCGAGTCTGGAAGAACTACAAAAAATCGAAGGTGTAGGCCCGGCGAAGGCTACACTCGTTGCCGCTGCCCTGGAGTTTGCCCGTCGCCGAATCCGACCTGAAGGCCTTAAAATCTCATTTCCACCCGATGTGCTTCCATTGATAAAGCATTATGGAGATCGAAAACAGGAACATTTTCTATGTATATCCCTGAGTGGCGCTAATGAAGTGATTACAACAAGGGTGGTTTCAGTTGGTCTTGTCGATAAAACACATGTCCACCCCAGAGAAGTATTCTCCGATCCAATTACTGACAGGGCTGCCGCAATTATTGTTGCCCACAATCATCCATCCGGGGAACTGAAACCGAGCAAGGATGATATTCAAACAACTAAACAACTAAAATCTGCCGGAGAAACCCTGGGAATCAAGCTCCTTGATCACATCATCTTCAACCAAAAAGGTTATTATAGTTTTCTGGAAAATGAAAAGATGTAAGCATTTGTAGATGAATAAGTGAAATTGCCGAGTTAATTCGGGGGACAATACTAAATTATTGAGAAGTAAATAATGAGGGCAACGTTGCCACTGACTTTTGTTGCTGATTGACGCTTATTCGCAATCTATCTACAGCAAGCAGGCCCATTCAAGTTTTGTTTGTTTCATGCAGAACTCTTTGAGAGGGCCTTTCCGGTGTGGAGTGAACAAACTGAAAACCAACTGATTAGTGGTCAGTTTTTTCTGTTGGATCGCGTGCTTAACTATCTGATATAATTGCAGCTCTGTTTAGCGGTTTGCTGTGTTACTAAGCAAATTGTAGACAAATAGTAGCAACAGTAGACGACAGTAGATGAAAAGGGGTTGCGATTTATCGCAACCCCTTTGATTTCATGGTGGGCCGTAGGAGATTTGAACTCCTGACCAATTGATTAAAAGTCAACTGCTCTACCAGGCTGAGCTAACGGCCCTTAGTGTGTTGATGTAAGCGCCGATAAGTAACAGGAAGTGTTTCTGATTGCAAGAAGAAAATGACCGCCGTGTTGTCAAGATGGAGACATTGTGGTAAAGGGTGACTCCGCCTTATCGCTGTTATTAATAATGTCAGGATGTGCTTGATATGCGAGAGATTTTGAAAAAAGTTCAAGTCAATATGCCCTTTAGGATGCTTGTTGATGAGTATCTTGATATTATCCTTAGAGAGAAGATAAATCCAGAGATAGGTCTGGATTGTTTTGCCCTCGACCGTTTCAGCGGGAGCGAATTCCGTGATGTGGCGGACCTCCTTCATGACGCCGGGCTTTCCATTACGCTGCACGCCCCCTTTTTCGATCTGAGGCCCGGAGCTGTTGATCGAATGGTAAGAGATGTGACTATAGAACGCCTCCGGCAGGTCTTTGATCTGGTTCCATTTTTCAGGCCCCGGTCGGTAGTGTGTCATGCCGCCTTTGATGAAAAATACTATGTTTCCAACGAGGATTTATGGCTGGAAAACAGCAGGGAAACATGGGGTCGGTTTATAGAGACCGCCACCGGAATGGGAACAATGATAGCGCTTGAAAATGTCTATGAGGGCAGTCCGAAATTTCTGGGTCTCTTGTTAGACACCTTTAAGGAATCACGGAACATCTGTTTATGTTTTGACACCGGGCACTTCAACGCCTTTTCCAGTTCGAAACTTGAGGAATGGATGGATGCGCTTGGTTCCCGCATAGGTCGGATACATCTCCACGATAACGATGGTTTTGCCGATGATCATTTGCCGGTGGGGGAGGGGACCTTCCCCTTTCTCCGGTTTTTTGAATTGCTGAAAGAGAAGGGCGTTCGCCCGGAAGTAACACTGGAGCCGCATACAGAGGAAGCCCTGTGGCGCACACTGGAAAACATCAGGCGCATGGGGTTGCTGGATTATTTGGGTGAATAGCTTTGCTGAGATATGTCCTTAAAAGATTACTGCTCATGGTGCCTCTCCTTGTCGGGATTACTATCGTGTGCTTTGTTGTTATTCACCTCGCGCCGGGTTCTCCCACCGATTTGCAGACGGATCTGAACCCCCGGGTTTCCGCTGAGGCAAAGGCGCGTTTGCAGTCCATGTATGATCTTGATAAACCTCTTTACAAGCAATACCTGCTGTGGGTCGGAAAACTTGCCACCCTTGACCTGGGGGAATCTTTCTCGCCCGACCACAGGCCGGTCATAGACAAGATAGTGGAGAGGATACCGATTACGATAATCATCAACATTCTTTCGATGATCCTGATCATCATTGTCGCTATTCCCATCGGCGTACTTTCCGCGGTACGTCAGAATTCTCTCTTTGATAAGGCAACGGCAGTATTTGTATTTATAGGATTTGCCGTGCCTACCTTCTGGCTTGCGCTGCTCCTGATGATACTGTTCGGCGTGCACCTTGGCTGGCTGCCCATATCGGGTATCAGGTCCCTGAATTACGAATATCTGCCCCCATTTGCCGCCTTTATTGATCTGTTGAAGCATCTGATATTACCGGTACTTCTTTCCGCTTTTGGAGGGCTCGCGGGACTTTCCCGATATATGAGGTCCAATATGCTGGAGGTAATAAGGCAGGATTACATAACCACCGCGAGGGCCAAGGGATTGAGCGAACGGGTCGTTATTTACAAGCATGCGCTCAGAAACGCGCTCCTTCCGGTGATCACGATCCTGGGACTTTCCATTCCAGGGCTTATTGGTGGGAGTGTTATCTTCGAGACGATATTCGCGATACCGGGCATGGGACAGTTGTTCTACATGTCGGTCATGTCAAGGGATTATCCTGTGGTTATGGGGATACTGTTCATAGGGGCGGTACTCACCCTGATCGGCAATCTGATAGCTGATCTGTCTTATGCCGTGGCGGATCCGAGGATAAGAATCGCGTAGGATTTCTGTGGGGATTGACATCATATTATGAAAACAGATTTCTGGTACAGCTTTTCAAGAAACAGGATGGCGGTAGCCGGGGCCATAGTGGTAGCCTTGCTCTTTGTCGTTTCTCTGCTTGCGTCCTGGATTTCTCCTTATGATCCGAATGAGATAAACCTGTGCGAAGTGTTGTCACAGCCTTCCTGCGCACACCTTTTCGGAACGGATCAACTGGGGCGTGATGTCCTCAGCCGGATGATATGGGGCGCCGGTATATCTTTGAAGGTGGGGTTAGTGGCGACCGGAGTTTCCATGTTTATAGGGGTCATCCTGGGTGCGCTTGCGGGATATTACGGGAGATGGGTTGACACGGTGATCATGCGATTTGTTGATATTATGCTCTGTTTTCCGGCATTCTTTCTGATACTTGCCGTGATTGCCATCCTCGAGCCGTCCATCTGGAACATAATGGTTGTGATAGGTCTTACAAGCTGGATGGGCATTACCCGTCTCGTGAGAGCTGACTTTATTTCACTCAAGGAAAGAGATTTTGTGCAGGCGGCCCGTGCCATAGGTGCCAGTGATCTGCGCATAATATTCAGGCATATTCTTCCCAACGCCATGGCCTCTGTCCTTGTCGCGGCCACACTTGGAGTGGCGGGCGCCATTCTGACGGAATCAGCGCTCAGCTTTCTCGGCATAGGGGTGCAGCCTCCCACGCCGAGCTGGGGGAACATTCTCACGGCGGGAAAAAACAATATCGACATCGCCTGGTGGCTTTCACTCTATCCCGGGCTTGCGATTCTTATAACTGTATTAGGGTACAACCTGCTGGGAGAGGGGATAAGAGATTCTCTCGACCCGCGTTTGAAATAACATAATCCGCTGTTTATGCAGGAAAGGGGTGCAGGATGCTTATAGATTCTCATGCTCATCTTCAGTTGAGGGAGTTTGATGGTGATATAGAAGGTATTATGGAAAGGGCGAAGGAAAATGGTGTTGATTATATTGTCACAGTCGGCCTGAATCTTGAGGACAGCCGGAAGGCAGTCGCCCTTGCCGAGCAGTACGATAGTATATATGCCACCGTGGGTGTGCACCCGCATGACGCAAAGAGTATCGATGAGACAACGTATGATTCTCTCAGAAATTTGGCAGAGAGGGATAAGGTTGTTGCCTATGGCGAGATAGGGCTGGATTTTTTCAGAAATCGTTCCCCAGGGGATATACAGATAAAAAGATTCGGCGAGCAGCTGGAGCTGGCCGGCGAACTCGGCCTGCCGGTAATTATTCACGACCGCGAAGCCCACAGGGAAACCGTAGAGATGCTGAGGGGATGGAAGGGCAGCTCGGGGGGTGTGATCCACTGCTTCTCCGGGGATTATGATATGGCCAGAAAGTGTCTCGACATGGGATTCTATATTTCCATACCGGGCACGATAACATACAAAAAATCCGAGACACTGAGAGATGTAGTAAGAAGGATACCCATAGACAGGCTGCTGGTCGAAACGGATTGCCCCTTCCTCTCGCCCGAACCGAAGAGGGGAAAGAGAAACGAGCCGGCGAATGTGGTCTATACCGCGCGCAGGATCGCGCAGATAAAAGACCTGCCGTTTGAAGATGTGGCAAGAATAACGTCAGCAAACACCCGAGGTGTGTTTGGAATGGTGACTTAGGTTTTTTAACAAACAAATTCCCGAAATCTGTTCTCAGGCTTAAAATTGGATTTGACCTGCGACCTTAATTTGTATTACAGTTTGAACGTGGTTGAATGTTCTTCAGATATCGAATACACTAATCTTAGATGATTTTCAGGGATGGAATTATGAGTTATATAATGCCTATAGGAGGAAATAAAGGAGGAACCGGCAAGAGTTTTATAGGGGGAAATCTTTGCGTCGCCCTGGCAAGGAGAGGAAAAAAAACCCTTATGGTGGATCTGGACCTGGGCGCTTCGAACCTTCATACGATAATCGGGATGACACTTCCCTCCAGAAGTCTGTCTGATTTTATAAACCGAAACGTTGATACCCTTGAAGAAACGGTTATCTCAACACCCGTCCCGGAGCTTTTTCTGATAAGCGGGGGCCGAAACGATCTGGATGCGTCAAATATATCGTATCAGCAGAAGCAGAGATTAGTGAGAGCAATATCGCAGTTATCATACGATTATATAATTCTCGATCTCGGAGCTGGAACATCCTTCAATACTGTTGACTTCTTTATGATTTCAAATACCGGTATATTAGTTACAGTCCCGGAACCTACTGCTATAGAAAACATCTATCGCATGGTACGCTCGTTATTTTATCGGATGATGAAACAATATGCAGGGGCGTCGGATTTCAAGACCATTGTTGGTACGGCGCGAGAGCGTGACTCGGAGGGCCATGCCGACTACCTTGACAATCTCGTGTCCGTGTTTGATGATCTGTTCCCGGAGAAGGCAGTCTTATTTGAAAAATCACTTAAGGATATGAGTTTCAAGCTGATCATGAATCAGATGAGGGACAGTGACAATCCAAAATTGGGAAACCTTGTATGCAGTGTGATTGAAAGGCATCAGGGAGTCCCGGTTGGATTTCTTGGAAATATTGCGTACAACAGCCGGGTACGCAATTCGTTGTGCAACAGAGATCTCTTTATGGACAAGTACTCATACACTCAAACAACCTCCGACATACGAAAACTATCTGAGGTTGTAATCTCAATGAACAAAAACGCATAGGGATATCATAGAAGGACGTTCCACTTACAAAATGCGAAAAACCTGATGTTGATGATTAAAAAGTTGTAATCTATGGAATTATTCGAAAACTCAAATTACTATAAACTCCTGGATGTTCGGGCTAATGTTTCGCAGTTTCAGATTCGCAGGGCTTACCGAAAAGTTTTAGAGATTTATCGGCACGAGTCTTTGGTAAGTTATTCACTCTTTTCTGATGGACGTCGAAAGCAGGTGCTGGCAAAGCTGGAGGATGCATTTACCACACTGATAGACAGGGATTCCCGCTACAGATATGATATGCAGTTGGTACAGAACGGATTGCTGAAGAGAGACGAATTATCGGTGGAATCAAAGACACTTGTTGTTGCCCGTGATAGAGATGAAAGAGCGGAAAATATCAAATCGGCAACAACCTTGTTGAAGTATCTCGGGAAGAATGCGATCGCCCCGTCTCTTGTGAGCGGGATTCTTGGAAAAGATACGATTGCGGGTAGAGACTTGAAAAGGATAAGAGAAGATTCTGATGTGTCCCTGAAGGATATGGCGGCGCACACAAAAGTAAGAGTTGCTTTGCTGAGTGCCATTGAGAATGACGAATATGACAAACTTCCATCCCGGTTTCACCTGAGAAGCTTCCTGAGGACCTATGTTAATTGCTTCGTGGAAGATACCGATATTATTACCAGGATATCCAGACGTTATCTGAAAAGAATCGATAACTGAAAGTTGTGATGTATCGGCGGTTTGTCGCCCATCATTATAGCTTGCGGATAAAACAATCTTTCAGGGAATCGTCGGTGCGCAGTATTTTTCTGAAGGCCCTGGCGTCTTTAATGTTTGGAAAATGCCCGATAAATATCCTGTACCAGACGTCTCCACCGCTGAGGGTCACTTTTCTCCAGTGGGCGTCAAACCCTTTCCCAATAAACTCTTGTACCTGTGCTTCGGCCGCGTGTCGGGTTGTTAATGCCCTTATCTGTATCGTGTAAGTTTTTTCGTCGGATAAATAGGGAGTGGGCCGCGTGGCTTTCTCTTTTGTGAGCTTCAGATCTTCCAGAGGGGTAATGTGATCTGATTGTGTATCGTCTATGACTGCTATCAGCTTTTCAGAGTTGGCGGATCTTGAATTGGTATCCGGTTCCGATATGACTTCAGTTATTTCGTGAGATGCGGGACCTTCTTCTGGAGTTGCCGTGATTGGAGCGCGGAAAGTCTTTGCGCTGAATGCGGGTGGGTTGAGCAGTGATGGACTTATGTCGCTCAACCTCGGAGTTAATAAAAAGAGGCTTGCAACGATGATAAGGATACCCATAAATCCGACAACGCACATTCTTAGAAAAATGGACTTTTCCCGTCCCTGTTGTTTCCTGTCAGATGCAATATCCGATCCGTTTTTACCTCCATTACCCGTCGCATGTGTTAAATGATCCGTATAACCGCGTGAACCTTTGACAATAGGGGGTAATTTACCGCTGGTCTCATCGATGACCTGACTGTAGAGGAGTTCGAGTTCTTCAGTTAGTTCTTTTTCCGTTTTCATGTCGTTTTACGTGACTCCGCCTGCAGGAACTGTCCACATGAAACTTTGCGTAATATGCTGAAGTTTAAAAAATTATCATAAATGGATTTTGCAAGTGACCGGCGCAGTATCCTTTATTTGGTAAAAAAGGGCAAGAGATTTGTCAGTCAGACCTTTGGGTGTATTCGTTTCAGGAGACAGACCATTAAAGCATCGGACACTCCTCTTGTGATGCTTTCGGGGATAATCATAAATACATTTGTCATCAGCTTTTGGCTTCCAAGTAACTTAAGTTTGCAAATGTGTTGTAGCGTTGCCCCTGTGCAACCAATATGTGGGGCACAGAGGCCCCACGCTACATAAGAAGTTACTTTCCATTATAACGCCGACGTGTTGGTATAACGGAGCTTTTTACGAACGCATCAACCTTGACTCGAATGGGATTCGAATGTTGACAAGTCAAAATTTATATATTAGGGAGCAAACCAGTTGGTATGTAAAATCAGATATCGTTGATTTGTTGAATTATTGAGCAGTTAAGTGGTTAAGCTCACAGACGTCTCTGTTCTTTACAAAACAGTTCGGCGGTTGTCTTCTTGATATTTAAAACCTGCCGAGATTATAGCTGTTATCTTGCAACTCAACCACCTATTACTCCGGCAACAATATACGTCAAAGCCGTCATTCCGGCGAAAGCCGGAATCCATAATTGGCCTGGATGCCGGATCAAGTCCGGCATGACATTTGACATGTTTAATTGCCATAGAAAATATCCGGGATCACCACATAAAGTATGCCGAATATGAAATGCGTCGCCTCATTGAGGCGACCTTGGATTGTCTGCATGATTACGGGTACCATGCGACATCTCTTTCCCGAATCCTGGAGCGGGCAGGCGTGTCCCGGGGGGCGTGGCGTCATCACTACGTCAGCAAAATGGAACTTATTGCGGCGGCATCGGAATCATTTTTCGAAGAAGCAATCCGGAAGGCCCGGGATGTCGTTCCGGATCTAGGGAAAGGACCTGATCCGATAGCGGTACTTCTCGATTTTATCTGGGAGAATTTTTATCAGGGCAGAAACAGGAATATCTGGGTGGAATTAACAGTTGCCGCCCGCACAGAAGAAGACCTTCGTAAATTGCTGGCACCGGCATTTGAACATTTTGTGAACATATTAGATGAGAACTGGAGACAGTACATAGAGGTTACCGGTGTGGCAGATACCACAGTGGAAAAAATAATGAATCTGTCCCTTTACATTATAGGAGGGATGGGGTTTCAATCCATAGTGCATGACCAGCCACAGTACTACAAAGTCCTCAGGGAACAATGGATAAAAATTATATCTCCACTGGTGCGGATGAACAATCTTGAACATTGATGGGTGCCGTTACGATCGTAAGGTGCACGATTGTCAAAAGAGCCCGGCCTCACGCTCTGAATATAAATACAAAACTTAAATATACAATAAATCCAAGAGATTGTGGATGGAAACGGTGCCTGACTACTGACCGGATACTGGCTGTCGAACCCGTTCAAAGAAAAAATAAATCAACTTTATTCTGATTAATTTTTTCTCTTGACTTTCAGAATCTGTGTGATTTAAGTTCTCATGTGCAACTGAGATGGTTTTAAAAAGGGGGGAGTTTTTTTTGTCACTCAGTCCATCAATCGATGGAATGCCATGATGGAAATTTCCTCGATTTTGTATAACACACTTGTTTTTCAGCAATAGATGATTGTGGAGACTTGCAGGAGGATCATTGGATATCCGGGGTGAGTCTGTTCCACTTCAAGGTGCGGGTGCATGTTTTAATTGGCGTTCATCCAGAAATGAATTTTTTTTAGAAACAGAAACTAAAAACAGGAGAGGAGGATTTAGTATGGTAGGCATTACATCCTATGGGGGGTATATCCCTCGCTACAGGCTCAGCAGGATGGTTGTCGTCCAGAACATGGCCTGGTATTTTCCCGTCATTATGGCAGTTGCCGGTGGGGAAAAATCGGTGGCCAACTGGGACGAAGACGCCGTCAGTATGGCGGTTGCGGCAGCTCGTGATTGTATGACGAACAAGGACAGAAAGGCGCTTGACGCCCTGTATCTTGCGTCAACAACACTGCCCTTTGCGGACAGACTTAATTCGGGTATCGTTGCCGCGGCACTTAACATGAGAGAAGAGGATGTGACAAACGCCGATTTCACTTCCTGTACAAAGTCGGCAACAACGGCTGCCCTCTCGGCTCTGGATGCTATCGAGTCGGGGAACAAAGACAGCGTTCTCGTTACTGCGACCGATCTGCGTACAACGAAAATGGCCACCATGTTTGAAATGTTTTACGGTGATGGCGCGGCGGCTCTTCTGTTTGGCAAGGATGATGTGATAGCGGAATTCAAGGGGAGCTATTCGGTAAACTGCGACTTTGTAGATCATTACAGAGGCCAGGGCAAGACCTTTGATTATGGCTGGGAAGAGCGGTGGATGAGAGATGAGGGATACGGGAAAATTATTCCTCAGGCAGTCGCCGGTTTCCTGAAAAAGACAGGAATGAAGATCGAGGAATTCGACAAGGTGGTATATCCCTGTTATTTCAGTAGGACCCATCGCGATATCGCGAAGAAACTGGGTGTTGATGCTGAAAAAGTGCAGGATAATATGCATAACGTATGCGGTGATACCGGAACGGCGCATCCCTTTGTTATGTTGGTTACGGCACTGGAAGGAGCGAAGCCGGGAGACAAGATACTGGTCGCCAGTTTTGGTCAGGGGTGTGATGTCCTGGCATTCGAAGTGACCGACAAGATTAAAGACTACAAGGCTCCGGTGGGTATTAAGGGGTCGCTTGCAAACAGGGTTGAGCTGTCCAGTTATCAGAAGTTCACCAAGTTCAGAGACCTGATAATAGCCGATCTGGGAATAAGAGGCGAGCAATCTGTGAACACGTCACTGACGGCCCTGTGGAGAGACCGCAAGATGGTGCTCGGCATGGTCGGTTCAAAATGCAACAAATGCGGCACGCCTCAATTTCCTACGATGCCTGTGTGCGTGAATCCCGACTGCTGGTCATCCCATGATTTCGAAGACTACGAATTCTCCAATGTGGGCTGTAAAGTAGGTATGTACACTGGCGACATGCTTTCAGCATCGGTGGATCCACCCGCAATATACGGTTTGGTCGAATTTGAAGGTGGCGGCAAGGCCTTTGTCGACTTTACCGATTGCAGTCTCGATCAGGTAAAGGTGGGTATGCCGGCGAAGATGTCTTTCAGAAAGAGAAATTACGATAAAGAGAGAGGCTTTACGGGATACTTCTGGAAGGCTGTTCCGCAGATTGGAGGAGGTGAATAACATGGCAACAGGAATTCGAGATAAAGTAGCTATTATAGGCATGGGATGTTCGAAATTCGGTGAACGATGGAATGACGGTCCCGAAGAGTTGATGGTTGAAGCTTTCGAAGAGTGTCTCGCAGACGCGGGAATCGAAAGAAAACAGATTGGGGCCGCATGGCTGGGATCCTGTTTCGATGAGGTGGATGTAGGAAAGAGTGCCCTTCCTGCATCGCTTGCGTTGCGCCTTCCCAACATCGCGGTGACCCGCGTGGAAAACTTTTGTGCCAGTGGTACGGAGGCCTTTCGGGGTGCGGTGTACGCAGTGGCCTCCGGCGCTTGTGATATCGCTCTTGCCATCGGTGTAGAAAAACTAAAAGACATCGGATATGGCGGTCTGCCCGAGTTCAGCAGCGCCATGGGGACGAGAAACTATTTATACTTTCCGAATGCGACGGCACCGGGATGCTTTGCCATGCTGGCCACGGGCTATGCCGCGAAATACGGTCTTGATATGAGTGATGTCAAAAGGGCCATGGCGCATGTATCGGTGAAGAGTCATGCGAATGGAGTCCTGAATCCGAAGGCACATCTGAGAAAAGCCGTGACAGAGGAGCAGGTACTCAATTCACCGCAAATTGCATATCCCCTGGGACTCTTTGACTGTTGTGGTGTCAGCGACGGTTCCGCCGCTGCCATCGTAACAACCCCTGAAATAGCCAAGTCCCTGGGCAAAAAAGATCTGGTATCGGTAAAGGCCCTCCAGTTGTCACTCAGTAACGGGACCGAGATGGGATACAGTGACTGGGATGGTGCCCATTTTGTGACAACGACCAAGGCAAGTACCGAAGCCTACAAAGAGGCGGGCATTACCAATCCAAGGGAAGAGATCAGCATGATGGAAGTTCATGACTGTTTCTCCATTACGGAGCTGGTTACCATGGAAGACCTGCACATCTCCGAGCGTGGTCAGGCGCCCAAGGATATTATGGACGGTTTCTACGATATGGACGGCAAGATTCCCTGCCAGGTCGACGGTGGCCTGAAATGTTTTGGTCATCCCATCGGTGCATCGGGACTTCGCATGCTCTACGAAATGTATCTGCAGCTTCACGGAAGGGCTGGCGACCGGCAACTGAAAGATCCGAAGTTTGGACTGACCCATAATCTCGGTGGATTTCCGATGCTGAATGTCTGCAGTATAGGCATTATCGGAAAATATGATGGGTAAGATGTAGAAACCTTTAAAAAAGGAGGTAACCTTATGGCTGATTTATCAAAAACCGGTGTAGAGTATGCTCCCATTACGTGGGAGGTGGAAAGAGGCAAGATAAGGGAAATGGCGAAGGCAATAGGAGATCCTAACCCGGTCTATCTCGACAAGGATGCCGCGATACAGGCAGGCTACAAAGATATCCCGGCTACGCCGACGTTTTTAACCGTTCCCATGATGTGGTGTGATCAGATGCCCGCTATTATTGGCGACCTGAAGATCAATTTTATGATGGTGCTCCATGGTGAGGAAGAGTACGAATACTATCAGCTGATGTATCCCGGGGACGTGATTACCGGTACCCCGAAGATAACGAAGATGGAAGAGAAAACCAGCAAATCCGGTTCCAAGATGGATCTGATTTCCATGGAAGTACTCTATACAAATCAGAGAGGCGAAAAGGTTGCAAAAGCCAGATCGCTGCTCATTGAAAGAAAATAGGGGGGTTGATGATGGCAGAGCAAATGTATTTTGAAGACGTCAATGTGGGCGACGTCATGCCCGAGCTGGTAAAGGGCCCTCTCCAGAAGCTTCAATTCGTTATGTATGCAGGGGCGTCCGGTGACTTTAACCCTCTTCATAATGACGATGAGTTTGCCATGGCGGTGGGTATGAAAAACGGTGTTATATCGCATGGTATGCTGGTTATGGGCATTGTCGGTCAGGCAATTACGGCTTGGTTTCCTCAGAAGTATCTGAAAAAATTCGGTGTTCGGTTTGCCGGTATGACTCAAAAAAACAGCACAATTACCGTCAGCGGTGCCGTGACGGATAAGCGTGCTGAGGACGGGGAAAACATTGTTTCCTGCGAGGTGATTGCAAAGGATGAGAATGGTGACGTCAAGATAACTGGTCATTTCGAGGCGTCTCTCCCAATCAAATAGAAAAAATAGATCAGACCCATTTAAATAAAAACGATAAAGGAGGATCTGAGTATGTCGAAGATTGATTTTACAGGCAGAGTTGCTATTGTGACCGGCGCTGGCGCCGGCCTTGGACGAAGCCATGCCCTTGAATTCGCGAAGAGGGGGGCGAAGGTGGTAGTAAACGACCTTGGCGGTACAAGGGACGGAGTCGGGTCGAGTGACGCGGCGGCGGATAAAGTGGTTGAAGAGATAAAGGCCCTCGGCGGTGAAGCGGTACCGAACTATGACAATGTGGCGACTGTTGAAGGGGGAAAGGGTATAGTCCAGACAGCCATCGACGCATTCGGCAAGGTCGATATCCTCGTGAATAACGCCGGCATTCTGAGAGACAGTGCCTTTCATAAACTGGAAGAGGAGAACTGGGATGCCGTTGTGGGGGTTCATTTGAAGGGGGCTTACTGTGTTACGAAACCGGCCTTTATCAATATGCGTGAAAACGGATATGGAAGAATCGTGATGACGACTTCTGGTGCCGGTCTGTTCGGTAACTTTGGTCAGGCGAATTACTCTGCGGCCAAGGCGGGTATTGCCGGGCTTACCAATGTGTTGAAGCTTGAGGGAGCCAAGTACAATATCAAGACCAATGTCCTGATTCCTGTTGCCGCTTCACGGCTTACGGAAGATGTTCTGCCGCCCGACCTTTTTGCCAAATTAAAACCGGAATTAATCTCTCCTCTGATACTCTACCTGTGTTCAGAGCAGTGTGAGGACTCCGGAGTTATGATCAATGCAGCTCTCGGTTATTTCAGCAGAAGCGCGATAATGACCGGTCCGGGCGCGGTACTCTCGGATGGTGATAAAATTCCCACTCCCGAGGAGATTATGGAAAACTGGGAAAAGATCACGAGCCTCGAAAATCCGAAATTTTTTAATCAGGTTTTTGATATGTTCGGTGAGCTGGGCCCGTTGCTGAGCTAAAGAGCTGTTTATGGGATAAACGGGCCGGGCGTTTTCGCCCGGCCCGTTATTAAAGGCATAATAAATCATGGAGACCCCGCTGGATAAGGCCCGCAGAGCCCCTGAGTCCATGAAGGCAAGAATTTTAACTGCGGCACGCAGGATATTTGGTGAATATGGCTTTCACGGCACAACCACAAGGATGATTGCCACGGAGGTCGGAATTGATGTTTCCACACTCCACTACCACTGGGGGGGTAAGAAGGACCTTTATGAGGCCGTTATACTGGATATCAACCATGATCTCAGGCAGAAACTCAGACGGGTGGAAAAAGCAATACGTGGCCGCTCTCTCGGGGAGAGAGTTGCGATATCCATCGACCAGTTGACAGATTATCTGTTCGGCCATCCCGAGATACCAAATCTTATCTTGTTTCGCTATTTCGGTCGTACTCGAGACAGGGAAGGCCTCGATTTCATAGTTCCGGAAGCCATTTCTGATATCGTGCGCTCTATGGGGCTCAGCAGAGACGGAAAATCAGCCTCATCCCGTTCAATGCTGGAGATCCTGACTATTATGAATTCGATATATGGCTTTATATCCGGTGCGAATTTCTTTATGCCGATGGTCAATCTCCGGAAGAAAGAATATATCACCATGGTTAAAGAGACTTTGAAGTTTATTTATATCCCTCCCTTCGCCCAAAATGAGGGAAAGGCAAGATAGCGGAATGAAAAGAAGGGGGAGTTAATTAATGGAAATCATCCAATATTCTGAGGAGCACAGGATATTCAGGGAGAGTGTGAGAAAATATCTCGAAAAAGAGGTTATTCCGCATGTGGAAGAGTGGGAAGAGTCTGGTATTGTGCCCAGGAGTGCATGGAAAAAGTTAGGTGATCAGGGTTTCCTGTGTATGGACGTGTCGGAGGAGTATGGCGGACTCGGCGCCGATTTTCTTTACTCTGTTATTATGACTGAAGAAATGATGAGGACGAATCACGGGGGATTTTGCGCTTTCCTCCATAGTGATATTGTAGTTCCTTATATTACCGCTTACGGCTCTGAGGAACTGAAGAAAAAATATCTCCCGGGGTGTATATCAGGCGATATTATCTCCGCCGTTGCCATGACTGAACCTAACACGGGGAGCGACTTGGCCGCGATAAAGGCCACAGCGGTGGAAGACGGTGATGATGTTATTATAAACGGTCAGAAGACCTTTATCAGTAACGGTATCAACTGCGGAATCTGTATTGTTGCAGCCCGGGACCCGAAGGTGGAAAATCCCTATAATGCCATTGACCTCTACGCTGTTGAAGAAGGTACTCCCGGCTTTGAAAAGGGAAAACAGATCAAAAAAATCGGATTGCACAGCCAGGACACAGCGGAGCTCTATTTTACGGACTGTCGAGTTCCCATTGCAAACCGCCTTGGCGCAAAAGGCACGGGTTTCGTGCATCTCATGGAAAAGTTGCAGCAGGAACGCCTTATGGTGGCTATCAGCGCCGTTTCCGCGGCGGAATACATGCTTGATATTACCATCGACTACTGTAAGGAACGCAGTGTTTTTGGCAAGCCTGTTTCAAAGTTTCAACACAGTCAATTCGAGATCGTGGAGATGGCAACGGAAATAAAGCTGGGAAGAACCTTTAAGGACAAACTGATCGTGGATCATATTGAGGGGAAAAACGTGGTAGTGGAAGTTTCCATGGCGAAATACTGGACCACGGAGATGGCCAATAGAGTTGCCGACCGTTGTCTCCAGCTCTTCGGAGGCTATGGCTATTGCGAAGAGTATCCTATTGCCCGTGCCTGGCGGGATATCAGAGTTTCGCGTATATTTGCGGGAAGCAATGAAGTCATGAAGGGAATTGCGGCCAAGTTTATGGGCTTATAAGGTTAGTAGTCTCATACCGTTCCATAATTAATATCAGAAGGGTTCAAGGGGTCGAAGATTAAAGACGGTTCACGGTTCACAGTTACCGGTTAAAAATGGTTCACAGTTGACCCCTGAATCTCAGACCTTAAACCTTAACCCTTCCAGATGTGGTTTATGCTTAACATAACAAAAGGAGGAGACAATTAATGGAAATCATCCAATATTCTGAGGAACATAGGATATTCAGAGAGAGTGTACGGAGATATCTCGAAAAAGAGGTTGTTCCCTATATAGAAGAATGGGAAGAAGCGGGCATTACCCCCAAAAGCGCCTGGAAGAAACTGGGTGATCAGGGTTTCCTGTGTATGGACGTGTCGGAGGAGTATGGCGGACTCGGCGCCGATTTTCTTTACTCTGTTATTATGACTGAAGAGATGACCCGAACCAACCATTCCGGACTCTCTACCGCCCTTCACAGTGATGTTGTCGTTCCCTATATCACTGCCTTCGGCTCTGAGGAACTGAAGAAAAAATATCTCCCAGGATGTATATCAGGCGATATCATTAGCGCAGTTGCCATGACTGAGCCTAACACGGGGAGCGACCTGGCCGCGATAAAGACCACAGCGGTAGAAGACGGTGATGATGTTATTATCAATGGGCAGAAGACATTTATCAGTAACGGTATCAACTGCGGAATCTGTATTGTTGCAGCGCGAGATCCGAAGGAAAAGAGCGCGTACAGTGCCCTTAATCTCTATGTCGTTGAAGAAGGGACTCCCGGTTTTGAAAACGCAAAACAGATAAAAAAAATCGGCTGGCACAGTCAGGACACGGCGGAACTCTACTTTACCGACTGTCGCGTTCCCATCGCGAATCGTCTCGGCGAGAAAGGTGCGGGGTTCGTGCAGCTCATGGAGAAGTTGCAGCAGGAACGCCTTATGGTGTGTATCGGCGCTGTTGTTGCGGCGGAGTACATGCTCGACATTACCATCGATTACTGTAAGGAGCGCACCGTTTTTGGCAAGCCTGTTTCAAAGTTTCAACACAGTCAGTTTGAAATTGTGGAGATGGCGACTGAAATAAAGCTGGGAAGAACTTTTGTCGACAAGCTGGTCGTGGATCATATGGAGGGGAAAAACGTGGTGGTGGAAGTTTCCATGGCGAAGTACTGGACCACAGAGATGGCCAATCGCGTTGCCGACCGTTGCCTCCAGCTTTACGGTGGCTATGGTTACTGTGAAGAGTATCCCATTGCCCGCGCCTGGAGAGATATAAGAGTTACGCGGATATTCGCTGGTACCAATGAAATAATGAGGGGAATTGCGGCCAAGTTCATGGGCTTATAAGGAAACTTTTTGTATGATAGAAATATCATCGATATGATAAAAGGGGGAAGATAGAATGTCAGGGCCGCTAAAAGGGTTGAAAATTCTTGATTTTACGACACTGCTTCCGGGACCGTTCGCCACAATGAATCTTACCGACCTCGGGGCAGATGTACTGCGCGTTACTTCAGGATCCCGGCCTGATCTGGCGGCATTTGCGCCCCCCTTTCTTGCCGGCACAGATATCTCATTTACCGTACCCTATATGCAGCGGGGCAAGCGCAGTATGACCTTGAATCTCAAGGACCCCCGCGCTGTTCAGATCGTTCGTCAACTCATTTCCGATTATGATGTCCTGATAGAGCAGTTTCGTCCCGGTGTCATGGCGAAATTTGGCCTCGACTATGAAACCCTCAAAAAGATAAAACCCGACATCATTTACTGTTCCATTACCGGATACGGGCAGGACAGTCCCCTGAGCGGGAAGGCGGGGCATGATATCAATTATCTCGCGCGTTCGGGGTTGATGTCCTATTCCGGAAAGAAAAATGGCGGACCGAGCCTTATGGGAATGCAGATTGCCGACGTTGCGTCAGGGTCATACAACTCGATCATAGGTATCCTTGCCGCTGTAGTTTACAGGAAAGAAACCGGGAAGGGGCAATATATCGATATTTCCATGACCGATGGAGCGATTGCCTTCAATGCGATGATGGGGGGCGCTTATCTTGTAGATAACGAAGAACCCGGACGGGAAAGTTTTTTACTGAATGGCGGGTCCCTGTACGATTTTTACGAGACGAAGGACAGAGAATATATAAGCTTCGGTGGCATTGAACCGCAGTTTTTTGCCGCCTTCTGCGAGGCAATCGGTCGGCCCGACCTGATCGAGTCAGGTGTGGTGCCTCAAAATCTCGAAGAGGTGAAACAGGAAGTCAGGGATATTATCCTGACGAAGACAAGAGGTGAATGGATGGACATATTTAATAACACGGATGCTTGCGTAGAGCCGGTGCTTTCACTCTCCGAGGCGTTGAATGATCCTCATACGAAGAAGCGGAATATGGTAGTGGAGCTTGACCTTCCCTTGGGGGGGAAGATGCGCCAGCTTGCCAGTCCAATAAAATTTTCCGGGACACCCCGGGAATATGGGAAAGCCGGTGTGCCCGCTGGCACTCATACGAAAGAGATTCTTCGCGAACTGGGTTATGCCGACGGAGATATTGATGAGTTCGAAAAGGGGGGACTTTTTAATTAAGTAAATTAGACAGCCGAGAATATTGGCGAAATAAGGGGGAAATGATATGATCTTAGCATCGCAGGAGATGATTCGGGAATGGACCGAAAAGGGGGCATGGGGAAAGAAAACTCTTATCGATTTTTTCAAGGAAAATGTCAAAAAGGATTCCGACAAAGAATGTCTCGTGGATCCCCTCAACAAAAAAGACCTGGTGGGCCTGGAACCTGAAAGGCTCACATACCTGCAGCTCGACAAGGCCGTGGATGCCACGGCCGAGAGTCTCATCGCCAGGGGAATTCAAAAAGATGATATCATAATGGTTCAGCTCCCCAACTGCTGGGAGCTTGCCATGCTGTACCTTGCCATTACAAGGGCGGGGGGATTGATATCGCCGATGCCGATGCAGTGGCGCTTATCGGAGGTCGACTATATTGCGGGAATGACGGAGGCAAAGGCCTTTATCACGGTAGAAGATTTTCACGGTTTCAAGCACAAAGAGATGGCCGAAAAAGTCCGGTCTAAGAATCCTTCCATACAGCATATAATTACCCTGGAAGAGCTCAGAGAGATGAGCAAAGGAGATATTACAGGCAAACTGGATGATATAGTCATCGATGCCAATGACATCCTTACGCTTTGCTGGTCATCGGGTACAGAGGCCCAGCCGAAAGGGTGTCCGCTGAGTCACAACAATTGGTATAATCAGTCAATGGCCCAGGTTGATTCGGCGGGTATTGAGGCGAATGATAATCTTATTACTGCCGGTCCGCTGGTCAATATGGCCTCGCTCGGGTCGGTCTATTTCCCCTGGCTGATCGTCGGTGGAAAACTTGTACTGCACCATCCTTTTGACGGCCCCGGCTTTGTCCTGCAGTTGATGATGGAGGAAATAAACTATACGCTTCTTGTACCTGCCGTTATCAATGCCCTTTTGAAACACCCCAAGGTTGACGAATTTGATCTGTCCAAGATGAGGGCGATCACTCTCGGCGCGGCCCCCCCGTCACTCTGGTCGGTGCAGGAGCTGAAAAGGCGTTGGGGCATAGAGTTCGGGAACATCTGGGGACAGAACGAGGGCACCGGTTTTGTATCGGGACGTTTTGATATTCCAGATATGGAAAAAAGGGTGGATAAATTCCCCCAGTATGGCAAGCAGGGCACAAAATGGAATGCTTCAGTGACAGATTTTGTTCGATCCAAGATAATAGACCCCGCAACGGGAGAAGAATTGACCGAAGTCGGCAGTGTGGGCGAGTTGTGGTATCGCGGACCAAATGTAATTCCCTGCTACTTCAAACGCCCCGAGATTACTGAAAAGGCCTTCGACAGCGAGGGATTTTTCAATACCGGTGATCTTTTCCAGATAAAGGAAGGGGACTGTGTAGGATTCTTCGACAGGACCAAGGATATCGTCATCAGAGGCGGATTCAATATTAGCGCTCAAGAAGTGGAAAACATGCTGCTGGAACATCCGAAAGTGGCCGATATAGCGGCTGTTTCAATGCCGGACGAAGCCATGGGAGAGAAACTGTGCGTCTATGCCGTTCCCAAAGAGGGAGAGACACTTGCCCTTGAAGATCTGATATCGTTTATGAGAGAAAAGGGCGTTGCGGTTTATAAACTTCCCGAGCGTCTGGAAGTGGTGGACGCAATTCCCAGAAATCCCGTGGGCAAAGCGCTTAAAAAGGACCTCAGGGCCGATATAGTACAGAAACTGGAATCGGAAGGATCACCAAAGAAGTGACCCCGAATTCCCTTTGAAGTCAGACTTGTTGTCTTGAGAAATGTGAGAGGCAATATGTTCTATTGTTTCTGGCCATGTGAATGGCATGGCGGATATATCGAGAACAGATAACTGATTTGGAGGAGAGTTAATATGGCGAATCTCATTATTGACGCGAGGGACCAGAGGTTTGTACTCTATGAAATGCTGGAAATCGAGAATCTGTGCGAGAATTCTCGCTATGCGGATTTTTCCAGAGATGTCTTCGATATGATTTTGAATGAGGCGGAGAAATTTGCCACCGAGGAAATGTTTCCAACACTTGTCGAGTCTGACAAGGAAGGCTGCAGGCTCGAAAATGGTGAAATATTTGTACCCAAATCCTTCCATCGCCTCTACAGGCTTTTTTGCGAGGGTGGTTGGGGCGCCATGAGTAAGTCTCCTGAAGTCGGGGGACAGGGACTTCCCTACGTGATGTCAACGTCGGCGAATGAATGGTTTATCCATAACCTGGGTTTTCTTGTCCTCGGATTCCTCGGCCAGGGGGCGGCACACCTTATCGAGGTATATGGATCGGAAGAAGTTAAGGCCAAATATCTGTCAAAAATGGTTTCCGGAGAATGGAACGGTACCATGTGTCTTACAGAGCCGAATGCGGGTTCCGACCTGAGTAACATAAGCACCAAAGCCATCAGGCAACCGGACGGGACCTTCAAGATTAAGGGGACGAAGTCATTTATCACCGGTCTGGATCAGGATCTGACGGAAAACATCATTCATCCAGTCCTTGCGCGTATCGAGGGTGATCCTGCCGGAACGAAGGGGATTTCCATATTCCTCGTGCCTAAATATATTGTGAACGACGATGGCACACTTGGGAGACGCAACGACTACGATGTTGCCAAGATAGAGGAAAAGATGGGCTTTCATGGAGCCCCCACGGGCACAATGAATTTTGGAGACAATGACGAGTGTTACGCTGAACTCCTCGGCGAGGAACGTAAGGGCATAAAAGTCATGTTCCAGATGATGAACGAGGCGAGAATCGGTACGGGAATGCAGGGAGTCGGAAGTGCTTCCATCGCATACCTTCACGCGCTCCAGTACGCGAAGGAAAGAATCCAGGGATCATCCCTCGAAAATCTCAGGGATCCGAATGCACCCAAAGTTCCCATCATCAAGCATCCTGACGTGCGACGTATGCTCCTCTGGATGAAGGCAAATGTGGACAGCATGCGTGCGATGCTCTCCTTCGCCGCCTACGCGGTGGACAGGGAAGTGATTGCCGGGGACGAAGCCGAGAAGGAAAAATGGCATGGATTTCTGGAGATACTCACGCCCATTGTCAAGGCATACTGCTCCGATGTGGGATTCAAGGTGACTGAGCAGGCCATTCAGGTGTACGGAGGGTACGGATACTGTTCAGAGTACCCCGTGGAGCAGTTCATGCGCGACGAGAAGATTGCCTCCATTTATGAGGGCGCCAACGGTATTCAGGCCCTCGATCTGGTTGGTCGCAAGCTGGGTATGAAGAAGGGCGCCTATTTTATGAATCTCCTGATGGAGATGGGCGGTACCGTGGCGAAGTACAAAGATGTCCCCGGCCTTTCCGACCTGGCCGAGGATGTCCAGGCTGGTGTGAACCTGCTGGGAGAGATGGGAATGTTTTTTGCGAATTGCGGTAAGGCGGGCAAGTTTATGGTTCCCGTGGGCCACGCCTATCCATTTCTGATGATGATGGGAAAGATTGTATCGGCCTGGTTGATGTTGTGGCAGGCTGGCATTGCGAAAGAAAAACTCGATGGACTGGCGAAGGGAAAAGGTGTCGATTCGTCAGACAGAGAGGCCTGGGTTGCCTTTATTCGCGACAATAGTGATGCCGCGTTTTATGAGGGTAAGGTATTGAGTGCCCGATATCTTATTAAGAACGTACTCCCCGCGGCGGAGGCCGCGGCGAAGGCGATCAAGAGCGAAGATCTGTCCATTATGGAAATTGTCGACGAAAGTTTCGCGTCGTAAACGAAAGGAGAGAGGTGTACTATGAGTCGAGAGGATGTGTTCAAGATAGAAAAAGAGGGGTACATTGCGTGGCTGACCTTTAATCGGCCGAAAGAGCGAAATACGATGACCTTCGAGTTTTTCGATGAATTGCAGAAGATCATGGGGGAATTCGATGAAGATCCCGAGGTGCGGGTTATCGTTATAAAGGCCGAGGGGAAGAGCTTTACGGCAGGACTCGATCTTGTGGAGGCACAGGAACTCATGGGCGACGGCTCGGCCGCCTGGCGTGAATCCCTGAGAAGAAGGATATCTTTGCTTCAGAAAAGCATGACTGCTGTTGAAAAGTGTCTGAAACCGGTAATCGCCGCGGTTCACGGCCATTGTATCGGCGGCGGAATCGATCTGACGAGTGCCTGCGACATTCGCTATGCCTCGAGCGATGCGATCTTCTCGATCCGTGAGACGAGAATCGGTATCATCGCCGATATTGGTACTCTGCAGCGCATGCCCCACATTACCGGTCATGGCTTGTTCAGGGAACTTGCCCTTACAGGTCGTGACTTTGGGGGTGAAGAAGCCCTGAATATGGGATTTATCACGAAACTCTTTGATGATCAGGAAAGTCTCTATGCCGGGGTCAAGAAACTGGCTGAAGAACTTGCCAAGCTGCCGCCGTTGGCCGTTCAGGGTGTGAAGGAAGTTATCAATTACAGTCGCGATAACGGAGTGTATGCGGGACTTGACTATATTTCCCAGAAAAATGCTGCTGCCGTACCGAATGAAGATATGATGGAAGCGGTGACGGCAATGTGGGAAAAAAGGGAGCCGATATTCAAAGGAAATTAGCCCTATCCGGAGTTGGCGACTATGGGCATCGGCTGCAAACGAGGGGGGTAGAGCCCTGTTCAGTGAGACGAGAGGTTGAAATAATAAGGAGGGAACAATGAAAGAGCGAGCAACGGGAAGCTTTGTGATGGGAAATTATGCAAAGGTTGCAGCGGCACGGTATGGCGACCGGGAGGCATTCTACTGTGTTACCACCGGTAAACATCTTACCTATCGGGAATTTAATCTGCGGTGTAATGCCCTCGGCAACGGCCTCCTCTCACTCGGAGTCAAAAAGGGAGATGTCGCCGCCTTTATGACATACAACCGTGTGGAGATAGCCGAGACCTATTTTGCGCTGGCCAAGATCGGTGTCATGGGTATTCCCTTGAACTATCGTCTCTCGGCGGGTGAAATCGTCGAGCTGATCAATTTTGGCGAGGCCGAAACCTTTATCTTCGACCCGTCGTTTTCTGATATTGTCCGGGAAATGAAGGAGAAGATGCCCCGGATCAAGCGGTTTATCTGCATGGGTGACGAGGTTCCCGATTTCGCCCTTTCCTATGAGGATCTCATGTCCCGTTCTTCGCAGGATGAACCGGATGTGGAGGTATCCGAAGAGGATAATCAGTATCTCAATCTTACCTCCGGCACCACGGGGCTTCCCAAGGCCTATCTCCTCACGCATTACAACAATGCCGTGGCCGGGCCGGTGATGGCCTCCATGCACGATGTGACATCCGACGATACAATCCTTACCGTTTTCCCCATGTTCGGAAGGGTGGGGTTTGCCTGGGCCGGGATCGGCCTCTTTGCGGGGGCGCGAAATGTGATTCTCCAGTTCGATCTTGTCAAGATACTGGAAGTGATCGAGCAGGAAAGGATAACCATATCCAACTGGGTGCCCACCATGGCCAGTTTTATTCTCGCCATCCCCGATCTAGAAAAGTATGACCTGACCTCACTCAGGGCCCTTGTCTTTGCAGCATCACCCTTTCCCACAACTCTTCAGGACCAGGTCAAGGAACGTCTCTGTCCCAATATTTATGAATTTTACGGGCTTCAGGAAACGGGAGTCCTTGTCAATATGGGACCCGAAGACAAAAAACGAAAGCCCGAATCAGTCGGCACGCTCTATTTCGGGTCCGATGTTCGTATTGTCGATGCTTCGGGGAAGGACGTTCCCGCCGGTGAAGTGGGTGAGGTGATCGGCCGCGGTGTGTCCACGACGACAGCGTATTACAAGAACGAAGAGCAGACAAAAGAGGCCTTCAAAGACGGATGGTTCCACACGGGGGACCTGGGAAGGTTTGATGAGGAGGGTTTCCTCTATCTTTCGGGCCGGGTGAAAGACATGATTATCAGTGGCGGTCAGAATGTGTTTGCCGTTGACGTGGAGGAAATGCTCATGTCCCATGCGGCGGTCGGTCAGTGTGCCGTTATCGGCTTGCCCGACGAGACATGGGGAGAGATGGTTGCCGCCGTGATCGTGAAGTCATTCGGGAGTGAGTTAACCGAAGAGGAGATTATTGCCTACAGCCGTGACAATATTGCGCGCTTTAAGGCACCTAAAAAGGTCTTCTTTGTCGACAGTCTCCCCATGACACCGACGGGTAAAGTGACGAAGTTCGTATTGGTAGAGAAATATTCAAAGAATTAGGTTGCCATTACTTCAAAGAAAGGAATGAGAGAACATGTCTGTAGAAAAATTATGGCACAAGTCGTATGCGCCGGGGGTTCCTGCCGAGATCGATATCGAAAAGGTTACCATGGCCGAAGCGCTTACCCGGACGGCAAAGAAATATCCCGATCGCGTAGGATTCATCTACATGGGAACGAAGATTACCTTCGGTGCACTGGAAAAGATGGTAAACCGTTTTACCAGGGCGTTTCTCGATCTTGGCGTAAAACCAGGTGACAAGGTCGCCATGCTGCTTCCCAATATACCACAGATTATCATCGCCGATCATGCCACGTACAGGGTGGGCGGGGTGACAGCTATGACCAATCCCCTCTATACGGAAAGTGAGCTGGAACATCAGCTTAATGATTCCGATGCCACAGTTCTGGTGACCCTCGATCTTCTCCTTCCGCGCGCGCTTAAACTGAAGGATAAGACAAAAATTAAGACTATCATTACGTGCCACATAAATGACTACCTGCCCTTTCCGATAAAACAGTTATTTCCGTTTGTTAAAAAGGGTATGCACAGGAAGGTAGAGCCTCAAGAGGGCGTCTATCAGTTTATGGATTTAATCAAGCGATATTCTGATGCTCCCGTGGAGAATCTGGCCCGTTGGGACGATGTGGCAGCCCTGATCTATACGGGGGGCACGACGGGTGTCAGTAAGGGGGCCATGCTGACCCACGCGAATATATCCGGTATAATGCAGCAGTTTGCCGCGTGGTTTCCCGATCTGAAGGATACGGAACAAAGCCTGATGGGAATCTATCCCATATTTCACTCGGCGGGATATTCGGTAAGTCAGAACATGCCGATAATGAACGGATGGTCATGTATTCTCGTTCCGAAGCCGGAGCCAAACGCGATAATCGAGATGCTCCGGAAGTTCAAGCCGACATTCCTCCCCGGCGTTCCTACGATTTATACGGGACTCCTGAGAGACAAGAGATTCAGAGAGATGGATCTTTCATTTGTAAAGGGATACTTCGGAGGGGCCGCCCCGCTTCCCGAAGATACGCTCAATCAGCTGAAGGAACTGCATGGTGCGATTATCTATGATGTGTTCGGAGCAACGGAGAATACCGCCTTTGCGACGATGACGCCGTGGGGTGGAACGGTTAAGAGGGGAACGGTGGGTATTCCGCTCCCGAACACGGATCTGAAGATCGTTGACCTTGAAACGGGAACGCAGGAACTCCCCATCGGAGAGGCCGGTGAGATCTGCATAAAAGGGCCACAGGTTATGAAGGGGTATTACAAGAAGCCGGAAGAAACCGCAGCGACGATAAGAGACGGCTGGTTTTACATAGGAGACATCGGATATCTTGACGAGGACGGTTATCTGACCATTTCAGACAGAAAGAAAGACCTGATTGTGGCGAGCGGCTTCAATATCTATCCGAACGAGATAGACGACATGCTCTTTTCCCACCCCAAAATCATGGAGGCGTGCTGTATAGGCGTTCCCGATGAGTACAGGGGAGAAACCGTCAAGGCCTACATTATTGTGAAACCGGGAGAAACCCTGACGAAGGAAGAGGTCACCTCCTATTGCAGGGAGAAATTGGCGGCCTACAAAGTTCCGAAAGAAATAGAGTTTATCGATGAACTTCCCAAAAGCGCCATCGGCAAGATTCTGAGAAGAGAACTCAGAGAGACAGATAAAAAGAAGAGGGAAGAGAAGTAATGACAAACGATATGAAAAAATTTAACACATTTACCTTTGAAGAGGTGGAACCGTCCATCGGTCTTGTGACGTTGAATCGGCCGGAACAATTAAATGCTCAAAGTGTGGAGATGCTGGCTGAGTTTGATGAATTATTCCGGATTCTATCTGATTATGAGTGCACGTTCAAGGTGCTGATAATAACGGGGGCGGGAAAGGCCTATTGCTCTGGCGCAGATCTCAATGATGCGATGTCCCATAAAGATACGGATGCCTTTGCCGATCCGGAACTGTTTCTCAAGATTGTTCAGGAGAGATATTCCAGCCTGATTCTCGGTATGAGAAAAATTCCTCAGCCCATAATATCGGCGGTTAACGGAGCGGCTGCAGGGGGAGGTTTTGCCATGACGCTGGCGAGCGACATCAGGTTTGCTTCGCCTGAAGCCTGTTTTATCGCTTCTTTTATCAATATCGGGCTTTCAGGTGGCGAGTTGGGATGCTCTTATTATTTGCCCCGCCTCGTGGGCCTCGCACGGGCCAGCGAGATTCTCCTTACCGGGAGAAAGGTGCGGGCGGAAGAGGCCGAAAAGATCGGACTTGTTAACAAAGTGGTCCCGCGGGAGGAACTGATTGATGAGGCCCTGTCCCACGCGCGTCTGATGACTGCCAAGAGCTTCGGGGCTCTGAAGCTGACCAAGCGTGTCCTCGACCAGAATATCGACGCGCCTTCACTTGAGGCGGCCGTTAACGTCGAAAACCGTAATCAAGCGATAATGGTCTTCTCAGGAGAATTTTTTAAGCTCATACAATCTTTCAGTAAGAGCTAAGATCCGAAGGTCTGATTGTCGGGGGAAAAAGCACACTGTGGGATATCTGCGGGATCATTTTCCCGGTCATTGTAAGGAACAGGGCAATACGGGAAGCTGTATTATACAAACCCTTCATTTTCTTGCTGAATATGGGGGGTTTTTTGCGAAATCGTTTTAAGGGAAGGGTGGAGACAGATGGCACAGAAGTATCTGGTTGATATGAGGGATATCCAGTTTAATCTGTTTGAATTTTTGGAGATCGAGAAGCTGAGTCGATACCCTCAATATGAAGGTTTTGACAGGGATATCTATGAAGGCACGATAAGGCTTGCGGAGAAGGTTGCTGTGGAACAGATTTTTCCCGCAAATGTGGCGGGGCATAAAGAGGGGTGTATCTATGACAGGGAGGCAAAATCGGTCCGGCTTCCTTCGGGATATAAGGATGCCTCCCGTGCCCTGCTGGAGGCGGGATTTTTGTCAATCTCCGATGATCCGGCTATTGAGGGTGCGGGGATGCCCCTGGCGATTCAATCGTCCTGCTGGGAAATATTTTGCGGTGCCGGTGGAGCCCTCATGCTCTTTTTCATGCTGAATCACGGCGCGGCAATCATGATTCAGAATTTCGGGAATGAGGAGCAGAAAAAGCTCTATGTTCCCAGGATACTCTCCGGTGAATGGGGTGGAACCATGTGTCTGACGGAACCGGAGGCGGGTTCCGATGTGGGTGCATTGAAATCAAAGGCCCTGAGACAACCGGATGGAACCTATCTCATCACGGGTCAGAAGTGTTTTATTACAAATGGTGATCAGGATATTACGAAGCAGATTATATATCCCGTCCTCGCACGGGTGGAAGGAGATCCTCCCGGACCAAAGGGGGTTTCTCTTTTTCTCGTCCCCAAATATCTCATAAACGACGATGAAACCCTCGGTGAGCGAAACGATGTGTTCTGTGCCGGTATAGAGGAAAAAATGGGAGCACACGGCGCGGCGACATGTTCAATGTCTTTCGGAGACAGCGAAAAATGCACAGGGTACCTTCTCGGAGAGCAGGGAAGAGGTCTTAACAATATGTTTAAGATGCTGAATGAAACCCGGCTTGAGGTGGGTATCATGGCGCTTGGCGGTTCCAGCGCCTCCTATATGCAGGCCGTTGATTATGCAAAGACAAGAATCCAGGGGGCTCATGTAACGCAAATGTTTGATGCCAAGGCACCGAGAGTGCCCATCATCCAGCATCCCGATGTAATGAGAATGCTCCTTTGGATGAAATCATATGTGGAAGCGGAAAGGATGTTGTCCAGTTATATATCTCAGCAGATAACTCTTCAGCATCTGCTCGATGGAGAAGACGCGAAAGAGGCAAGGGCCATAGTGGACATCATTGTTCCCATAATAAAGGCGGGGAATTCAGATATGGCCTGGTTGATTACGGCAGAGGCGATACAGGTTCATGGTGGTTACGGTTATTGCTCCGAGTATCCGGTGGAGCAGTTTGCCGTTGATAGCAAGTCACTCTCCATAGTTGAAGGAACGAACGGAATCCAGTCTCTTGACCTGGTTATGCGGAAAATCCTGATGAACCCCGGGCAATACAACTATGGTCTTTTAAAGAAAAGAATCCTCGACACCGTTCACAATGCCCGTGGGATTGTCGACGATATATATCTCGAATCTGTCAGCGATGGTGTTGAACAACTTGATGGAGTGATTGATCGTATGAAGGAATATATGGACTCCGGCAATTTCGTCACCCTTCTTCTGAGTGTGGATCCAATTCGAAAGGCGGTTTTTGATCTTGTGCTGGCATGGATGCACATCTGGAGCCTGACGATTACGAAACCTAAACTGAAGAGCCTTGCCGGCAATTCCACAGGCGATGAACTGAACAATGTTCTTGCCGAAGACAGGGAATCGGCCTTTTATTACGGCAAGATCATGGCATCGGAGTTCTGGCTTGCCACGGAATTCCCAAAGTATTCTGGAAAAATCAGTGCTATTTTTCGCAGTGAGAAGGTGAAGATCTCAGCGGCATGTTTTTGAGCGAAGAAGCCTGATTTTGTACGACAGTATCAGATTTATAAAGCCGGTAATTCCAATAAAATGTAGTAACATACAGAAAAGAAGTTGATTATGAGTTATTTCTTTTTGCTGACTTAGTCGCAGGTGGTCTGGACTCCGGTTTCCGCCGGAATGAAGACCTGTTACGAGCGTTTCAAACGGGTGCGATCCTGTTAATAAAACAGAAAATGGAGGATATAAAATGGAGGTGTATGGAAAAGAGAAAGACCTGAACGCCTTTTTCGGGCTTGTATCCGAAAGGCAGGAGCGCGTAAAGCAGGCGTCGCCATTACCGGACATGGAAGATCCGATAGGCGATTTGTCGAGAATGCTCCACCCGGAAGGAATTCAACTCGTTGTGAGTGCGGTCAGGGAGGAGACTCCTTCAGTAAAGACGTTTCGTCTCGAGCCTGCTGCGGGATCCGGTATAGGGCTGCCGGTCTTTCGTCCGGGGCAGTATGTAAGTCTCAAGGCAAAGATCGGTGACGCATGGATAACCAGACCCTATTCCATTTCGTCTTCTTCCTGTGACGCATTATCTTCAGGCTATTATGAGCTGACGATCCAGAAAAAAGAGGGAGGTTTCCTCACGGGACATATATGGGATCTCTGGAAAAATGGCACTGTTGTTGATATGTCCGGGCCGCATGGGAATTTTTATTATGATTCCCTCCGTGACAGTCTTGATATTGTTGCCATTGCAGGGGGGACCGGAATAACCCCGATTCGCTCCATGGTCCGCGAGATGTTCGCCGGGGACCTTGATATGAGGATAACCCTGCTGTATGGAATACGAACGCCTGATTGCGCGGTTTTCTCAAAAGAATTTGATATGTACGCCGCAAGAGAGCCAGAGAGATTCAGGGTCGTCTATGTGTGCAGTGAGTCGGATAACACGTGGAGAGGTCCGTCGGGTTTCATAACCGCCTCGTGTATAACGGAGAATACTGGGGATGTGAAGGGGAAGACCTTTTTCGTGTGCGGGCCCCGGGAGATGTATAGATTCCTTGACAGGGAGCTGGAAGCGCTGGATATCCCGCGAAGACGGATCAGACAAGAGGCTTCCGGCGAACCGTTTGATGTCACGTCGGAACCAGAATTTCCCGGCGAAACAAAGGACAGGACGTTTTCGGTTGTGGTTCGGATGGGAAACAAGGTCAGGACCATATCCGCAAAGGGAGTGGATACGGTCCTTGTATCTCTGGAAAAGGCGGGTATCGGTCCTGATTCACAGTGCCGTGCCGGTGAGTGCGGCATGTGCCGGTCACTCCTGATGTCCGGGGATGTGTTTGTACTGCCGGATGGGGATGGCAGGAGGGCGGCTGACAAGAAATTTGGTTATATTCATCCTTGCTCATCCTATCCCCTTTCCGATCTCGAGATCAGGATTCCCCTTACCGGTGGTGTTGTGGCGGGTGGAAATGGGGGCAGTTCCGGGATTCTAACGCGGGAGGGACAACGATATGAATAAAAATATAAAAAGCAACCTGCATTTTGATTCGTATTACGATGCGGTGGTGATAGGCGCAGGAAATGGAGGCCTTTCCGCTGCCCTGCAGTTATCCCTCGATAATGCAAAGGTTCTCCTGCTCGAGCAGCACAACCTGCCGGGCGGTTTTGCCACCAGTTTTGTGCGGGGGCGTTTCGAGTTTGAGCCATCCCTTCACGAATTATCAAATGTGGGGTCCGAGCAGGATAAAGGCTTCATGAGAAAGTTCCTGCAGGATAAGGGAGGGGTGGATGTTGAATTCATGCCTGTTCCGGAGGCGTATCACCTGATCCTCTCCGATGAAGGAGTCAATATAAAGATTCCCTTCGGGATCGAGAAATTCACAGATACGATCGCCGCGGCAGTGCCGGGGAGCCGAAAATCCATTGAAAGATACATGCAGACATGCAGGGAGACACTCGGCGCCATAGGTTATATAAGCAGGATGAACGGCATGCCCGATCCGAAAGTACTGATGGACGAATATCCATCTTTCATGGTGACGGCGGGGTATACGGCAAAACAGGTGACGGATACCTTTGGAATACCGGACAGGGCGCTGGACATGATATATCCCTACTGGTGTTATCTCGGCATTCCGGTCAACCGGCTGTCTTTTACCATATGGGCGCTGGTACTCTATAACTACATACTGAAAGGGGCATATATCCCTCGTCATACGTCGCACGGCATGTCCGCGGCCATCGACGCGAGGATCAGAGAACTGGGCGGAAGGACGGAGTACAGCACAAGGGTCACGAAGATTCTTGTGGAGGACGGCCGGGTTGCCGGTGTGGAAACTGCCGCCGGTGAGCGCATCGGCACAGATTATGTGATAGCCAACCTGTCTCCGAATGTGGTATATGGCAGGCTCGTTGATGACAGGCGCAAGGTTCCCGAAGATGCGTACAGACTGGTTAATGCCAGGAAGATCGGCGCCAGCGCCTTTGTAGTGTATCTCGGGCTCGATGCCTCGCCGGACGAACTGGGCATTGAAAGTTACGGGTATTTCATCGGTGCCTCCATGGATACCGGGAAGGCCTATGATAACTACTTTACCTTCGAGGCGCCGGAGATGCAGGCCGCGATATGCCTGAACAGAGCGATTCCTGATTGTTCTCCTCCCGGTACCACCATTGTTTCCATGACCGCCCTGGCTGGGCCGGATACATGGAAGGATGTCAGACCGGAGAATTATGTGCGGTTCAAGCAGGAATTCGCGAAAGTTATGATTGACCAGTTCAGTGAGGCGCTCGGTTCCCCCCTGTCTGATCATATCGAGGAGATCGAGATTGCCACCCCTCAAACCTTTGCGCGTTATACCGGCGCCTTCAAGGGCTCCATATACGCCTACGAACAGGATCCGTGGGATTCCGTTGTGGCAAGATCAATGTCGAGGCCGCAGGAACAGTTTATCAAGGGACTGGATTTTGCCGGCGGATTCGCCTCGATAGGACATGGTTATGAGTCATCATTCCTGTCGGGCCGAATAGCCGCACAGATGGCCATGAAAAAAATAACAAGATAAAAAATAAAAAGGAGAAGTAAATGATAAAGACTGAAATTACTGAAATGTTCGGCGTAAAGTACCCCATTATATGCGGCGCGATGATGTGGCTGTGCAAACCTCCCCTCTGTGCGGCGATATCCAACGCCGGAGCCATAGGCGATCTTACTGCGGCCAACTATGAGACCGAAGAGGCCTTCAGGGCCGCGATACATGAAACGCGCAGCCTTACGGATAATGCCTTTACTGTGAGTGTCACCGCACTGCCGTCGCTTCGCTTTACCGGCGAGCATTACAAGATGTATCTTCGTGTCTGTGCGGAAGAACAGGTGGCCGCCGTAGTGATGTCGGGTACGCCGATCGACAAGGCCTGTGGCATGGAATATATCGAGATGCTCAAGAAGGCCGGGGTCAAGATGTTTCACAAGCTGGGTTCCGTCCGCCACGCGAGACATGCCGAAAGCGTGGGGTATGACGGAATATTTGCCGCGGGTATTGAAGAGGGGGGGCATCCCCTGAATGACGATGTCACGACTATGGTGCTCACGCCGAGAATCTTGGAAGAGGTAAACCTTCCGGTAGTTACCGTGGGGGGGATCGCGAACGGCAAGACAATGGCGGCGGCCCTGATGCTGGGAGCACAGGGAGTGATGATGGGCACCCGCTTTCTGACGAGCAAGGAATGTAATATACATGACAATATAAAGAATAAACTTGTCAACAGTCAGGAACTGGATACAACACTCATCTGCAAGTCCATCGGTCTTCAGGCTCGGGCGCTGAAAAACAAGAATGTGCTTGGTGTTCTGGATCTTGAGGCAAGGGGGGCAAGCCTCGAGGAGATTATTCCCATGATTACCGGGGGACGGATATCTCAAGCTTGGGAAACAGGGGATGTTGATCTGGCCCCCATGATGGTGGGACAGTCGGTGGGCCTGGTCCACAAGATCATGACCTGCAAAGAACTCGTAGAGGGAATGATGAAAGAGGCCGAGGAGCAGATAGCCCTTGTGTCCGGGAAAATTTCAAACTAAGAAAATCGTCCAAGAAGGAGCCTGCCCGGAATGATTGAGCGCGTCGTCCCGTCGCACAATTTCTCCAGTGGAATTCATCAGCCATTTCCCGGGTGGCGCTCCCTTTTAAGAACACGTCATCATTTCCAATCCGGAAAGAATATGGTTGGGGCACCATTACAATATCCAAAGGGGGGAAATCAATGGATTACACCACTATTACATTTGAACGTGAAGGTCCGATCGGAATCATTACACTGAACCGTCCCGACTCGCTCAATGCCATCAATTTCACCATGCGGGACGAGTTTCGCCGCTGCCTGAAAGAGCGTATCGATGATCTGGATACAAGGGTGCTCGTGCTCACAGGTGCGGGACGGGGATTCAGCGCGGGCCTGGACATCGGGGACCCGGAGATAATGAGTCCGAAGGATGGATACACCCCTAAATCGGCCTATGAGAACCAGCGTCTTTATTCCGATTTCATTCTTTTCATGAGACAGACTCCCCAGCCGATCATTGGGGCGATCAACGGCGTGGCAGTGGGGGCGGGATTCTCCCTTGCCATGGCCTGTGATGTAAGGTTTGGGGTGCCAAAGACGCGATTCCAGGCGGCATATATAAACCTGGGCTTCGGAGGCGCCGATATGGGGGCATCATGGCTCCTGCCGCGCGCCGTAGGAACGGGGAACGCGGCGCGGTATCTCCTGACGGGTGATTTCATGAATGCTTCGGAAGCCCTCAGGATAGGATTTCTCCAAGCGATACACGAACCGGAAAATCTGATGGACGAAGCGATGGCCATGGCCCGGAACATGGCGGGCAAGTCACCCCTGGGTCTCCGGGTTACGAAAGAAGCGCTGGACCGGAACACGGGAGGGATGAGCCTGGAAGACGCTATCCGTCTGGAAGACCGTAATCAGGCCCTGACCATTATGCAGGTTTTCATGGGGAAATAGACACGCTCAGAAATTCCAGGGGAAATTCCAGGGACGCAATACTTTATTTTTCAAAATAGTTTGTATCCCATTATTTATAAGATGTAATTATGTCAGTAAGTTAGCCTATTCGATCGCACTATCTGACAACCAGCAGCGTTACGGTTTATGAAATGTCCTGCCCTGCATTCAAGCAAGTGGCTTTTCAAAGTTCAGGGACAAGCAGTGATGGAGGCGGGTGAGCTTTGCGATGGGGGTCAACTTGTGTATGAAATGAACGAAGCCGTTATGAACATTAATCCTGGAGTGGAGTTTTACACTCCCGAAAAATGTTACATTATCGAGCTGTCCAACACACCGGATGACCCGGACGCCTCTATCGCCCGGGTGCGCGTCGCACCTGGGGTAACCACGCGGTGGCATCGGATAGTCGGGACAGTGGAGCGTTACGTTATCCTTGAGGGTAGTGGGCGTGCGGAGGTCGGTAATCTTCCACCGCGGGATGTGAGTGTCGGAGACGTGGTGTTCATACCCCCGTCGTGCCGTCAGCGGATTACCAACCTTGGTCAAGGTGATCTGATTTTCCTCGCCGTCTGCACCCCCCGGTTTCGACCGGAAGTCTACGAGGACGTCGATGGTGACCCACTTCCACATGAATTCGAGTGACACTTTCAGTGAGGTGTGTTGGCAGGAGAATAGCGAAGGTCTCCGAGGGAGGACTTGATCTTATAATAGACGGTTTGAATGAGATAAACAGCGGTTAACCTGCCGGCTCAACGTAGCGTCTCTGCCTGAGACATTGTTTGAAAAGGGCGATATCCCTGATTATAATAGAAGGAGGATTTGTTCATGGCTCAAACCTTTATCAGTATGCGGAATCTGAAATTCATGCTCTATGAAATGTTCGATGTGGAATCACTAACTGCATACCCTTTCTTTGCCGATCACAACCGAGAAGTTTTTGATATGGTGCTGGACACGGGGATGAGAATGGGAAAGGATATTCTCTTTCCCGCTTTCTCCGAAATGGATAAAGAGCAGCCTGAATTCACGGGAACCACGGTGAAGGTCCATCCCGTGGTCGAAACGGTCATGAAGGCCTGCGGGGAAGGGGGCTGGATCGGGGCGCATGCGCCGTATGAACTTGGCGGTCAGCAGATACCGATGAGCGTTATGACGGCCTTTCGGGGGATATTTTCTGCGGCCAATTATTCCGCCTGCGTCTATCCCTTTCTCACCACCGGCGCGGCCCATCTGATTATGTCCTTCGGTTCTCAGGAGTTGATCGATACCTATTTGCCGAAGATGTTTGCTGGCCAGTGGCAGGGAACCATGGCCCTCACGGAGCCACAGGCAGGTTCATCCCTGACCGATGTTTCCACCACGGCCTGTCCCACTGACGATGGATATTATACACTCAAAGGGCAGAAGATATTTATTTCCTGTGCCGAGTATGATTCCATTGAGAATGTAGTCAATCTAATGCTTGTGCGGATCGAAGGTGCTCCGCAGGGCATAAGGGGAATATCACTTTTTGTCGTCCCTAATAAAAGACTGAATGATAAGGGAGACCTGGTATCCAATGATGTAAGTTGCACCGGAATTTATCACAAGCTCGGCTATCGTGGTGCGCCCATTACGCAGCTCAGTCTTGGAGAGAATGACGACTGCCGCGGCTGGCTCGTGGGAGAACCCCATAAAGGTATCAGGTGCATGTTTCAGATGATGAACGAGGCGCGGATCGACGTCGGTATGGGTGCCGCCGCCATTGCTTCCGCTGCCTATTATGCGGCCCTTGAATATACGAAGGAAAGACCCCAGGGAAGAAAGATTACCTCCAAAGACCCCGCCGAACCGCAGATACCGATTATCGAACATGCCGACGTCAAGCGGATGCTCCTTTTCCAGAGGGCCGTCGTGGAGGGCGCTTTTTCCTTAATTTTCCAGTGCTCCAGATATACAGACCTTATTACGGTTCTTGAAGATGGAGAAGAGAAGGAGAGATATAAACTGCTGCTGGAAATTCTTACTCCTATAGCAAAAACATATCCCTCGGAGATGGGTGTTCTTTCCTGCAGCCAGGGGCTTCAGTGCCTGGGCGGGTATGGCTACTGTGATGAGTTTCCACTGGAGCAGTATTATCGCGATGTGCGCATTCACCCCATTCACGAAGGAACCACGGGGATCCAGGGGATGGACCTCCTGGGTCGGAAAATGGTCATGAAAGACGGAAAGGCCCTCCTCCTCTACCTTGAGGAAGTCGAAAAGGCAATTGCCGGGGCAAAGTCAATTGATGAGTTAGCGCCATATGCGGAAAAACTGCAGGAGGCCCTGCAATCCCTGAAAGAGGTTGCCCAAAGCCTGACGGAAATTGCCCTCAAGGGAGAAATAGAAATCTTCCTGGCCGACGCGACACTGTTTCTTGAATTCTTCGGTATCATCGCCATCGCCTGGCAATGGCTTCTCCAGGCCCTTACGGCGGATGAGGCGCTTGCCGGAGCCTCTGAGGCCGCCGATACCGATTTTTACCGCGGAAAACTACATACCTTCCGTTACTTCTTCGAATACGAACTGCCGAAGATTCATGGACTTGCTGTGCGGCTGAAAAACAGTGGCGACGGGCTTACCGTCTCCATGAGGCCGGAGTACTTCAGCGAATAAATAGCTATTAGGAAAGGCACAAAAAAAACAAGGAGGTTCGATATGACTGGTTCAATTAAAATTCTCGTCAAATGTCCCGCATGTGGTAAATCCCTGATGAATCCTGATGTCAGGCTTGATGATCTTCCTTCGATAGATCTTGAGACAAAGATTGAAAAAAAGTCAGGTCACATTTATCTGAGTCAGGTTTACGGAAGTTATAACAAAAAATTTGATGGTGTGGATGACATTAAGGATGCTATTTGCTCCCTGTTCTGCCCACAATGCGGGAATCCCTTCCCCGTGTATCAAACATGTGAATGCAAGGCGCCCATAGTCGGGTTTCAATTACAGCAGGGGGGAACCGTAAAAGTCTGTTCCCGTAACGGTTGTAAAAACCATTCTCTGGAGTTCACTGATGTAAACGATGCCTTTGATTTGTTTCAGAGTCAGGACAAGACGGGCTTGAGCTAAGTCAGCAAGAAGAAATTACTCATACACCTTATTACGGCGAAATCTGTATGACTTGTTTATTCTTGATTTCTAAGGCTGGTTTTCTCTTTTTGCTCCTGCCCTGTCACGCTTTATTTCTCCACCGCTGTGGCGCCGGTAGGGTCTTTTTCTTTGGGGGGTTTTCTCTTCCTGTGGCGTTTTGCTTTCCTTAAACGGGCTCTCCCCGATCCAGTGGGGGATAATTTTCTTCTTCCGTATAAGTTCACGAAGCTGGGGGAGGTCACGCCTGGTCACAAGGGAAAAGGCCCGGCCCCTTCTCCCCATCCGCCCGGAACGACCGGTACGATGAGTATACTGCGTTCCGTCCATCGGTAAGTCCCAGTTCACTACATGGGATACGTGCGTAAAATCAAGCCCTCTCCCTGCGACATCAGTGGCGATAAGGTAACGAAGCTTCTTTGTTTTAAACTGCCTGAATATGGAAGAACGCTTGTTCTGACTGAGCCCGGCATGGATATACTCGATGTCCTTGTAGTGCTTACGCATATCGCGGAATAACTTGTCAACCTTGTGCCGGGCGTTACAGAAAATGATCGCCTGGCTGACGTCCTCATCCTCAAGATATTTTGTGAGGCTCGCCTCCTTGCGACTCGAGTGGAGATAGGCAAAATAATGTTCGATACTCGCCGGCGCTGCCCTCTTTTTGATAAGAGAGATGTATTCGGGCTCTCGCAGAAAATTATGAGAAAGCTTTGTGATATTGTCATCCATTGTCGCGGCGAAGAGGAGTGTCTGATGCTTGTTGATCATACATGACATGATAAACTCGATATCCTCAAGGAATCCTTCCTTCAAGAGTTCATCTGCTTCATCGAGGACGACACATTTCACGTTCGACAGGATGACAACCCCGTCATACAGAAGATCAATGAGCCGCCCTGGAGTCGCGACGAGGATATGTACCTCGTGTTTTATCTTGGCGATCTGAATCTCCTTGCTGAATCCGCCAAAAACGGCAAACGAGACCACCCCGGCCCCGGCACCGACCTTTTCGATTTCATCCACATATTGAAGGCATAATTCACGGGTCGGGACGATCACCAGGCCCTGGATGGCGTTCAGTGAGGTATCGATCTTCTGAACAAGGGGAATCGAGCATGCGGCCGTCTTTCCAGATCCCGTTTCCGCGAGGGCGCAGAGATCCTGCCCCGAGGCAATGATTGAATAGGTAGCCTCCTGAATAGGGGTCATCTCTCGGTATCCAATCTTCTCGATTGCACCGAGGATTTGTGGAGGAAGGCCAAGTTCGCGGAACAGCATGCGTTCCTTCTTTTTCTCTGCCGGAACTTTCTCTGCCGGAACTTTCTTTGCCGGGGCTTTCCTGTTTCTTCCTGTTGATGTTTCTTTTCTTTTCTCGACTGGGTGAATTTTTTCCTTCTCTGCTGTTGGCTGTTGCTCGTTCTTTCCTGAAATGAAAGTTATAAAAGATCTCAGGACCTTGAACAGGTCGTATTTCATGCGAATCATCTTCCTTTGTGTGATTGAGAGACCGGGGCAGATTCTAATTAATTGAACCGGGGAGCCCTGTATCGTCTGTAATTTAATCCTGTTGGACTGATTTCAAAAGACACCACTCTCCCGTACCCTGTGTTATGGTGGCTGATGTTGTTATCATGGGGGGCGATGTGGGATTCGAACCCACGACCTTTGGCTTCGGAGGCCAGTGCTCTATCCTGCTGAGCTAATCGCCCTTATTAAAAGCACCGTACAATATTCTAATATCGAATTATTATCAATTGATTTTTTTGGAAACCCCTGCATTATAATCCCACTAACAGTTTGAGCGCATGTCCTAATGGAAATCCGGACAGGGTTGTAAACTCAGGGTAAAGCTGTTAGACTTTTGTCCTGAAAACGGGAGAAGGAGGGGCGTCCGAAACGTAATGAAAAAAATAACCCACATCGTTTTTCTTTTGATTCTGCTACTGGTGACAGCGGTCTGTCCGGACGCATTCGGTTCAGTTGCCGTACTCCATGTCAGGCACTGGACAGCCCCGGATCACACGAGGGTTGTTCTCGATGTGAGTGGCGAGACCTCTTACACTGTTGCACAGGAGGATTACAAAATATATGTCGATATGAAAGACGCGGTTCTCCCCGGAGGAATTCCCCATACGTACGACATTGATAAGCCTGCGGTCAAAAAGGTCATTCTGACTTCTTTGCCCAAAGGGGGTGTCAGGGTGGAATTGCAGGTGGCGGACAATGTCGAAATGAAGGCATTTAAGCTTAAGAGAATACTCAGTAAACCATATCGAATCGTTATTGACATCATGCTTCCGGATGTGGAGAAAAAGGAGAGCGAGGAGCGGAAGAAGGTCAAGATACTGGAAAAAAAGATAGTGGTTATTGATCCCGGGCATGGCGGAGAAGATCCCGGCGCCGTGGGCCACAGGGGGACGCTCGAAAAAAATGTAGTTCTTAGTATAGCAAAAAAACTGCACAGGATCTTGAAAAAGAGGGGTTACGAAGCCTTTCTTACGAGAAAGGGAGATTATTTTATATCGTTGAAGGACAGGGGCAGGATCGCGAAAGAATACGGCGCTGATATTTTTATCAGCATTCACGCCGATGCCAGCAAGAGCAGGGGCGTTCGTGGGACGTCTGTATATTGTCTGTCAACCAGGGGGGCGAGCAGCGAGGCCGCAAAGCTTCTCGCGAAGAGTGAGAACATGTCAGACATTGTGGGTGGTTCAGAGAACGGGCATAGCAATGGTGAGTCCAATCCGATAACCCTCAATATGATCCAGACAGAGACCATAAACCGTTCCAGTGCATTCGGAGCTGTCGCTCTGACAAAGATGAGGCAGGTAAATCATTTGAGGTCTTCAAGAGTACAAAGGGCTCCTTTCAAGGTTCTTAAACTTCCCGATGTCACGTCCGTGCTGGTAGAAACCGCCTTTATATCCAATTCGAGAGAAGAACTCATGCTCCGGAGTTCTTCCTATCAGACTGATATCGCCTGGGCGATAGCCTACGCTGTTGACAAGTTCCTTCCGCTTCCCTACGCTGCTCACAGGAGCTGGTGTAAAGAGGCTCTTACCCCGAGATCCACTGCTCCTTCCGGAAAAAAGAGTTATGCCGCCACCTACACGGTAAAGAAAGGGGATGTCCTTGAGCGGATTGCCGGCAGGCACGGGACAACAATGAAGGCACTGATGGAGATCAATAACCTCAAATCCAAAAACAGGATATATGCAGGACAGAAGTTGAAGTTATTTTCCGAACCCCTGGCACAGCCGCCATCAGTATATGTTGTCAAAAGAGGAGATACGCTTGAGCGGATTGCCGGCAGGCACGGCACCACTATGAAGACACTGATGGAGATCAATAACCTCAGATCTAAAAACAGGATATATGCAGGACAGAAGTTGAAGTTATTTTCCGAACCCCCGGCACAGTCGCCATCAGTATATGTTGTCAAAAGAGGGGATACGCTTGAGCGAATTGCCGGCAGGCATGGCACCACGATGAAGACACTGATAGAGGTCAATACCCTCAAATCCAAAAACAGGATATACGTTGGACAGAAATTGAAGATGTCCGGCATGGATTCTGTTCCGGCGACGCCAACGGTATATGTTGTGAAACGGGGGGATATACTGGAGAATATAGCCGTAAGTCAAGGCACTACTGTAAGAACCCTGATTAAGGCCAACAATCTCAAGTCAAAAAACAGGATATATGTTGGTCAGAAACTGAAGATATCCGGCGCAGATTCTGTGTCAATGGCGCCGGTGGTATATGTGGTGAAGCGGGGGGATAATCTGGAAAGCATCGCCGGGGATTACGGCACTACGATAAGGGCTTTGATGAAGGTCAATAACATCAGGTCAAGAGACAGGATATATATCGGTCAGAAGTTGAAGATACCCTGCGTGTAAACGACAGTTCACAGTTCACAGTTCACAGTTCACAGTTTACGGTTAAGAACGGTTCACAATTGAACCCTGAACTTCACGCCTCATACCCCATACCTCATACCTTAAACCGTGAACCGGTAACCGTGAACCGTTTGATCAATACTGCCTTTCAATCTCGGCTATCTTCTCTTTCAGTTTTTTGGGAGATACGGAGCCCCGGGCCTTTATTTCCGGTGCGAAGACTGATATCCGGTACTCTTCCACCATCCACGTGTACTCTTCCACCGCCCGTTTTTTCTCTTCAGATGAAGAGTAGGTTTCCTTGAGCATCTCTTCGCGTTTGTCGTCAAAGGGACTGAGTTTGCCGGCCTTGACCTTGTCTTTTTCGATGTGTGCCATGCCTCTTTCAGCTCGAATCATGATAGCACGAAGATGCCTCGGTATGTCAGACAACCGTTCTTCTTCATAAATTTCCACAAAATCTTCCGGCATCAGCCGGTTGACATCTTTTCTAAGCGCGGCGATGAAATCCGTTGCTGACTTGTTGGTAATATTTACGATCTCCAGTTTGTGAAGAATCTCGCTGACTTTTCCGTGCATTTTCACTGCCGGTATAACATTCTGCAGCAATTTCTGCCCCTCCGGGAGGATGTCGCGACCCGCAGACTTCGCGTATTCGAGAAAATCCTCTCGCTTTCTAATGTTTCGTTTAAAGAGAGTGCATATTGTTTTCAGGTATAGAGCGTTTTCTATCTGTCGCGCTCCTCCGCGGTAATTTGCACCCATTTTTATCTCCTGAGGCAGCGCGAGACACTTCTTCAGGAACTTCATATCCTTTCTGAAGTGTAATTCGTAGAGCGCGGCGATGCCTTTTCCGTGTGCCGTTTCCGCCTTTTTCGTATCTCTGAAAAGGCGTAAATTAATATTGCCATCATTTCCCCGCTCCAGGGCGGGGTATGCCAGTCCTTCAATCCCGCCTTTACCATTCAGGATGATGCTTTCGGGAATATCCACAAAGTCCCATGAGGTTATCCCCTCTATTTCCCATTGTGTCTTTGCCGCTTTGAGCGCCGGGAATTCCCCGCTATCGGGCAGGTTTTCCTGCAGTGAACGGACATCACGGCTGGAGAGTATTTTCTCGCCCTTTTCGTTTATGATAGAAAAGCGCATCTTTAAATAATCCGGTATGCCTTCAACCGGCCATGCCGCGGCCGGTATATTGATGTTGAATTTTTCATGTATGAACTGCGCCATGTAAGTGATGATTGAACTGTCGCAGTCTTTAATGTCGCGTACAATGCTATCTACTGTTTGTGGAATGGGGACAAGTTGTTTTCTATATTCTTTGGGCAGGCCTTTTATGAGGGCGGTTATTTTTTCTCTCACGAGGGCAGGGATCTGCCAGTCAGCTGATTCCAGTGGGAGGGTTGAGACGGCATCAGAGGGGACATGTAATGTTACTCCATCATCCTGTTCTCCCGGATCGAAACTGTATGAGCAGGACAGGACCCTGTTCCCCAGGGTAATTTTGTCAGGGTACATGGAAAGCTCTTCTCCCGGATGATACTCCATGATATCATCTTTGCTCATCCGGAGAAAATCATCTGATCCCCTATCTTTTATAAGTTTTTTCAAGGTGCTGGTGTTGTAAGCGATGTCGATACGCTCCTCGTAGAATTCGGTGAGGAGGTCCTCGTTTACCAGGATATTTTTTTTCCTTATCTTGTCTTCCATCCCGGCCACTTCTTCAACCAGATCCCGGTTGTGTATAAGGAATGGAAGAGGGTCCCTGATGTTACCCTCTACAAGGGCGCTTCGAATAAATATACCGGTGGCCTCCGCGGGATATATGCGTCCATATGAGACGGGCCTTCCCGGTACTATTATAAGGCCGTAGAGTTTTATCTGCTCGCTTGCGACGACCTCCCCGCGGTTCTTTTCCCAGTGCGGCTCGAGATAGTTTCGGCGGCAGAGCTCTCCCCCGACCTCCTCGAGCCACTCTGGATTTATGACGGCGTTAATCCGGGCGAACATCCGCGATGTTTCAACCATTTCAGTCGAAACTATCCAGTCCCCGCCGCGGTTGAAGAGACCCGAACCGGGAAAGAGCATGACCTCCTTGCCCCTTGCCATCAGGTAGATGTTCTTTTCTTTTTTTACACCTATGCTTGAAATATAGCCGCCGAGGATTGCCCTGTGTATGCCTTCGTACAGCAGCTCACCCTGCAGCGCTTTCTTTGTCTTTTTGTGCCCGGCTTCTTTAAGGATGGTTGATATCTGCTCATATACGTCCCGCCATTCTCTCATCCTCCTGAATGACAGGAAATGCTCCTTGCAGAATTTGCGCATCCGGTTTTGTGTCTTTAATTCCTTGTGGACATCATGGTACCTGTTCCAGATATTCAGAAGTGTTATAAAGTCGGAGGCGGGATTTACGAAGGGTTTTTGAATCCTGTCGGCCTCCTGCTCTTTTTCAAGAGGTCGTTCCCTGGGGTCCTGGATGGATAGAGCAGAGGCTATAACAATCACTTCCTCCATGCACCCTTGCTCCCCGGCATCTATGATCATGCGTGAAAGCCTTGGATCTATCGGCAGGCGCGACATGGCAGTTCCCATTCCTGTCAGGAAGACTTTTCCACCATCAGATCTTGTGGCGCCCAGTTCCCGTAGCAGTGCGAATCCTTCCCTGATATTTCCCGCGGAAGGTGAATCTATAAAGGGGAATGAAGAAATATTGCCCATTCCCAGTGCGATCATTCTCAGTATCACCTCTGCCAGACTGGAACGGAGTATCTCCGGAGTGGTGAAGAGGGGACGTTTTTCGTAGTCGTCCTCCGAATAAAGACGGACGCATACCCCGTCCTGTACCCTTCCGCACCTGCCCTTTCTCTGGATGGCATTGCTTCTTGATATGACCTTTACGGGGAGCTTTCTGGTTCTTGTCCCGGGGTTGTATTCGGATATTCTTGCGAGGCCGGTATCAATAACATAGCGGATGCCGGGTATGGTAATGGAGGTCTCGGCCACGTTAGTAGCTACAATAATCTTTCTTTTTCTTGTTCGCGCGAATACCCGCTGTTGTTCAGAGGACGAAAGACGACCGAAGAGTGGGAGTACGTTTGAATTGCTATTTTTACCTCCGGAGAGAATGCTGCACGTATCGACGATATCCTGCTGGGTCGGCATAAAGATGAGGATGTCTCCGGGGCCTTCTTTGCTCAGTTCATCCACCGCCGTAACCGCCGCGTCAATATGAGATGCCTCGCTGTCTTCTCCTGTCGTCGATTCAATCGGCCGGTAGCGAACTTCTACGGGATACATCCGTCCCGATACTTCTATAATGGGTGCGTTATCGAACGCCTTTGAGAATTTTTCCGGATCGATGGTCGCTGATGTTATTATAAGCTTAAGGTCCCTTCTCCTGCCAAGAAGCCTTTTGAGAATACCCAGAATAAAATCTATGTTGGCGCTCCTCTCATGAGCCTCGTCAATAATCAGGGTATCGTATTTATTCAGGCTGGGGTCTGACTGTGTCTCCATCAAAAGGATGCCATCGGTCATCAGCTTGAAGTGAATGTCTCTGTTTGTTATGTCTTTAAATCGTATTTTGTAGCCGACAGATCTTCCCACATCTTCCTTCAATTCATCGGCGAGTCTGTGAGCAACAGTTACAGCCGCGATTCTACGAGGCTGGGTGCATCCTATTATTCCATCTATGCCGCGTCCCGCCTCCATGCACATCTTTGGGAGCTGTGTAGTCTTTCCGGAACCAGTCTCTCCGGTGACAACGACAACCGGATGGTTTCTTATGGCCTCTACAATTTCATCTTTTTTCTTTGTTATGGGGAGGGAGTCGGGATAGGTAATTTCCGGCAGATGTTTTCTGCGGGACTCTCTCTTTCTGATGGAGCCCTTCAGTTTCTTTTCCAGTTTGCGGAGCTTTGCATGCGTTTCTTCGCCATCTTCACCTTTATGGAGGGCGTTGTTTATGAGACGCAGTTCTCCGGTGATAGTGCGCCTGTCCGGGTAAAGCGCCCTTTCAATGCCGTAGCGAATCCTTTTTTGCAGTGATTTTATATCAGATGATTTCATTTACGTGTTGCGTGTTGCGGGTTGCGTGTTGCGCGTTGCGGGTTGTGCCACCGTATTGACCAATACGCCTTTCACTTGATCCCCTGAGTCTTCGGCTCCTTGAACCCTTCAGGGAACTATAACTAATCGGGAGATGATTCCAGGATTCTTGTATTGTTTGACGGGGATTTATACATTTTTTCATAATAATAGCAATCCCAATGTAGCTGTTCAGACCAACAGTTCAAAGTTGAAAATTGAAGCCTGCTTCGTGGGGAATCGGCTTTTTGCCGATGGACCCGGTTGATGGTTAGCGCTTATCGGGGTTTTTCCCGGTTTCAACCATCTGATTAATTTGATTTTAAGAGACACGTTGTGCTATAAGTTCAGCGATAATTCAGTTATGAAGGGGGAAGAACCAATATGACAGATGAAAAGGCTTTGGAAGAACATACCGTAGCAGAGCTGAGAGAGATTGCGCGAGATACCGGGAAGATCGAGGGCCGCAGCACAATGAAGAAGGCTGACCTGGTAAGCGCTATCAGGGCTGTGCAGGGTGAGGTTGTGGAAAAGATACCGGAAGAAAAGGTGTCGGAGACGCCCAATGAACCCGTGGAGACGGTAGAAGATGTTCCTTCCGAAACAATAGAAAAGGTGCCGGAAGAGAAGGTGTCAGAGTCTCCCGAAGGGTCCGCGGAGACAGTGGAAAATGAAGTTTCTTCTAAGCCCGCCAAAGCGGAGCCTGACAAGAAAACCGTAAAGGTACCTGAAAAACCCGTGACGGCAGGGCCCTCGCTGAAAGTAAAAATGGGGATTCTCAAACAGAAAAGGGATGAACTGATGGAGAAGGGGGACAGAAGGGGGATTAACCGTTTCAGAAAAAGGATAAACAGGCTGAAAAAAAGGACACGGAGATTGACGAAGGTTGCTTCTTAGACAAATACTACGACTACGTGTAATGCCGGAGGTTGAGCTATGTTTGTAGGGAAAAAGATGGCAAGAGATCTGAAAACGGTAACAGGGGATACGAGTATTCTCAAGGTAAAGAATCTTTTAAAACAATATAAGATCGATCAGCTTCCCGTGGTGGATGGAAAAAAGCTGGTGGGTATTATTACAGACAGAGATATCAGGGTTAATCTGCCATCTCCGGCGAGCACACTTTCTGTCCACGAGCTTAATTATCTTCTTTCGGAGATGAAGACAGAAGATGCTATGACCAGGAAGGTGCATACAACGACACCCGGCACCACTATTGAAGAGGCGGCCAGGCTGATAAATGAAAAACATGTCAACAGCCTGCCGGTTGTGGCCGGTGATGAACTGGTTGGTCTGATCACCACCTGTGATCTTCTGAATGTTCTCCTTGAATTCATGGGGGTGCGTAGTGAGCCGAGCGGCCGTTTAGAACTCCGGCTTTCAAGCAATATAGGTGAAATAGCTAAGGTAGCGAGTATCATAAACGATATGGGGCTGAGGATAGTGTCTCTGGTTTCTACCATAGACCAGGATAACGGCGATATTCGCCCCACTCTGGTCAGAGTTGGTACGGATAACACAGGTGAGCTTTTCAGGGTTCTTGAAGATGCCGGGTACACCGTTATTGATGAGTACAGGGTGGAAAAATAAGTAAAGCCAGAAATTTGATCCCACAAAAAGAAACAGAAAACACCCGAGTAGTGAAAGCGGCGTGGGTTGTCGGACTTGCGACCCTGTTGAGCAGGGTGTTCGGCTTTATCCGGGATATGGTAATAGCCGGGTTTTTCGGAGCAGGACCGGCCACGGATGCCTTTTTTGTGGCTTTTAGAATCCCAAACCTTTTACGCCGCCTGTTTGCGGAAGGTTCCCTCACCATAGCCTTTATTCCGGTTTTCACCGGATACCTCAGGAGATCAAAGAAACAGGCCGTTGAGTTTGCGGGTATTGCCTTTACGCTTCTTTCCATCATTCTTGCGCTGCTCACGGTTACGGGGATACTTCTTGCCCCCTGGATCGTCAGGGTAATTGCGCCCGGGTTTACTGATGTTCCGGACAAGTACGCGCTCACCGTGTTCCTCACACGTTTGATGTTCCCCTACATATTTTTTATATCCCTCGTAGCGTTGTGCATGGGCATCCTCAATTCCTTCAGGCACTTTGCGGTCCCTGCCCTCGCGCCGGTTATTCTTAATATCTCCATAATAGCCGCCGCGTTTCTCCTGAAGGACTGTTTCAGGGATACGATAATATCTCTCGCTGTGGGAGTTATGGCGGGAGGGGTACTTCAGCTTGCCATGCAATTCCCGTTTCTGCTCAAGGTGGGCGCAAGGTTGAGGCCGAACTTTCATTTCAACCATCCGGGAATCAAAAGAATAGGCACCCTGATGATTCCGGCGGTGTTCGGCGCCGCTGTCTATCAGGCAAGTATATTTATAAACACTATCCTGGCGTCGTTTCTGCCGGAAGGCAGCGTTTCGTACCTGTACTATGCCGACAGGGTGGTGCAGCTCCCGCTCGGTGTGTTCGCGATTGCGGTTGGGACGGCGGCGCTCCCCAGCTTTTCAGATCAGGCAGGCGGGGGAGATTATAAGGAAATGAAAAAAACAATTGCATTCTCTCTGAGACTGATACTGTTTGTTACCATACCGGCGATGTTTGCCCTTATTGTCCTTCGGGTACCTGTCATATCCGTGCTCTTTCAGCGCGGGGAGTTTGATGCCGCATCAACGGTCTTTACCGCCCGGGCCCTGCTTTACTATGCCGTCGGACTGTGGGCCTTTTCATGCATAAGGGTTATCGTATCCGCTTTTTACGCCATGCAGGATACCAGAACTCCTGTAAAGATTGCGATTGCGGCGCTCCTTGTGAATATTATAATGAGCATTATATTGATGTTCCCCATGAAACACGCAGGACTCGCGCTTGCCACATCAATCGCCTCCGCGGTCAATGTCGTTATCCTATCCTTCATGTTGAGAAGGAAGGTGGGAAGGTTTCTTGAAAAGTCTTTCTGGACATCAGTGTTCAAGACCATCCTGGCATCCGGGGTCATGGCGTTGTCGATAATTGCAGTAGATCGTGTTCTCGGATGGAACGGCGAAGGGGTCTTCGGAGAGAGGCTGTTATTCCTGACAGTTGCGGTGGCTGTAGGGCTTGTCGTGTTTGCGCTGAGTTCACTCATCCTGGGTAACTCCGAGATGAAGACTCTGCTTGGAATGGAAAACGAGTAAAGATTTATGTTGCTGAAGATAAATAATGAAAATCCCCAGATGCGGCTTATAAACAGGGCGGCCCGGACACTGGATAACGGCGGGATTGTGGTTTATCCCACGGATACGGCTTATGGAATGGGATGCGACCTGTTCAATAAACGGGGCATCGAGAAGATTTATGAGATAAAGAAGAGGAGTAAAAAGCAGCCTTTCAGCTTTATCTGTTCCGATCTCGGTGATATAAGCAACTACGCAGTGGTGACAAATTATGCGTACAAAATTCTGAAACGTTTATTGCCCGGTCCCTATACCTTTATATTGGGTGCATCCAGACTCGTTCCCAAGATACTGTTGCCGAAGAGAAAAGAGGTGGGCATAAGGATTCCGGACAACGAGATCTGCCTCTCCCTTGTCAGAGAATTCGGTGGCCCGATAATCAGCACCACAGTTAAATCGCTCGAAGATGAAATAATAACAGATCCAGACAAAATTGAAAAAGAATTGGGACATTGCATAGACATTATTATCGATGGAGGAGTCCTTTCTCCTGAACTGTCAACGATAGTGAACCTTGCAAACGACACCCCGGAAATAGTGAGGGAAGGGAAGGGCGACGCGGACGTATTTTGACATGTGTATGAAAACAGTTCACATCTTGAGACGGTTCGCAGTTGAGCTCAGAACCCTGAACCCGAGTAGTTACGAAAGAGGATTATAATGACTAAAAAAATGCTTATAAATACGATAGATGAAGAGGAAAGTCGGATGGCCGTTGTTGAAGACGGCAATCTGGTTGAGTACAACGTAAGGATGCCTGTCAGAGAACCGACAGCCGGTAATATATACAATGCCACTGTGCAAAATGTGCAGCAGGGACTGAGAGCGGCCTTTGTGGATTATGGCGCCGGCAAAAGCGGCTTCCTGCCGTTGCGTGATGTGGCGCAGGAATATTTCAATGAAGATAGAAAATTGCTGGTAGGGAAGAGGTTGCCTGTCCAGGTCGTAAGGGAAGAGAAGGGTTCAAAAGGCGCCATGCTGACCACGCACATTTCACTTCCTGGCCGGTACCTTGTCCTTATGCCCAACAGAAAGGGAAGCGGCGGAATTTCCCGCAAGATAGAAAGTGAAGCGGACAGGAAAAGACTCAAGGGGTTGATGGGGCAGATTTCCGAAAAAGATGACATGGGTTTTATCGTCCGCACCGCCGGCATGAACAGAACGAAGCCGGAGCTGATTCGTGATTACCAGATGCTGGTAAGGCTGTGGAAGGACATGAAGGAAAAGTCCGAAAAGACGACTGGGCCCGGATTGATATACCAGGAAACCGATTTCGCCATTCGGGCGTTCAGGGATTATTATACGTCTGATATCAAAGAGATACTGGTTGATGATCCCGAAACCGCGAGGAAGATGAGAGACTACTGCAAGACAGTTTCACCGCGCCACGTGAGGATGATAAAGTTCCACAGGGAAGAGACGCCGCTGTTCGGTCAGTATGATATTGAGGATCAGATCAACGAGATATATCAGTCGCGCGTCAACATGAAGTCGGGTGGGTCCATTGTCATAGAGCCCACGGAGGCGGGGATAACCATTGATGTGAACTCGGGCCGTTTGAAGAAACGGGACGTGGAAGAGACCGCCTACAAAACGAACATGGAAGCGGCTGAAGAGATAGCGAGGCAGCTCCGCTTAAGGGATCTTGGTGGCCTCATCGTGGTCGACTTCATTGACATGATGGACAAGAATCACATTTCTCAGGTGGAAAAAACCTTCAGAGACGCGCTGAAGGTTGACAGATCCAGGATACAGCTGGCGAAGATATCCCGGTTTGGTATGCTGGAACTGTCTCGTCAGAAGAAACAGTCAACAATACAGGAGATCAGTTATTCGGTGTGCCCCTATTGTAAGGGAAGCGGCATGAGACCATCAGTGGAATATCTGGCGCTCAGTGCGCTCCGGAGGATCAAGTCAGAGGCGGTAAAAGATCAGTCTTCGGAGATCGTGGTTACGCTTCCTCCGGAGGTGACCGGATATCTCCTCAATCAGAAGAGGAGCCAGATCAGCGCACTGGAGGCTCTTCATGGTGTATCCGTGAATATTTCCGGGGACCCGGTGCTTTTGTGGGGCGAATTTCACATCAAGAAGGTAAAGAGAACAGAAGACGCCAATGAGGCGGTTGGTCAAAGCCCAGGGGAGGATGTCAAGCCGACCGCCAGCAGGTCGAACCGGAGGAAAAGAAGGCCTCGACAGGTAAAAACCGGGAATTTCATGCATCCTGAAGCGCCCGGAAAAGATGCAAGACATACCGATACCGGTATAGCGGATAAATCAGCTGTCACCGAATCGGGTACAGAAGTTTCTGACAAAGGGCAGGACTCCCCAAAAACAGGAGGCATAGTAGGTAGATTCTATGATTTCTTTAAATAACAGTCTTGTGAAAAACGGTTTCATGGACGGGGCGAATATACAACATGGAGAATGAATTGGAAAACCGGTTCAAGGAATCACTGACGGACCCGGCGGGATTTTCAGTTACCTGGGAACTGGTCCCCGGGAGGGGGGCAAGGGAAAAGGCTCAGGAGAACGTCCTGGAAGCCGCAAAGCAGGCGGCCACAGGGCGTAAGATTCATGCTCTCGCGATTACTGACAATCCGGGAGGAAACCCGGCTATGCTTGCCGGTTATCTCGGCAAGGAGATCCTGGGACTCGGCATGGAACCGCTGGTCCATTTCACCTGCAAGGACAAGAACCGCAATCAGATGGAAAGCGAGCTCTATGCCCTCGACCGGGCGAACGTAAGAAATCTACTGATCATGAGCGGAGATTATCCAGTAACCGGCTTTCAAGGAAGGCCCGCGCCTGTTTTCGATCTCGATCCAGTGCATACAATTGAGCTGGTCAGGGAGATGAACCGGGGATTGGAGTATCCCGGTCTTAAAGGGACAATTCAACATAAGCCGAGCGATTTTTTCGCGGGCGCTGCTGTCTCCCCCTTTAAGGTGACCGAAGCAGAGCAGATGATCCAGTACTTCAAGCTGAAAAAGAAGATCGTTGCCGGGGCTGGGTTTGTCGTGACGCAGATCGGCTACGACGCCCGAAAATTTCATGAAGTTCTCCAGTTCCTGAGAGAAAACTGTCCCGACATTCCCTTGATAGGAAACATTTACGTTCTCCCCTTCGGAGCGGCAAAGCTTATGAACGCAAACCGGCTTCCCGGTTGCGTTGTAACCGACAAACTCGTTGCCGAACTGGATCAGGAGCGGAACGCGGCCGACAAAGGGGTAAGGACAAGGCTCCTGCGTGCGGCGCGGATGTACGCGATCATGAAGGGAATGGGGTTCAGCGGTGTGCATATCGGCGGACACAACATCCGCTATGACCTGGTTGAACAGATTGTAGATGAGGGCGAAGCCCTGACCCCAAACTGGCGGGATATGATCCGCCATTTCGACTATCCGCAGCAGAGTGGATTCTACTATTATGAGCGGGATCCTGAAACGGGACTCAACGCGGCAGTGCCGACAGAGCGGCAGGGGCGGCCCCTCGATGCGCGGGTCGGGTTTTCCTATCGTATGTCGCGGTTTTTCCATCGGATTATGTTTAAACCCGGGAAGAATCTTTACGGCCTTATGAGAGATATCAGCCGTAGCGTCGAAGGGTCAAGGGTGGAAGGCGTCTTCCACAAGTTGGAACACCTGACCAAGGTTGCGCTCTTCGACTGTCGGGACTGTGGAGATTGTGCCCTGACCGACGTGGCCTATATTTGCCCCATGTCCCGGTGCCCGAAGCACCAGCGCAATGGCGCCTGCGGCGGGAGTTATAACGGCTGGTGTGAAGTCTATCCAGAAAAACAACTTTGCGTCTATGTCGAGGCATATGCGAGACTTAAACATTACTGCGAGGAGGCGGACCTTGATGACGGCATTGTCCCCCCCTGCAACTGGGACCTTTATCAGACCTCCTCCTGGATTAATTTTTACCTCGGCAAGGATCACACTTCCAGGAAGCTTAAAATTTTATAGACTGCAAAAAGGTTCATCCGTAAAGCATAATACATATTCGTCACTTGTTATAACCCCTAAGGAAGATCCGGTCATGGCATGGTGCGCCTGTGAAATAATTATTCACAGGGAATCAGAAATGCGTGGTAATATATATACTTTGCAAAAGAGAAGGGGGAAATACTCCCTGATAGAGAGTTGCATGTAATATGGAATGGTGACAGGGGGCCCGGTTCTGCAAACGGCCACATTGATAAAGTCTCTCCAAATGGTGATGCGGAAATTATAAATTGGAATAACGGAGTAACTTTCTACAGAAAATAACTGAGCAACCCGTAAGCTTACCCCTCCCGCGGCTGCAATCTGGTCTCGGGGAATAGACCCTTCTTTTTCGCCTCTTCGCAATACCAGAATGGCGCCCAGAGGTTGTTGCTGCTGTAGAAGTTCTGGGCGATGCAGCATCCCACGCACATCGCCTTCATGATGCAGTCGGCGCAGATGCCCTCCAGTTTTTTTGGCAGCCCTTCACGGAGTTCGTTGATTACTTTTGTGTTATTCCACACATCCTCAAGTCTGTCCGTGGCCGCGTGCCCGTATATCAGCTCGGGGACGGTCTCTCCGATACCGCACATGGCATAGGAGCCGTCGGCGATGACGCCGATTATGCCGAGTATTCCGCAGGCACCGCACCCGTCGCCATTGTCGCCAAACATCTTCCCGAGGGGACGGAAGGCCATGGGGTGACTGTAAATGAGCCCCAGGTCTGTTGATTTTGAGAGGGTGTTTTCCACCCATTCTCCCAGTTCCACAAGCTCTTCAATAGTCAGGGTCTCCAATGCCTCATGCATCTTTTCTCCCCTTGCCGTGGGCTGGACCAGGTTGAACTTGACGGAACCCGCCCCCAGGGTTTCAGCAAGCCGGACAACCGGCTCTATCTGATCCATGTTACGGCGCATGACGGACATGATAATCTGAGGTTCGAATCCCGCGTTCACAAGGTTTCGGACACCATCCAGGGCGGCGTCAAAACAGCCCTCCACACGCCGGACCCACTCGTGGGTTTCCGCGTCGGCACCATCTATGCTGACTGAGACAAAGGGATTATCACAGGTCGCCTTCATCGCTTCAGCCAGTTCAGGTGTGCAGGCGACGCCGTTTGTCTCAAGGGTGAGGTGGAGTTTTTCAGAGCGGACAACTTCCAGGAGATCCAGAATATCGGGATGAATAAGCGGCTCTCCGCCGGTCAGTTTCACCCCTGAAAGCCCCAGAGGTTTTGCCTGTCTGATGATAGAGCGAAACAGGTCCCGGTCCAGGGATGGAAATGGGTTATCGGGTGTCTGGTATTTGGGGGCTAACCAGCAGTGGCGGCACTTGAGATTGCAACCTTCGGTCAGATAGAAGTAGATCTGGTTTAGAGAATAAGTTCTCTGTTCGTCGTTTTTTGTTCCCTGTCTTTTGTTCATGATCGCTTACCGGATGTTAGTTAATGGTTAATGGTTAATGGTTATTAGTAATACCTTGATGGAGATCTTCGCGTATTTTTCCTTACTCCCTAAATCCCCGCAGGTTTATTACTCCAAACTCTTTCCTGCATTCGGGGCAGAGGTCACCTTATATCTTCAACACCGATATCAGTCTCCCTTCTGTCGTTCCCTCGATCTTCTTTGTCATTCCCGTGGAAACGGGAATCTACATAATCCGCCAGCTCCGTTGTGGGACTTACATCCACAGTATCAGCCTCAGATTCCTCAAATTCTCTGAAACATCTCTTACAGCCTTTCAATTATGTATCCTGTCACCGGAATTCGGCTAAGTGCAATCATTCTTGGGGTTCATGTTGTTTTACCAGATTATAAATCGCTTTTCCTTTATCTGTCAGTCGGTATTTCTGAAAACGGCTTCTCGGCTTTTCGGGGATGGTCAGTTCAATCAAGCCGGCTTCAATTGCAGGTTTGAGGTAATTTGTTCTGAATGTCGGCTTGTGTTTAAGTTTCAACTCCTCGACCAGGTTTTTGCCGTTTTTCTCCCCTGTTTTCAATGTCCTCAACAGTTTTCTTACTTGGTCGGTGACTTGGTCGGTGACTTGGTCGGTGACTTGGTCGGTGACTTGCGGAGTAGCTGTCTGTCTTGCCAGAGTGAGAATAAAGAAATCCCCGGTATCAAACGCAATTTCAATTCCTCTTTCAGCCATAGCCTCCCGCATCCTGTTGATACCGGACCCGATCTTTTCCGTTATTCCAAGTCTATGAAAGGCATCGAATAATATAGGATTCCGCGCCACACTCAGTTTCCCGAATTTACTGCTGTCGAAGAGAAGTCGGCCGGGATTTGTTATTTCAACACGATCATCATAAACTTCAACAAGGATACCCGCCCCTTCTTCAAAGTAATCTCTATGAACAATCGCATTTACAAGCGCTTCCCGTAAAACTTCCAGGGGAATTTCGGGGACTTCCTTCCGAGGTCCACCGTCTTCAATTATATATTCAATTTTGAGGTGTTGCTGCAGAAAACGAAAGGCATTTTCATAGTTGGAAAGTAGGTCAGACTTGAAATCCTTTCGGTCGAGTATCTTGGTTTTTGTGGTGCCCTTGAAAAGTACGCAGGTAACAAAGCTATGGCGAATATAGAATTCAACATTTTTTCCGAAAAAAAGCGCTCCGGCATTTGTAATCTGAACTCCTTCCTTCTCTTCGGCAAAGCCCAAATTCATCAGTAAATCTTCCTTGTTCTCAGGCGGCGCAATTGCCGTTTCAGATAAAAAGCGATGCCACCCGGTATCATCAAATTCTCCTGGATAATCAAAGCCTTTACAGACCTGCATATCGAATTTGAATTTTCCCGCATCTGCGGCAAGGGATAATATTTCATTCCTCGTCAACTTTTGAGAATTAGGTCCCTCTCTCAGGAAAAATCCCTTTGAGCAACGTACCGGCTTGTCACGACTTTCATCAATCGAAATAACGAGCAATTTTATGCCCTCATGCCGCACCGTCTTGATATGTATCTTTATCCGGGGATCGCAGTTATTGGCAATATCCTGGACTTTTGAACGTGTTGCATTGTCAATGGAGCAGTCTGTAATGCTGCCATCATCCTCGACTCCTACGATAATCGTTCCCCCAGATGCATTGGCAAAGGCAACCAATTCCCTGTCGAGGCTTTCCCCAACCTGCTTTTTGAACTCAACGAAATATCCCTCGCCTTGTTTGACAAGTTCTTGTAATTCCTTTTTCTTCATTACCGTTCCTTCAATATGTCAGCAGTCACCTGCTGCTTGGAATATTTGTCCTCATTATTTAAGTATTGCGTTTCCTGAATTCCGCCCGGAATTGCCGGTATCGGCAGTCTCCTTATTTTATACGCGTTTCAGATAAGTGTGTCCTTTTTAATTTATAGATAAATTCTAATTAGTTATAACATTATTTATCGCTGTTAAAAGGGCATTATTCTCTTCAGGAAGACCTATGGAAATTGTATAAAAGTCATTTAACCATTCCCCGGATAAATCCGTTATCATTATTCCTGAGTCTATTAATATCTTTGCAAAATCAGGAATAGCACTTTTTATGAGAAGAAAATTTGTATTGGTTGGAAATACTTCAATTCCTGTCTTTTCGAGTTCTCTTTCCAATCGTTTTCTTTCATCAGTAATCTTTCTGATGTTTTGAGTTACATATCCCGGATTTTTTAAGGTTTCAATCGCTGCAAATATAGTCGGCCCGGATAAAAACTTCGGGAAATCAGATAGTCCAAGCTTGAAATAATCTCCCGCAAGAAGATATCCAAGCCTGAGCCCGGCAAGAGAGAATGCTTTATCCATAGTTCTTGTTATCGCTACATTGGGATATTTTTCAACGAAATTGGCAAAAGTAAATCCAGAAAATTCATAATATGCTTCATTTATCAGGAGTAACGCGTTCTCACTCTGAAGGATATTTTCAACCAGGTTTTCGTCCAAAAGAATTTTTCCTGTGGGGTTGTTAGGATTGTCAATTATTATGAGTGTCGGTTCATCAAGTTCACCTAAAATTATTTCAGGGTTCAATTTAAATTCCGGAGGAACGAGTTGATATTTTATCAATTTTCTTGAAAACACTTTGGCATTTTCTAAAGCCGGGAGAAATGAGGGGTTAACCACAATAATTTTTCTGTCTTTTGAAAAGACATTGATTACCTCTCGTAAAAGAAAATCAGAGCCGGGACTTACAATTACCCGATCCGGGGATACCGTGCTGTAGCTCCCAATGAGCTTTTGCAATTCGCTCAGATATTTCAATTCAGAATATCTATTTACATTCCTTATCCCCTTCGCCACAGCATCCAACACATTTTCAGGTGGTTCATAAGGATTTTCGTTCATATCGAGTCTGATCATCATTTTATCTCCGTAACAACTTCTTCTTTGTAACCGGTAACTACTGTTGCGAAGCCACTCAAGCTTTTATCTATTTCCATATCTCCGGTATCAACCCTTAAACACTCTAACTGTTTAATTTTATCCATTGTTGCAACGATAATTATATTCTTATTCCCCAACTAATTTCAAAACTTCCGGTGTAATTTGTTTACTTCCTCTTCCAAAGATAAAGCCATTTCCCCCTATAGGCGTAACAATAATCTTTGAATTCTTATATTTTTTAATTCTCTCTATTAATCCATTTTCATTCAAGTCTTTCCCGACCAGTTCGCCATTATAAACCGCATCTACACCCAATAAAGTTTTTTCAACTTCAATTTTATCAGCAATTGTTTTTAAGGTAGTTCCGGGTCCCAAAATATAAAGGTTATCTTTTTCCATATTCTCAACAACATAATCTGCAATTCCCTGTTTATTATCTTCTGCGGATCTACTGACACTAGAGGCTTTCTTGCCGCCTTGAAAAAGGGCCTTAATCTTTGGAACCTTCAGGTATCCATATAATCTGGCTGCTAATCTGTTATCTCTAAAAGCATCTTCATCAATATCAAGAACTTCTTTTTCGATATATTGATCTACCGTGGAATTAATTATTTCTGCTGCAGCTCGCGTTGACAGTGCAAATACAGCGCTGAACATTTTAACCCCTGAAGGTATGGCTACAACAGGGGTTTTTAAACCGATCGCATCGTATACATCCCTTGCAGTGCCATCTCCACCAACAAAGATCAGAAGATCTATACCTTCTGTGGCCATCTTTTGAACAATTCTCTTAGTATCTTCCGCACTTGTTTCTTCTTCTATTGTGCCAACTACCTCATATTTAAAATTAAATTGTCTGATGTAATTTTCTCCCATCTTTCCCGGAGCTACTAAGAAATAAATATCCTTTCTATTAATAAGAGAAAGTGTGTCTTCAATTCTTTGGGGAGTTACCGGTGTTGCACCAAGTTCTAAGGCTCTTCTATATGTTTCTCCATCAGTTCCTTTTAATCCTACACTTCCGCCCATTCCTCCTATTGGGTTTACTATTAATCCGAGTTTTCTCATCTCTATTTCTCCTTAAAATATGACGGCCTTATAGAAAATAGCTAAATCAGAAATAATACTAATCTGTGAAAGGCATCGAATAATATGGGATTTCGCGCCACATTGAGCTTCTCAAATTTACTGCTGTCGAAGAGAAGTCGGCCAGGATTTATTATTTCAACACGGCCATCATAGGCCTCAACCACACCATTTTTCTGTCGAGACCTTTTTCAACCTGCTTTTTGAACTCAACAAAACATCCCTCGCCTTGGTTAATAAGTTCTTGCAATTTCTTCTTCAGTGTATCATCATTCGTTGCCGCTTAGAATATTTATCCTCGTTATTTAAGTATTGCGTCCCCCTAACCGGAATGGATGAATGCCTCATAGCCATCAAAAGGATCCGAGTACATCTGAATTGTAAGAATAATGAGCCCACGGCACGGATGACACAAAATACGAACAGCCATATTTGTCCGATTTGCGAAACAACTGATGCAAAGGAGTTCTATCAGGACGGGCACCGTGACTATTTTCGCTGCCTGACATGCAACCTGGTCTTTGTCCTCTCCGCACAGTTTATATCCGCGGAAAATGAAAAGGCCAGATACGATCTTCACCGGAATTCTCCGAATGATCAGGGCTACCGTCGATTTTTAAGCCGCATATTCCTTCCAATGCACAGGCTTTTAGCGCCTGGAAGTCATGGTCTGGATTTTGGATCCGGGCCCGGACCGACACTCTCCAAGATGTTTGAAGAAGCCGGTCATTCCATGGCGATCTATGATCGTTTTTATGCATCGGATCCCTCTGTACTGGAAAATCAATATGATTTCATTACCGCCACCGAAGTGGTGGAACATCTCCATAATCCGAAACAGGAATTGGACAGGTTGTGGGCCTGTCTGAAACCGGGCGCCCGGCTGGGCATCATGACAAAACTTGTCCTTGACCGTGAGGCATTTTCCCGCTGGCACTATAAAAACGATCTTACCCATGTCTGCTTCTACTCGAGGGCAACCTTTGAATGGCTGGCTGCCCGGTGGCAGGCAGAGCCTGCTTTTGTCGACAAAGATGTGATTCTTTTTTACAAGAAGAATTACGCATTTTAATGTATGCATACATATGTATGGATCTGGGGAGGAATGATGTATGGCTGATTTATATTTTGAAGACCTCCGATGGATCAAACCCGTCAGGCCCGGTGATACACTCTATTCCGCCGGCGAAGTCCTGGAAAAAATCCCGTCAGAAAAACATGCTGACCGCGGCACGATCCGGTTCCGCTATTCAAGCCACAACCAAAAAGGAGAAAAAGCCTTCACCGTTATCGGAAATCAGATACTCAGGAAACGTCCCACGGCATAGATGTGCCGACATCGTATGAAAAAGGGAAGCTGATTCTCACGAGGAATATATGAATACCAAAAAGGTCGCCGCGTTTTTTGATTTTGATCAGACGCTTATCGAGGTGGAAACCGGAAGAATGGCTATGGAGTGGATGAGGGACAACCGCATGATACTGCCGGGCTTTATGCTCAAAGTCCTGACGGCCAATGTCTTGTATAAACTCGGGCTCCTTTCGGACGAGCGGATGGTACGGGTGATGCTGACATTTTATAAAGGCAAGAAGCTGGAAGATTTCCGAAAGGGTTCCGAGAAATTTTACAGGGAGTATTTACAGCCCTATCTGGCTCCTGCCATACTCTCACGGGTGGAATTTCATAGAGAGAGGGGGCATCTTCTGGTCCTCATATCCGCCTCGTTGAGATATCTCCTGGAACCCGTCATGAATGATCTGGGATTTGACGTACTGTTGTGTACGGACCTGGAAGAAGGAGAAAATGGTCTTCTGACAGGCAGGCCAATATGGCCGGTTTGTATTAAGGATCACAAAAAGTCGGTTACTTTGAAGATCGCCCGGGAGTATGGCCTGAACCTTGAACAAGCATACGCCTACGGCGACAGCCATTCCGACCTTCCTCTCCTCGAACTGGTTGGTCATCCCCATGCAGTTGAACCTTCACCGCTCCTTGAAAAGATTGCCCGTCAGCGCGAGTGGCCAATTTTATCATACAGGTGAAAATATACGGTTTGCGATTGGCAGTTTACTGTTGACAACAAAGAAGGTCTGTTGTGGAAAAAACTGTACTGTTTGAAGTGCAAGACAAAGTCGCCCTCATCACCCTGAATCGTCCTGAACGGCACAATGCCATCTGCCAGGATCTGCTCGTAAATCTCTATAATTACGTTTATGTTTCTCCATCAGTTCCTTTTAATTCTACACTTCCGCCCATTCCTCCCATTGGGTTTACTATTAATCCGAGTTTTCTCATCTCTATTTCTCCTTAAAATATGACGGCCTTATAGAAAATAGCTAAATCAGAAATAATATCAGACTTTAGAATTTGGCAGCTTTGTAAGAATTTCAGATCCTTCAGAAGTAACCAGAACTGTATGTTCAAACTGAGCGCTTATACTTCCGTCAACAGTAGTAACTGTCCATCCATCTATTGAAGATGTTTCCACGGCATAAGATTTTCCCATATTGATCATTGGCTCGATTGTGAAAATCATTCCCTCCCGAAGACGTATTTTATTATCTTCGGTAAAATGATGAAAAACGGGTGGGTCTTCATGAAAATTCTGCCCAATTCCATGACCTCCATAAGTTCGAACAATAGAATATCCGAATTTACTGATATACTTTTCAATTGTTTCCCCTACTTCATACAAATATTTCCCCGGCTTAACCGCGGCCATTCCTCTATACATGGCACTTTCTGTTCGATTCACCAGATTCTTTGTTTTTTCATCAACATTTCCAATCATAAAAGTGCGGGATGTATCTCCATGATAACCATCTAAAATTACGGTAACATCGACATTTACAATATCACCATCTTTAAGAATATCTTTTTCTGAAGGAATTCCATGACACACAACATTATTGATTGATGTGCAAATACTTTTTGGGAATCCGTTATAATTCAAAGGGGCGGAAATCGCACCATGCTTTTGTGTAAATTCTTCGCAAAGATCATTAAGATATAATGTTGAAACACCCTCATTCACAAAAGGTTCGACATAATTGAGTAATTGAGCAGCTAACTTTCCTGCTTTTCGCATCTTTTCAATCTCTTCTCGATTTTTAATAATTATCACTATTTGTACCTCACAGTTTGATAGCTTCGAGCGGATAGCGGGTCAGGTCGAAACAATCAATATTTCATACTTCCTTGCCAAAAAGGGAGCTGGTGTACATGCTCAGTAATTAGGTAACTCATTTGGTCTGTGTTTTTTAAAGGCAAAATCACCAAAGGAGTCACCTATGAAATATGCAAGCATGGGTTATTCCGGAATAACCCCTACCCCGTTTTTTATGATTTCCCGGATAACTGCCATAGGGTTCATTTCCATTCCGGCCCCCACACCAAGATGCATACCGGATTCCACCATTTTGCGGTTTCGGAAGCCGTGGTTACCTTATCTTTCACTTTTCTCTCCTTTCCTGTCGCAGTCAATTTTGATAAAGGTGTATATCTGTTTTCTTTTGGTCAAAAGCTTGAACAATCCTCCAGGTAGTGCAAAAGAATGTTTGCAATTTGATATCTTGCAATAGGCCGTCGATATCTCCTAAGAGGGTGTTAGCGAATAACACGTATGAAAGGAGAAAGAGCGATGATCCGAAAGTATGATACCTCGACGTACAAGAAATTACTACTTTATTTTATGGGGAAATCTGGGGACACTTCCCGTATTAATTCGCATTTTTCTTTTCCGCCCGTTTTGCCCTTCTCGGGTTTTTGCAATCATTCAACAAAAATCCTTTAATAAAATACGGGAAGTGTCCCCCTATTCCCCGGGCGGTTAAACTGTTTTCGGCGGGATTGAATACGTTAAACAGGTTGAGAAAGGGTCATAAGGGGTCAGGCCGTACACAATTGACAAAAATTATCTGGTTTAGTAAAGTGGCGTACAAATGAAAGGTGTAGGCCTGACCCCAAATGTGCAAATGTGTAGGCCTGATCCTATTTGTTCTGTGACCCCTCAAAAAAAAGACCAAAGAAAGGATATATATGGCATACATCGAGTTACCTGATATTAACGACGTCGACGAAAACATAAAAAAACAGTTTGAGGTAACAAAGGCGCTTACCGGGGAATTGGGAGAGACAGTGAGAATCCTTGCAATAAGGCCTGACATACTCGCTATGACCAATAAGATGGTAAACATCCTTTTAGTCCCTCAAACCGAACTGGATTACGAGACAAAAGAAGTGCTGGCCATTGCTGTATCCATTGAAAACGGCTGCACCATATGTACGGATGAGCATGAGCGTATAGCAAAAATGCTTGGCATAGACGCGCAAAAGGTGGAAAAAATAAAGCAGGGCATAGAAAACACAGACTTTCCTGAACACAAAAAGCTGCTTTTACAATTCTGCGTAAAAAGTGCAAAAAACAGCTACAAGATTATGAAAAAGGATCTCGATATGTTAAGAAGCGCGGGCTACTCGGATTCCCAGATTCTGGAGGCGGTAGCCATAGTCGGCTATTTCAACTATATCAATACCGTGGTTAATGCCATGGGTGCGGGAAAAGAAATCTAACTATCTTCTTTGCTGTAGACAATACGTCCATTGGATATGATATGGTATAAACCTCTTCCTTAAAGACCTCACCCAGGAAAGAGCTGTTCTGAAAACTGGAAAATGGGGACACTTCCCGTATTAATTTGCATTTTTTTCCGCCCGTTTTGCCCTTCTCGGGTTTTCGCAATCATTCAACAAAAATCCTTTAGTAAAATACGGGAAGTGTCCCCCTATTCCCCCTCATCGAAACTACCGAATTGGTAGCGATGGTGGATGCCCACCGCCCGCTTTTACTGGTAATGAAACTTTTTACTCTCGTGTTAAGGCAGTTCCACACTTAGGACATTTTTGATCGTAGCATGGGGTTCCCAACTTATGTGGCACTTTTTCACCACAGTTTGGACAAACACAATCTCCGCCAGGACCTGCTGCCGTACCGCCACCAAGGCCACGACCACCGCCACCGCCACCGCCACTGCTACCGCTACCAGTTCCACCCATACCTCTGCCTGTACGGGGTCCTTGGCCTCTCGGGCCTGTTCTGTCTCCTCTTGGCATTTTGATTACCTCCTTTCTGGTATTCTTTTTATAACAACGGGAAAAGGATATCTTTCCCACTATTCCTACGGAGTATTACCTAGCTGCAAATTTCGCCAATCGATGCAGAATTTATTGTTTCTCTTTTACGGAAATTTGCCTGGCAACTACCTCCCTGGCTTTCCTGATTTCTTCCCTATCACCCAGATAATAATGCCTGATCGCATTCAGGCCCTCGTCCAACTCATAGACCAAAGGAAACCCAGTGGGGATATTGACATCCGGAATTTCGTCATCGGACATGTTATCAAGATATTTTACAATGGCCCGCAGACTATTCCCATGTGCTGCCACAAGAACTTGCTTCCCTGTTTTCAAGACTGGCTCAATTGTCTCATGCCAGTATGGCAAAACACGATCGAGCGTATCTTTCAGGGACTCGGTAACAGGTAATTCCTTGTTTTTCAAATTAGCGTAGCTCGGGTCAAGGGTTGGATTTCGCTTGTCTGTTTTATTCATGGCCGGAGGCCGGATTTCATAACTGCGCCGCCATATCTGAACCTGTTGTTGCCCATACTTTTCAACGGTAGCTTGTTTGTCCAAACCTTGCAACACTCCATAATGCCTTTCATTAAGCCGCCAGGATCTATACACGGGAATCCACATGAGATCCATCTCATCCATAACTATCCACAAGGTCCTGATTGCGCGTTTCAGAACGGACGTGAATGCCTCATCAAACCGAAAGCCTCCATCTCTCAGGAGCCTCCCGGCATTGTGAGCTTCGGCTATACCTTGATCGGACAGGTCCACATCCGTCCATCCGGTAAACTTGTTTTCCAGGTTCCAGACACTCTGCCCGTGCCGCAGTAGAACTAATTTTTGCATATGCCCAAGTCCTGCTTATCAGGATTGATAGATTTTTAAAGCCTCCTCCACTCCTTTGGCATCCACCGTGATAGCATAAACAGCATTACACATCTTCACTGCTTCTTCCAGGGATTTCTGGTGAATATTTCTGCCTGTAGCATTTCCTGAAGCGCCGCTGACAAATATCTGATCATGAAGCCGCTGCAGGAATGGTTTCACATCTACACTTGAACCGCCTGCGCATACGACCATTGTGCGGCCTGCAGCGAGGACAGCCTCCTTAAAAATTTCTTTTGATTCATATCCCTGCTTTTCAGGATAGTTTACCTTAACAAAATCACTGCCCATACATGCGGCAACACCAGTAGCGCCGGCAATCAGGTGGGGGTCTTTTTCATCTGTCACAGCCTTGCCCCGGGGATAAATCCACAGAACCGTTATCAACCCATAGCAGTGAGCATTGTAAACGATCTGCGCCGCCTGACGCAGCATATCAGCCTCATATTCACTTCCAAGATAGATGGTGTAGCCGACTCCCGGTATGTTAAGGCCGCTGTTCTTTCGAAAATCTACTACCTGTTCGATATCGATCCACTGATTGTTGAAGGGATCAGATTGAGATGTTTTTACAAGATTAGTTTTTGAGTTCAATTTTATTAGATACGGAATATCAGGATAGTCCATTCCATATCTGGCAACAAGACCAAGCTGCGTAGCAAAAACTCCTATATTCGCCCGGTAGGCAATCTTGAACAGATGTTCAGGGTCATTGTCATCCGGATGAATACCCTCGCCGGCAAAATCATGGTTGAGGTGCTCTACTTTCTGGTCACCCGCAAAAAGCATTAATCGCCCACTTTCACGGGTTATGGTCAAATAATTTTCAATATAATCTTTTTGCGCATCTGCCCGGACATCCATTGGCACCATAACGTCCTTCTCTTTTGTACTCATGTCTTTACCTCCTTTTATGTGAAGATATGGGTTGAAATCTATATTTTATAAGATTAACCCAATTTCAGTTAAAAATCCAAGCTTCATAAGACAAAGTCAGGCCGCTATTAATTTTCATGATGAGTGAGGTGTATTGTTAGAAAATGGAAATCCCCATATCAGGAACAGAAAAAAAGGGGGGGGGTACGAGGAACATGTATCACAATAATTATGCCTGCCCCTCGCATTTATGATAATTTATTTTGGGTCTTGACTGGAACAGTTATATGTCAAGAAATATTACAGTGAGACTTTTGAGCGGTAATAATTGATCTTCTGCTGAAACGTTTCTGAGGACTTGTAAGTGGTGTCAATGTCCGGCTCATGTCATATTTTCATGAACCGCACTCATTCAGTTCAAATACGAGCCTTCACTGTGGCTGATAGGGTCATATCATTGAATGCGGGATGAAACATGCTACTATCTGACAGCTTATTTCCCGATCATCCAGGCTAATGTCTTCTTCCTGAAAGAGTTGTTTTTCTATTTTGTCGTTTTATGCTACATTACAAATGGTAACGGTTAAAATATTGTTGCACCTGTGGGAAACCAGACAGCAACCTGCAAATTTAGAGAAACCAGGTTACTTGAAGCCTGCTTTTTGAGCAACCGGAGGACCACCTACCTGTGACTAGAAAACCAACCTACGAAGACCTGGAACAAAGAATCAGAGTAATCGAAAAAGAATCAATTAAAGGCAAAAAAGCGGAAGAGGACTTGCGGGAAAGCGAACATAGATACCGTATTCTTGTGGAAAACGCCAGCGAATCTATTCTGGTGCTGCAAGACGGAATGATTAAATACGTCAATAAAAAGGCGGAGGAGACCTTTGGCTATTCGTGGCAGGAATTTCAGACGATCCCCATTTTTGAAATCATTCATCCGGATGACCGGGAACAAGTAATAAAGAGATATTTGGATAAAATTCATGGAAATACGACTTCCTCCCGGCATGCCTACAGGTTGCTGCACAAGAACGGTCAGACCCGCTGGGCTGAAATCAATTCCGTCTTGATCGACTGGGAGGGGCAGCCGGCGACATGGAACTTGATTTCGGACATCACCGAGCAAAAGCAGGCGGAGGAACAGATCCGGCAGATGGCCTATCATGATTCCCTGACGGGTCTTCCCAATCGGAAGCTCTTTTCCGATCGCTTAAGTATTACCTTAGCCCATGCCCAGAGGAATAAAAAAGAGGTGGGAATCGCGATGCTCGACCTCGACAATTTTAAAGACGTGAATGACACCATGGGGCATGCTGCGGGGGATCTTCTTCTCAAGGCAACGGCAAAGCGGCTCACCGCAGCGCTGAGGAAGGGTGATACCGTTGCGCGCATAGGTGGCGACGAGTTTGCGCTGATCCTTCCTGAGCTGAAGACAGTAGAAGATGCGATCAATATTGCGCAGAAGATTGTTGACGGTTTTCGGAAACCCTTCCTCATTGATACCCATCAGCTCGTTGTGACGACAAGTATCGGCATTGCAGTTTATCCCGATGATGGAACAGATGAAGGAATCCTCCTGAAAAATGCCGATATAGCCATGTATCAAGCCAAGGAAGCGGGGCGGGATCGATATCAGATCTACAACAAGGCCTGAAGATTCGATACTGTCGCAGTACCTGTTCAAAGTTTTTCAACTTTCAAATGGTAATCCTCAATATTTCCTTTGATCAAATCATTTGTTAGTAGGTGGATACAATGCCCGGTTCATGGCATATTTTCATGAACCACACTCACTCAGTTCAAATACAAAGCTCCAGATCGAATTTCCTGATTAGCTTATTGAATACGGGTCGAAACACGCAAAAGCGGGACAGCTTATTTTCAGTTCCTATGAAATCCAGATGCTTCCTGTACTTAATGGTTGCCGTATTTTAGTAAATATGCATAACTTCTTTTCGACATGAACGTCACGGTGGACAAGGGAGACGAGGGCGGGAAGGGGCGAGAGGGATTTTTTACCTGACCACGGCCCGATGGTCCAGGGCCGCATCCGGGACCCCGAAGTCCGCGGGTACGACGTTTGGGCCGGATAAACATGTAAAAGAGGCTGCAATGGGGAAAAAACAGGAACTTATCCAAGAAATCATCGACCGGGAACTCGATATGTTTCTCAATGTCCCCGCCCGGGAACCGGCATCCTGCCAGGAGAACCCGGGGGCTTTCCGATTCTACAGAGGGGTCTCGTTTTCAGTTTGGTCCGAAGCTGCCCTTGAAAGCTATCGGGATGACCTCATCAGGGCCGATGCCAAGGGACTAAACCTGTTGACCCTGAAATATGCCCGCATGGAGAACAGTATTTCACCACTCAGTGAAAATCCGCTGATTGACCAGATCGTAGAAATCGAAATCGCATGGACCAAAGAGCTGGCAGTAAAATATCCCAATCTGCGCAGCCGGGGGCGCCCCATTGATGAGGATGGGCCAAGGGGCACTTCGATGAAAACCTACCTGCGCGGTGAGCTGGAGACCTACTCGGACAACACGCTGGTCCTGTACTACCAAAACCAAATACAGTTTCTTGAGCGAAAGGAAAACCTCGCTGAAAAGGTGCTACTCGCTACGGTCATTGGTGCCGGTTATGGATCGCTCCAGGAGGCGGAGGACAGACTTTCCGGTGGTGGCGCCGGTGTTTGACAAGGATTACTTTTAAAAGCATGGGTGTCAGGCCTACACAGTTGACGCCTATTCCCTGTTAGCCAAATGTCCCAACCACGCCTTTCACCCGATGAACGGGTGAAGCCGGCGTTACTCTCTTTCAATCCGTAATCCTCAATTTTGAGAAATCACCACCAATGAACAGCTGTAGGTGGAGACAATGTCCGGCTCATGTCATATTTTCATGAACCACAATCCTTCACTTCAAATACAAGCCGAGAGGTTGGGTGATCTTGCCAGATCAATGATAACAGGTTGAAATGTGCAGATTATTGATCGTGATTTTTCCCGGGTGACGTGATATTCGTAACTTCCTGAAGTGTTTGGTCTGATTTTACAGATAGTATTCAAGACTTTGAATGGTAATGATCACCTCGTGAATGTCCCTAAGATACCTACATTCAGTTAAATAAGCAAAAATACAAGTCCCGTTCCCAATATGAGAACATTCTGCCCTATAAGCTTCGAAAAACTGCAAAATATGGTTTTGCAAGTGCATAATACTGTATTGTATAATCTTGGCTTCACCTTCTGGGCAGTTCACTAATAACATTTTCCCGGTATAATATCAAAAAAAGCTTGACATGGTACTGCAATTAGCTTACTAGAATCAAGTTAGGTGTATCTAATTTTATTCCGGGGTTTCCGGTTAGGCGTGAGATTATGGGTGCGAAAGCATTAAGCTCTACAATGGAAGATTATCTGGAGACTATTCTTAACTTGGAGAAGAATAAAAAATTTGTCCGGGTTAAGGATATAGCCCAGAAAATGAAAGTAAAACTGCCAACAGTTACCAGCATGTTGAATAATCTTGTGGAGCGTGGTTTGATCAATCATGAAAAGTATGAGTACGTGGAATTGACAAAGGAGGGTAAGCGTATTGCAAAAGATGTTTACCGTCGACACGTTATTTTTCGTGATTTTCTGACAGGTATATTGAATGTGGATGCAATAACGGCAGAAGAAGATGCCTGTAAGATGGAACATGTTGTCAGTCCTGTCACCCTGGACAGGTTTATTAAGTTTATGGAATTTGTTAAGACCTGTCCCAGGGGTGGCGCTGACTGGTTGCTGCACTTTGACAATTATATCCGACGTGGGCGTGATGATGCCGAATGCCTGAAAAAGATGAAGGGTTTTGCCGGTCGATATAATTCAGAGATCAAGAAATTCGAAGACGAAATGGGCTAGTTTTTTTTCGACAATAAGTTAGAAATATCTAATAATATATTAATTTTCTAATATTCGGCTTGAGATATGGGCCTCGTGAGGATTGAAATATGAAAATGCATGTGACGCCTTTAACCACTGTTCCGGTCGGTAAAAAGGTACGGATTGTGTCTCTTGCCGGTGGCCGGGGAATGTATGCACACCTGGCAAGCATGGGACTGGTTCCCGGTTCGGAAATCGAGGTTATCAGGCGAGGCTCACCGGGACCCTTTATTGCTACTGCCGGGAATTGTCGCTTGGCCATAGGGACAGGAATGGCTCAAAAAATTATGGTCTCGGAAAATGGAAAATAGATCTATTACAGAAAATGTGTCGGAAGAGAGGTTGTTATGGGACTATGATATGCTTATGCGAAAAATTAAGGTGAGGTAATTTTTTTTGGCCAATATGTTAGAGAGCACTAATAACATACGGTCCATCTAATACCGGCAATGTGATTCCCGCTTCCTGGGTAATCAACAAAAACTAAGGAGGATTGTAATGTGGAAAAGATAATGATGCGAGAAATGAAGGACAATCAATCAGGAGTCATATCCGCCATAAAGGTTGGCGGTGAGCTTGGCAGGCGTATCCGTGATATGGGACTTGTCCCGGGGGCAACCGTTAAGATCCAGGGCCGGGCACCTCTCTATGACCCGGTGGCCATTAGAGTCATGGGATTCACCCTGACCCTTCGTAACAATGAAGCAGACCATGTAGAAGTGGAGGTAGGATAAAAATGGAGGCAAAAATAGCTTTAGCAGGAAATCCTAACTCCGGTAAAACGACTCTCTTTAATGAGCTTACAGGCGCCCGCCAGCATGTAGGTAACTATCCGGGAGTTACTGTGGAAAAGAAAGAGGGCACTTATATCCATAATGAAGATAAGATACATATCGTGGACCTTCCCGGAACTTATTCTCTCACAGCGTATTCCGAGGAGGAAGCGGTTGCCAGAGACTTTCTGGTCAATGAAAACCCGGATGTTGTTATTGATATAGTTGATGCGTCCAACCTGGAACGAAATCTTTACCTGGCAATTCAGTTTCTCGAAATGGGCGTTCCAGTATGTATCGCTCTTAATATGATGGATGTGGCCAAAAGCCGGGGAATAGAAATTAATGCAGAAAAACTCTCCACGCTGCTTGGAAACCCCGTTATTCCCACAATTGCCAGGACCGGCAAGGGAAAGAAAGAACTTATAAACGCAGCCACAAAGATGGCTCAGGAACGGAAAAAGAAGGGCCCGCTTACAATATCCTACGGGAATGACCTGGACGAAGCAATCCTTGAGATGGAAAAGGCGATCAAGGCCAGTGATTTTTTAACCGATGCATACCATGCCCGCTGGACTGCCTTGAAATATCTTGAAAATGACAAACAGATTTTGTCAAAGGGGGAAAAAAGTAATCCCTCTGTCTCTGCAAGGCTTGAAAAAATAGTGGAGAAGGTGTCGCTACATCTACAGAGGACTCTGAATATCTATCCTGAAGCCATGATTGCCGATCAACGCTACGGCTACATCAATTCCATTATAAAACAGGGGGTTCTTCAACAGAAGTATGATCAAAACAGACTTTATACGTCTGATAAGATAGATAAGGTTGTAACCAACCGGTTTCTTGGTCCTATTATTATGATAGCATCATTAATGGCCCTTTATCATTTTACGTTTACCTACAGTGAGATTCCCGTGGGTTGGTTCGAGAGTTTTTTCGGATGGCTTGGAGATGCGGCCTCTACACACCTGCCTGACGGTCTTCTGAAATCCCTCGTTGTGTCTGGTGTTATTGATGGTGTCGGGGGTGTTCTCGGTTTTGTACCGTTGATCATGTTCATGTTTTTCGGAATTGCCCTGCTGGAAGATTCCGGGTATCTGGCAAGGGTTGCATTCATGCTGGACAGGGTATTTCGGATCTTCGGGCTCCACGGCAGTTCCGTCATGGCATATATAGTGTCAGGCGGTATTGCCGGGGGTTGTGCTGTGCCCGGCGTTATGGCAACTCGGACCCTCAAATCACCCAAAGAGCGACTGGCAACACTGCTTACCGTTCCCTTTATGAGTTGCGGGGCAAAATTACCGGTTTTTGCTCTCTTAGTGGCGGCGTTCTTCGCCAATAATGAAGCAACTATAATGCTTATGATCACACTTGTTTCGTGGGCTGGTGCCCTGCTTGTTGCAAAATTTTTGAGGGTGACAATTATTAAAGGCGAATCCACTCCCTTTGTCATGGAACTTCCTCCGTACCGTCTTCCTACTTTTAAAGGATTGGCTATACACACATGGGAAAGAACGTGGCAGTATATCAAGAAAGCGGGAACGGTTATTTTGGGAATTTCAATTATCCTGTGGGCCATGATGACCTTTCCCGGTCTACCGGACTCCCGGGTTCAGGAATTTGAGAATATGCGTGAGACTGTAAAGATGTCAGCAGAAGCAACAGTTATCCAGAATTTGGTGACAATCGGCGAGAGCACAAAACTATCTAAGAAAGTTGAAGATCTGCAGAATCAGCTAATTGTTATAGATAGAAAAGAAGCGGAGGAGGGTTTAAGAAATTCCGTGGCCGGCCGGATGGGGCTCGCGCTGGAGGGTGTATCGAAATGGGCAGGTTTTGACTGGCGTACCAATATTGCCCTCGTTGGTGGTTTTGCAGCCAAGGAAGTGGTCGTTTCGGCCCTAGGTACCGCATATTCCCTCGGTGAGGTTGATCCGGAGGAGACTGGATCTCTTTCTGAAACTTTAGCCAAAACGCCGGGATGGAGTCCCCTGGTCGCGTTGAGTCTGATCATCTTTACTATATTCTACGCGCCCTGTTTTATTACCGTGGTTATGATCGTAAGAGAATCCGGTTCATGGAAATGGGGGCTTTTCTCAATGGCGTTCAATACTGTCCTGGCCCTTGTATTGGCTACGCTTGTTTTTCAAATCGGCTCTATCATGGGAATATTAGGGAGTTAATTTATGGATGTGTTAATTGTTGCCGTTATTGTGGGGCTGGCTGCTGGGTACCTGATCAAAACCTTTTACGGAAAATGGAAGAAGGGGGGTGAGGGCTGTTCTTGCTCGTCATGCGATCCTTGTACCGCATGCTGTCCGATAATGAGAGAAAAACCGTAAGGTTATCCAATTTGGTGTCAGCAATTGCTTCGTTTCGGAAGTTTTGAAAATATAATTTTCCATATTTTCCACTTTTGCGAAGGGTTTCTTTTCTGAGCAAAAAGACCCTTTCTGGATGGGTAATAGTTAAAAAGGGTAGACAGGGGTGATTTGGTTTGGTGGCCACTCCCCTTGCTACCCCCGACTCCCGAAAGACATTTCCCCTGAAAGAGTGTGCTGTGCCTTTTGGGACCTTTGTATATTGAATGTAAGTATATTTTTAAAAAATGTCAAAAGAAAACAAAAGAGCGAAAGGTAAAACAGAATGAAAAAATCATTAGTTGTAATAGTTGCATTGATTTTAGGATTTGTATTTTTTAGTTCCCCTGCGGTTTTTGCCGGAGATATTGAAGACCTTTATAAACGCATTGAAAAACTGGAGGGAAAATTTGAGAAACAGAAAAAGGAATCGGATGAAATATTAGGTAAGCTGAATGAAAACACCACCTTCAGCGGGGCGATTGAATTGGATTACAGTTATACTGATCCAAGGGATTCTGGAGATAAAAACAGCGATTCGACCTCCAACCTTAATTTGGGCGCGGCGGAGCTTGGGCTGGAAGTATGTTTTCACGAATATGTAACGGGTAATTTTACCCTCAAGGGCGAAGATCTTGACGATGACGATAGGATCTTCTGGGATGAGGCAACAAATACGATACAGAAAGAGGGGTTTCCCCTTTACTTCGTCGGCGGAAAAAGAGGCCAGCCCTTTGGCGTATTTGAAAGCCATCTGATCAGCGATACCATCACACAGGATTGTTATGAGATTGGCAAAACGGGCGCTACTATCGGATTTGTGCCCGGAATTCTCGGGCTCGATATTTCGGCGACAGTCTACCGGGGAGATACACTTATAGAACATTTAGATGGGGCTGAAGTTGGCGCCGTGGTTACTGTCCCGGATAATGATGATGTCTCCTCATTTATTGCAAACATTACGATGGAACCTGCGGAAAGTCTGCTCCTGTCTGCGTATTGGGATTCTGAACCGGGGACTGATGAAAGAAATGAAACATTAGGCGGAACAGTTCACTATGAATTCTGGAAAGTTAGTCTGGACGCAGAATATATCGGAGCCACAAAAAGAGAAAAAATAGCAGGTGAAGAGCATAAAGAATCCGCCTGGTTCGCGGCGGCTGCATTGCAGGTAATAGATTCTCTGGAGATAGCGGTTCGTTATGAGGCCTTTGACGATGACATAACCGGTGATCAGGATGGCCATCTGGCAAACAGATACTCAATAGGCGTCAACTAAACACTTTTTGAAAAAGACAATTTCGCAACCACTCTCATGCTTGAATGTCGCAAAAGCAATTTCGAAAATGAAGTCGGTGTTACTGTTGAGGATACTGTAAACGAAATCTTCGCAAAACTGGCAATAGAGTTCTAAACCAGTGATGATCAGCAGCCAGGGGTCGGAGCTTAAACTGATCCCTGACGCCAGCTATTGCCAGCATCTTTTTCCCAAAATACTTGGATTCGCTAAAAAAAGACTTTTGCTCCTGACATGCGACTGTGCCAATCTTGACAATAGATATTTTGTATTATAGTTGTATTGAAAAATTTATCTGATGTGAACGGTTCCTTAACCAGCTTTTATACCTGAAAAAATGAAATATAGATTAAGTGTATCTCTTATATTTGCAACGCTTCTTTTGCTTGTCTTTTCGCAAACATCTTTTTCTCATCCCCACGCTTTCATTGATAACAAGCTTACAATGATTTTTGATAACGAGGGCTTTGCGGGAATTCGAGCGGAGTGGGTTTTTGACGAGTTTTTCAGCAGTATGATAGTCGGCGATTATGACCGGAATCAAAACAACATATTGGAGGATTCCGAAATCACCGCAATCAAAAAAGGGGCTTTCGATAACTTGTCCAATTTTGACCACTTCACCGTTATCAGGATCGGAGGAAAACCTTTTAAGGTCAAATATGTTCGTGATTTTTCGGTAGCGCTGAAAGAAGGCAAGCTTATATATGTTTTTTTTATACCCTGTCATGTCAAGGCAATTCTCGCCTTTAAAGAGATTGTAATCTCGCAGTACGACCCCACCTATTACGCCGATATGTCGCTGGACGAAAGTCAGCCCATAATCATGGAGGGTGATTCAGGTTTTGAAACCAGTTGCATAATTGCTGAAAACCCTAGAATATCTTATTATTTCGGTCTTGTCCATCCCATAGAAACGATTGTGAGGTTTAGACTGAAAGATGAATAGATTGTCTGTAATTATTTTGACATTGTTGCTTGTATTCGCTTGTGCAAGCCAGGCTATCGCGCAAAATCCCTTTGCCTCAAAGGACAGGCAAGAAACAGTTTCCCCATCGCACGTTCAATCGTATCCATTTCTTGCAAAGATTTCTATCTGGCAGCAGCGTCTCAATCAGGAAATGGCAGACTTAACAAGACAAGCTCGCGAAACAAAAAGCCCGAAGCCTTTGCTTTTACTGATTATAATTTCTTTTGTGTATGGCGTATTACACGCAGCCGGGCCGGGTCACGGTAAGGCAGTGGCCATGTCCTACATGGTTTCACGCGACAGTAATCTCAGGGAATGCGTTATGCTGGGCAACTTCATTGCTCTTTTTCATGGGGTATCCGGAATAATTTTGGTGCTTATCGTGCACTTCATATTCCAGAGCACGGTCATGGGATCTCTGGAGAGTCTAACCCGCACAACACAGATTATAAGCTACGGCCTTATTGCGTTGCTGGGAATAATTCTTTTGGCAAAAAATTTCTACTCCTGGAATCGACGAACCGAGCTCGAGATATTGAATCATTTCGGATGCGCTGCGGAGAAACAAAGAAGAACGTTGGCGGCAGCCTTAATTGTGGGGATTATACCTTGCCCGGGAGTTGTCCTGATAATGCTTTTTGCCATGTCTCTACATATGTTATGGTTAGGACTGTTTCTTGCCTTTGTTATGATTTTCGGTATGGCCGCAACTATCTCAGCAGTAGTGATCGCAGGGGTTACCGGTAAAAATATGCTCCTAGGCACACTGGAGCAAAAGAGTAAAGCGGCTGTCGTTGTTGAGCGAACCCTTAATATGGCGGCAGCCTTAATCGTAACAATACTGGGATTAACTCTTCTTGCCGCAACGGTATAAGGGACTATCCGCCAAAAGTTGCGGAAAATGCGCTCGTTGATCAGTTAAGTCATTGATTTAGATTGGGATTTCCTGAAACATTTATGATAAGTTTTGCCAAGGGTTTTTAAGAATATCGAATAGTTCAAGCGGTAACAATTGATTTTTCCCTGAAACGATCTTGAGGATAAGTAGGTGACGCCAATAACCGGAGCATTTCATATTTTCCTTGATTCTACCTGAGCAGTACGGGTTGAAAGCTGCTACACAGGCTCATTTTTCCAAAATCACGACTACAATAAATTCTCGTTACAGTCAAAAGCGTTGATAAGCGAGTGAATAACGCAAAACAAAAACCACCTTGTGAGCAGTAAGGAGCTGTTGACGTAGCGGGGCATGTATCTCTCTTTTGCGTTTTACAAGGCGAGGAATTTGCCCTCTTTGATGCACCTGTCCCAGAATTCATTTGATCCCTTCAGGAAAGCTTCTTTTGGCAGATAGTCCCGTGCAACGTCGTCAAGAACCTGTGTGGACAGTGTGCCTTTTTCCACGAGTTCTCTTCCAGCGCGGCGCGCGGCCCCTTTTATCTCTTCTATCTGATCGGCGAGGATTTCCTGCAGGGCGAGCATGTAACTTGACGGACGTACAACCGCGCCAATAAAACGGGACTGCATGTTGCGGCATATACGAGATACGTGATCAATAAGCCCGTCAAAATTATCCCGTTCATAGAATCCGCATACGCTGACCAGGACGATATCAGGGGGATTTCCCCCGTGCCTTTTTGGGTGGCGGTAGTGACCATCCACCAATTCGAAATGAGGATCAGCGAGGGTCATCATGCGATCAATAAAAGTTTTTGTCTGGGCGGTCATTCCGTCCACGTAAAGAGGGGTTCCTATCACGACACAGTCGGCCTGGCTCACCTTTTCTGTAAGTTCCGGCATATCATCCTTGTGAACGCATACACCGGGGGTCTTCACCCAGCAGTTGAAACAGCCAAGGCAGTAGTTTATCTTTTTCTTTTGCAGGAAAACCGTTTCCACTTCCGCGCCTGCCTCGCGGGCCCCTTCAAGAAAATTCTCCAGCAGTATGTGGGTCATCCCTTTTTTCATATTCGGACTTCCGTTTACAGCGAATATCTTCATCTGCGTATCTCCATCGAGCAATGAATTGAACAGCGAGCGCTAACCCCGGTGCTTGCAACGGGGTTAGCGAGCGAATAAAAAATAAAAATCCTTCTTAACAATCGGAGACCCTTCGCAACCTATTGCGGGGAGTTTCAATAGTTCACCCATGCCTTATCTTCATGATTATGATGTACAGGGAAAAGCTGAACCCTATGGCATTCCCGACCATTACCGGGATCGAATGTATCAGCAGGCCGTAGACAAACCACAGGAAAAGGCCGGTTGCCAGTGTTCCGAATGCACCCAGTGACAGATCGAAAGTTTTCTTTGTACGGTATATCTTGACAACCTGGGGTGTCATGGATACCGCGCATATAAAGGCTGCCAGAAATCCGATTATCTCGGCCATGTTCATTGGTACTCCTTCATGCCTTTTTCTTCGAGGTGTTCCACAACCTTTCGGACATCCTGTGACGTCTCCCTCCTGCATATGAGTAGAGCATCGTCTGTCTCCACCACAATAAGGTCTTCAACGCCGATCAGCGCCACCATCTTTTCAGGGCTGTATATGAGAGAATTTGAGGTGCCGAAGCTTATGACATTCCCCCTTGTCGCGTTGCCATTTTTATCTTTATCGAGGACATCCCACAGCGCGTCCCAGCTCCCTATGTCATTCCAGCCGAAATCGCCCTCCAGCATGAATACATCGGGCGCCTTCTCCATTACCCCGTAGTCTATGGAGACAGGTTTTATGTTCCGGTAAACTTCAGAAATGACTTTTTCCTCATGCCTTGTGCCGATGGAGTCATCTATTGTCAGAAGCCCCTCGTACAGATCGGGGATCAGCCTCTCAATCGCGTTGAGTATGGTGGATATTTTCCATATGAACATCCCGCTGTTCCAGAAAAATCCTCCATTTTCGAGGAATGCCTTTGCGGTTGCCGTGTCCGGTTTTTCGCGGAACGACCGGACCGCGTACACTTTCGTTTCACCTACGGTGTCGGCAAGCTTGCCTCTTTCCATGTATCCATACCCCGTCTCCGGCCATTCGGGCTTTATGCCTATGGTGACGAGGCAATCACTCCTCTTTGCCATTTCGCACGCGGTGGTGAGTGAGGCGAGAAAGCCCTTCGTGTTCGCTATGAGATGATCTGAGGGAAGCACAAACATTACGGCGTCCGGGTCTTTTTTTCTGATGTGCATCGCGGCGAGACCGATGCATGGCGCGGTGTTTCTACCCACCGGTTCAATCAGAATATTTCCGGCCGGAAGCTGGGGAAGCTGCTGTCTGATCTCATCAGAATGGCTCGCGCCGGTTACAATCAGAACATTGTTTTTTCCCACAAGGGGAGTTACCCTGTCCACCGTGTACTGTATGATACTCTTCTTACCTGTAATGTTCAGCAGGTGTTTCGGTTTCTTTTCTCTGCTAAGGGGCCAGAATCTGGTTCCCTTTCCTCCAGCCATGATTACTGCATACATATCGCACTCTTCCTGACCCGGTATCGGTTTATTTTAAGTTTATCGCGCTTATAACAGGTGCTTACGCGTACATATGGTGTTACGAAACCATCTCTTCAATGATTTCCCTTACGGGTTTGATCTCGTGAATCAGGGCGCTGATCTGCCCCGCACCGGCCGGGAAAAGCTCGAATTTTCCCGTACCCCATGCCTCGGGAGCATTCATGAGATTGTATTCGGTGGTTAAATCTGTTTCCGGATTGCTCATCTGTTCTTTGAGCCTGGGGTTTACAATAACCCTCATCATCATATTTCCCAATGGTAGCAGCGTTGTACCGCCATCCGAGCAATTGATGATCGCTTCCTTCCATTCCTTGGGCGCGGAGCTTTCCTCTGAAGCCAGAAATCGAGTTCCTACCTGAACACCTTCCGCTCCCAGGGCAAGTGCCGCCTTGTAGCCGCGTGAATCGGCAATGCCTCCGGCTGCTACCACGGGAACTTTCACATTATCCACTACGAGAGGAATAAGGATCATATTCGAGGATTCCGGATTGACGGAGCGCAATCCCCCCGATTCCGACCCGGAAACAACCAGCCCATCAACACCTGCCTCCTCCGCCTTCATGGCATATGAACAGGTTAGCATCACGTGAAGACCTTTCATGCCCAGTTCATGGATCAGCGGATACAGGCGTTTCGGGGAACCCGCAGAGGTGGTTACTGTTTTTACTCCCGATTCGGCCAGGACTTCCAGAATCTCCGGGTTTGCGGGATTCATCGTCATCAGGTTTGCGCCGAACGGTTTATCAGTCAGCTCCCGCACCCCTTCTGCAAGCCGCCTTGCCTCTTCCGCATTGCCTATGAATCCCATTGCCAGCATTCCAAATGCCCCGGCTTCACAGATTTCCGCGACAAGTTTCGGGCTGTTCGTGGCCCCGATAGGACCCTGAATAATGGGATACCTGCATCCAAGAATATCCAGTAATTTCGACATATGACCTCCTTTTTTTGATAGAATGGCACAAGTTAAATTTTAAGAACGGATCGTACCAGATTCTCTGTCGTGTACTGACCGTTCGTAATCTGGGAAAAATTATGCTCACCACCGAAGATATCCTGAACAATCTCCCCAACTGTATATCCTTTGCCCTTAAGATTTTTCACCTTCATTGAAAGATCTTCGAGATAATCTATGCACCCTTCAAGGGCGGCCCTACCGTCTTCAACTATCTTGCCCACGGATGTAAACAGCACCAGCCTCTCCGTTTTAAAATCCAGCAGTTTTTTCATTGATTGTATGGTTTTACTCATATTCTCTTCCGGTCTGATAAACTTCAGGTTCTCTCTTGAGAATATGTCGCCGGAAAAGCACCAACCCTTCTCCTTTTCGAGTAGAGCCACATGCCCGACACTATGGCCGGGTGTTTCTACCACTTCAAAGATAAAATGGTTCGTCCTGATCTGTTTGGGTATCGGTTTTACCTCCGACGGCACCGGATAACCCCAGACAGTTTCCTGGTAGGGGTACAGAAATGCATCTTTTCCAATTAAGGGGATAGATTCGGGATGCGCGTATATGTCCACGTTGAATCTGTCTTTGATGATATGGTTGCACCCAATATGGTCCTCATGAAAATGTGTGTTTATGACTGCATCCAGCCGTTTATCATCAAGATATGGAGCCAGTTCTTCCGCCGTATAGTCGCACCCGGTATCTATCAGGAGGCCATCCATAAGGTAGGCGGAGACCCAGTATATCGGCACACCATCTATCACCCGGCTCATCCTGATCTGAGCGATCTCCTCAAACTGCGCTATCTCAATCATTGAATACCGTCTCCATTGCTCTCTACAGGAAATGACTGCCATTCCATCAGATCAGAATAAACAACATTGTTACCGGCAAAAGCTATAATAATCTTATGTCCGCAGTCAATATATTTGTTCTGTTCAGTTATTCCTACCTGTCTGGTGTTCACCTTAGGCAGTTAAGTGGTTAAGTGGTTAAGTGGTTAAGTGGTTAAGTGGTTAAGTGGTTGAGTGGTTAAGTGGTTGAGTGCTACAACTCCGGACATATTACTTGATTCTGACAATGTACGACAAATTCATTGACAGTATCTTCTATTGTATTTATGATGCATACATTCAGGCTTTACTGGTTCGTAAACAGCCAAAATTTCTGTCGAACCGGTAACAAGTGAGTCAAAGCTCTTTTCCAAGACAATGAGGCCTTTGCGAAGCCCTGTTCCGCGAAGCCCTCGCAACTACAGCAAGGAGGAATGACATGAAGTATCCGGATATTGAATTTGATCCTTTTTTCGCCTGGTTCAACAGGCCGAGGATCATGTACGCCCCAGGAATAAGATCCGAGGTTGGGTACGAGATGGGTGAACTGGGCGGGACGAAAGCTGTGAT
>CAZINZ010000002.1:0-107947 GCA_964540715.1 uncultured Syntrophaceae bacterium | reverse complement strand
TATATTGAGTTTTGTTGACTTCAGGTCGTCAAGCGGGAATATTAATAAACCTGTTCAGATAGCCACGCGAATGCTGCAATCCGCAGGCGCCTATCCAGGTCTTTTGCAGAATGGGTCTGCGTATTAATCCATAGAATGGTGTGATCTTGATTTATAAATACTTAATATTTAAGGTGTGACACTTCTTTCTTTCCAAGCCTGCATTCCCACGCAGAAGCGTGGGAACAAGGGAAAATATCATGTCAAGTTATTTGCTTATTGATGTACGTCCCACCAATTCTTTCATGTTTTTAAGACCTCTTTCCCTGCTTCGGTCGTTATATACTGCTGTTTGCTGCTCGTTGGTTTTTCAGGAATGGTCATAGCAAGTAACCCTTGTTGGAGAAGAGGTTTTAGATAGTTTGTCTGGAAAGTTTTCCAGTGTTTAAGACCAATCAATTCCATAATTTCTGAGGACTTGCGTGGTTCCTGGCAAAAATTCAAGACTTGTGCGGTAACTTGTGCGGTAACTTGTGCGGTAACTTGTGCGGTGACTTGGTCCCGACTTGTGCGGTCTCTTTTGAAACTGCAAGGGGATGAGCAGGAAAATAATTCACAAAGTATGTCCGATCATCATCAGTCTCAAAACGAGGATCGGGAGAGCAGTTTGCCTTCATGGCACGCAATATCTTAGGTATTCCTGTCCCGCGCCCTTCGGTATGGTAGTGCGGCGTAATTTTATAGCCTGATTCCAAAATTTCTTTCTGCATGCTGTCCAGTTGCTCAGACGGAATACCGGCAGGCGGCAACCCCGGACGACCGTTGTCATCGGCAATACCAAGGAAGATATAACCGCCGCCAAGATTGTGAAAGTCATTGGTAAAAGCGCACAGGGTGTGCAAAACGGCCTCAGGATTCCAGCCGCGTTTAAACTCAAGCCGCTCCCACTCCACAGGGAGGCCCTGCAGCACTTTATGGATATTGACAGGCAGACTCATATTTTACTGTTCATTAATCATATAACCGCTGTCCCTTCGATTCCAGAACGGGCTTAATTACTGCGAGGAGTCAAAAAAAGGCGCTGTTGTCCCGCTCTTTTCCCTATCACCCCAAGCTCTTCTCTGCATTGCGGGCACAGATCATTGATATCTTCAATACCAGTATCCGCCCCCCCATGATCCTCTTTGTCATTCCCGTGGAAACGGGAATCCAGATAATCCGCCAGCTACGTTGCGGGGCCAACAGCCACAACATCAGCCTCAGATTCCTAAAATTTCTGAAAACATCTCTTGCCGGTTTTCATAACTCAAAGTCTTGCACAACTTATCAATTGATCAGTCAATCACAAGTGTTTGTTCTCATTGAGAACTTTCAGTCTTTATTGATTTTTTGTCATTTTTTACAGTCACCATATCTTCATCGAGGCCATGGCGAAAAAAATCCAATCGGGAATTACTTTCAAGTTCCCTTGATGTTATCTGTTTGATCTTAAAGGGAAAGAATACTGGCTTTTCGAAGACGTTTCTAAGGGGCAGAGAATTGAATTCGCATGAAATCAATGCTGCTTCAATAAGCCAACTCTTCAATCTTTTATCTTTAACTGGTAGCTGTGGTGCCGCTCTATAAATTCCTTTTTCCCCCGTGTCCTGCAATACACCCCAATCTACAAAACATCTGAGAATACGTCTGGCGGCCCGGGCTACAGTTTCTCTCTCTCCAAGCTCCTCTTTGATACGTCTTTGAATCTGGGATGACGCGATTTCACTTTGCAGTCTAAACAACCGACCAACTGCCTCGGCAATGACCCCAAAAAACGGATAGGCAGACATGGACAGTCCCCAATGGATTGGAAGATGACTGCTTTCGGGTAATTCTTTCAAAAGATTTACACCATCATCCCGGAACAGTTCCCGATGCTTGGGCACAGTTACCCAGATTTTCATGAGAATTGAAATAGCTTTTTCTCTACTGTTTCTCCGGGCGTTACTTCCAACAGAGAGTCTATCGCGCAGTATATCTTGTAGAACAATCTCTATTTGTGCTTTGCTACTTCCCCCAAGGAAAAGCTGGGCTGTTTGTTCAAGCCACTCCAACTGGATGCGCTGACTGAAACCAATTTGCATACTTACGTTCACTCCTGTCGTTGTGTTGATTCTTCAGCAGTATCTGCCTCAATTTGAATAAGCGGAACCACCACCTCTTCAATGGAAATTCCGCCATGTGTCACTGTTCGTTTTCCTTCCTGGATAAAGGCAGAGCGCCCGTTGGCCAAAAGTGGCAGATAATTCTCAGGAAGCCCGATGGACGGCCACTCAATAGCCTCAGGAAATCTTTCCTTAACTTTAGATCTCAGTGCATGATCCGGATAGACTCGAACACGCTCTCCCTTCAGGTCTGCAACCGCGCCCTCTGCCGGTCGACCACATCCTTCTGCCTCAATGTTCCCATGGTCTGATGTGAGCCAAATATTAAAATTAAGACTGAACAAAAGGTCTATGAGTTTAGCCATATAGCCCTGAAGTGCCCATTGGCGTACTTGATTGTGCATCCCGGTCGTTCCAAGCTCCATGCCATGCATGATCTTATCGACCTTGTCGATAACAAGTCCTGCTACACATACTTGGGGATGTTCCAATAATTCCTTAATTTCATCGGCGTTTCCGTCGCCAAGCCCTCTTGCATAAGTTACCTGGGCACGGGACAAACCCCTGTCCTGCCAGAACTGAACCCAGAGCGAAGGTTCTTTGGCTGTAGTATTAATGCTTGCGGGGAAATAGAGGGGTAGTTTCCCTGCAAAGAGCGCCTGTCGTGACACCGAAGTAGTAGTCGGAATCCACCCAAAGACCGCACTCTCTCGAAATTGAAGCCCGGGTAGTTGTTCGCCGAGCACTTCTCTCAACACCACCCACTGATCGATAGATAATCCATCTATAACTATAAGAGCCATTTTTTCCTGTTTGGATTTTTCAATCTGGCGAGCCATGGCCCGAGGAATATGGTGCACCATTACAGGTGGAACAGGCGGTTGGTTGTGTAATCCTGCGAACCGTTGCTGTAACCAGAAAAAAAAGTTTTCTTCCACCTGTTGTTGGATGACTCCCATACGTTGTAATGTTCCAGAGGGAAATGCCTCGCCAACTTCAGTAAAAAGAACGATCAACTCTGCCCATCGTCGGGCGAAGGCGAGCCAATCCTGGTGTCTTGCATCCGGCGGCGGCAGGGAAGAGTCAACCTTTTTTATCAAACCTTCCAGCCGGCGCAGGCGGTCGCCTTCCGGATCTAACTTAAGTCCGGCCGATACCCATGTTTTATCAAGCTTATCTGCTTGAGGATGTGAGACGGGGTGTAAAAGACCTTCAAGAAAAAGGTTATCAATATATATCCGAACATCGTCATGGTCAAAAGGAAGATTGGGAGGCCCCTCAAATTTAAGATTATAAGGATGCTTCTCGTCACTTATTTCCTCATAACTCTTACCAACTACTCGGTTGAGGAAAACAGGCCATCTTTCTTGCAAGAACGCGAAAAATGCATTCCTGTCGGAGACAATTTCTTCCAAAGGCCAATTCTCAAATTCGCTTGAGGCGGACCGGACAACCTGGATAAAGCGTTCATCTAAAATGAAAGGTATGTGTTGATTCCTGAAATGCCTGCGCAATAAAACCTTAAGAAAATCCGCTGGACGTCTGATAAGTTTCGGGGCGATTTCAAATATATGGAGAAGAACAAAATCTTTTGTCGCGTTGTCACCCAATTTGTCTGGGTTATACTGAAGCTGGGCGCGGTAAAGCGCATCCAGGTCGGCGCGATCCAACATTTCGATGACAGGATAGCTTAGATTCGGGAATAAATCACCCAGGTTGAAAGAGAGTTTTCGCCCGGCCTGCAAGAGATCGTAGGGAAGCGAGCCCAAATCCTGCATCTCCGCCCGCAAAACAACGACCAGCTCTGTAAGCTCGCCGCGGTCCCAAAGTGATCGGTATCTTGATTCATATGCGAACCTGAATGCTATTGGATCTTCAAAGGTGATAAGTTCAAAGCCCCGTTCCCGAAGACCGTGAATAACCCCCTCTTCCGTAAGCAAGCCATCAGGATCTGCCACGAGTGTTAAACGGGAAACCTGTGGAGTGAATTCTTTAAGTATTTGTTCTCGCCAATTATCCATTCTATTTTCTACTATCCAAAAGTTTAAGTATCCACGGCATTTTCAAGAGGCCTGAGATTGGAAGCTGAAACGCGCACCACTGAATCCGAATCAGGCAGCCAGATGCGGCAGGTGGTGTCGTCCCGGAGAGTCTGCGTTTCGATGACCTGACAGAGTTGGCCGTGGTCGGGGCTGTAGTACCAACTGTTTGCATCAATCCGTTGACTCATTGCCTTCTCTTTGCCCCGAAATGATGGCGTTGCTTTTCCCAAACGACATCCACATCAAGACCATCCGCAATGGCCTTTCGTAAAAGGTCCAACGCCTTCTTGCTGTATCCTTTGAACTTCGTCGATTTCCTTCTCAGAACCTTGAAGCACTCACGATCATCTTGAATCTTGAGTTCTACTATCAGTGAACTTGTCCTTGGGCCAGACAACTTCAATTTCTTCGCCAGATCATCCCGCCCCATATTAAACTTATCCCAGATATTGACTTCTTGTTTTATCAGAGTGCCGACCACTGGCTCACCATCCTTGGCAACACGAATAGCCAATTCGGCGTCCTTCTTTATTCTCAAGTATATGGGGATACCGCCTCCCTGCGTATCCAACCTCAGCTGAGCTATCTCAGGGAGGATAATTTTCCATTTCTCACCTTTTCGACGGCGAGAGATAGCATTTCGCAGTTCCGTTTCGGTTACACGTTCGGCGTTGTCCCGGCTTGCCGTGGCCAAGGCAAGAATCGAACGTAGGCGGGCTGTTGCCTGAAGACCTTTCCGGCTACCAGGTTTCAACAAATCGTCAATTTGGCTCAATTCGCTGTCGATCAGAAGCTGAATATCCTTTGGTGGATGTGTCGAGACGGGAAGAACACGTTCTGGGATCACATCACCAAGCCGCTGTTGAAAAGCTTGCTGCAAGAGATCGTCAAACAGAGTGACTGCTGCCTGAGCCTGTAGATAGAGGAGATCCTCGGAAATATCTTGGTAGTAATGGACAGCGGTGTCTCGATGAGCATCCAATATAGACAAGGTGGCTCTTTCGTCTATGGAAATTATTTTTATACTGTTTTGAGCCACCTCCAAACACTTATCAAACCCGTAAGAATACTTTTCTCCCTTTGCGTGGACAGAGCCAGTCCTGTCCTTGATAATGCCTTTCAGAAGCATCTCAAAGGCATGGTGCAACAAGATAAGCACGCCCTCGGCACGTCCTTGATCATGTGGCCGATTGAATAATTCAATAGCAAGCACCAAGGAATTGATGGCGCGTTTCTTCAGCTCGGCCACATCGCGCTTTAGCCTGGGCATAGATCACTCCTCCCCCGTGCGAGTGAGTGCCTGGTCGTACCACATGAGAAGCTTTGGGTCTTCCTGAAGAATATTGTCTGGTATTTTTTTAGCAACATCAATGATTATTTGATAATTGCGTTCCTGCCATGCTTTTTTGAAGCCAGCGCGGACGGCTTCGAGGCGGAACACCTTCAGACGTTTCTGCTTGGATTCGCGGTATTCCTCGAACTCGCGCAGCAGGGTCCGCTCGCGAAGTTTTTCCAAGTCACCGGCCTTATTCGGGTCAGGGACATACCAGCGGTCCTTGCCTTTGGCCCTGAGCGCCGGGGCGTCCTTAGGAAGATTACGCATGTCCTTCCAGTTGCTGGAGAGGTATGCGTGAATCTGTTCAGGCACGGGGCCGTTGCCATCGTAGCATAGAAAGTTCTCCTTCAGGAGTTCGGACAACTCCAACGCTTTTTCATGCTTCTGCCAGCCGCCGATCTCTTTCATAAACATTGGATTAATATCCTGAAAGGTCTGCGGCTTCTTGGTCAGCTGCTGCTTGAGCCACTGGATGGCCGATGCCTCGTCGGAGACGAAAAGCTGAAGTTGGAGTACATCCTTGACCGTCATGCGCTTCTTGTCATACTCAGCCGCCTGGTCGGGCAGGAAATACATGCCATCGCGTTCAGGAAAACGTTGGACTAATCCCAGTTGAAACTCCTGACTGGAAATTGGAACTGGGTACCCTTTACGGACGTAATACGCCACCATCTGATCGAAAAGGATACGTGGATCGCGCTCGGGCACAGGAACAAGGTTACCACCCTGTTTCTTGATGACAGGCAAATATTTCAGGTGGGTACGCACAAAATCCCAGGCGCCTTCTTCCGTAGTGGCTTCGTTCAGAAATCGCTCTTCAAATCCGCCGTTTGGTTTGTATGCTGAAATGACCAGATCCTGTTTAACTGAAGTTGTATTTGTTACAGCATTAAAACTACCTTGTTTTTTGTCGAGAGCTGAAACATTCGCAACGATGAAACCTCCTTCAGCCAATGCTGTCTGGATACTGTTCCAAACTGATGCTTTTGTGTTGGAAAACTCCACAGTCATCCAGCGTCCAGGTTTAAGCACACGGAAGGCTTCTTTAAAACAACCAGTCATCAATTGCCGATACTCCTGCAACCCTTTGTTTTGAGTTCTATTTTCTATTGCTTCAGACTTATTATTTGTTTTTACTTTCAACCAAGATTCCCATAAAATATTGAGTTCTGAATACATAATATTTGACCCAAACGGTGGATCTAAAAACAAGTAATCCATGCTATTGTTGCGAAATCCTGAAAGATCCGAACCAGAACTACTACTTATTATATATCCATTCGTTAACCCAACATTTCTTGATCGTACAAATCTTAATAACCTATTTTTTAGAGCAAAGGTTACTCTCTTTTCAACAGAAAGACTTGGGATGTAAAAGGTCCCTGACAAGCCGGGAATAAAGGGGCCACCACCACCTTTAAAGTAATACCCGACTTTTACTCGCGCCATTTTTGATATATCTGAGGTAACGCCAGTCAAAAGAGAAAGATATTTTGATGAGTTAATATTCTCATGGAATAGTGCCGCATTCCAAAGATTTCTTTTTGTAAAAAACTGGTGTGTGTGCATTACACCAACTCGGAATGGATCAGATGTTTTATCTCCTTTTGGTATTGCGGAAGTTGGGTGCCAGTAGGGGATATTTAGGCCCTCGATTTTGCTCACAAGATATAAATCATCTGGCTTTGGTGTTTTTCTGTACCTCTTTTTCCCGACAGCATAATCAATCACCACAGGTATTTGTTTGACGAACCTAGATGTTTCCATCGTTGCTTGGTCATATTTTGTAATCCATGCTCGTTCCATGTTTTTTTTGCTCAATGAAGCCTTGCAGTGCGGACAGAGAAATTCATCTTTGACTTTCCCAGCTTCTTTATCAACAGCGGCATCCCAAAAAACAACCTCCCCAGCGCATTCTGGACAAATGAACACATCCGACCATACTGTATAGTTGATCTTTCCCATCCGACCATCGGAATGCGTGGTTTCATACATCCACCCACATTCTTCTTCAACCCCCTTAAGAATGCGCTTTGCTTCCCGTTCAAAAGCAACGATATTGACAGGCCTGTTGTAGTTGTAAGCAATAAGGGTCGCCGCCGGGGATAAATCGTTCAGAACCGCCTGGCGCGGTCCAAGTTTAGAGAATACCACCCACACGCTCTTCCCATTTTCATCAGTTTCCTGGCGCAGAATCGTTCCATCGGGCTTTACCTGGTAACCAAGGGATTCCACTGTTGCTCGGTCAGCACACATTTGCGCAGCAACTCCCGTCATCCCCGTACCACAGAACCCATCAAAAACAACATCTCCTGGCTCCGTGTAATGCAGGATATATCGCATGATAGCCTTGTGTGGTACCTTGGTATGGTAGGAGTGGGCGTTGTAGATCGGGTCGTTCTTACCCTCGCTCACGTCCGCGGCGAAAGGTTCGCGGCTGTAGTCGTCCGTCTCCGGGTCATACGGCTTTCCGTAGTGCTTGATAAAATCCTTGATAAACGGGTTCGGACAAGCGGTGTAATACGGCGGATCGGACAATGCCAAAATGTCCTCATCCTCGCCAATCGGGAATCCCTCAATCTTGCGAAACTCGGGGTCATTCAGCTTCTCTCTAAGCTTCTCCAAGAAATACTCTCGGCGTTTTTCATCGTTCTCGAAGGACATACCGAGGCATTCGACCGGCGTATTGGCTTTGGCTTCAAGCTCTTCCTCCAGGGATTTTTCAAAGAAATGCCCCTGTCCCGAAGGATCACGAAAAAGACGTTTTGTGGGAATTACTTTTCTTCTTTTGAGGGACATGTCTATTCCTTAACTTGGTGCGGTCAGTTCGGCCGGTATATTCCATCAATTCCAATAAAGTGCTGTCTTTACGGCACTTGTGCATAATCTCGACTTGGTGCCTACTTAGTACCAACTTGTAGGGTCACTTGTCGGGTATTCAAGTGGGACTGTGAAACGGACTTTCACCAATCTACCTTTTCTCCAAAATTACGGTTTCAATGTGAAAGCACATTAAGTTTCACATTGGAACACTTCTAATGTGATTTTCAATGTGAAATCACATTAAATTTCACTTAACACTTTTGTATTCATAGGACGCATAGCGGCCTTTTCCCGAGAGGTTGATTTGATTTGTCTCTTTCATAAGTTCCCTGGTTAGTCGGATTACTTGAAATCGATCCAAATGGGTTATTTGTCGAATTTCAGCGTTGGATAGTCCTGGCTCTCCTCGTTCGGATGCCGTCTTGGACTCAAGTTCATCGAGGAGTTGACGTACCTCTGATACACTCCGCATATTTTACTCCAAAACAATTCTGACCTTGCCAGGATCTTTACCCTTGGTAAGGTCTGCTAAATATTCTTCAAAACGTTTTTTCAACTCATCCGGTGTCGCAGGTGCTCCACCTTTCAGGAGAGCCGATCTCAGTTTTTCGATCCTTACTTCGACCTTCATAAGACCTGAGAGAACTTCTCGTACAGCGTTTATAAAATCATGTCCAAGATCGTCCGGCAGGGTTCGCGTCTTGATGAAGGTATCTAAAAGTTTTTTGTCTTCCGGTTTAAGCAGTTTCAGGTCATTCTTCGTTGTGGGATCTTCCAGATTTGCCAAGAGGGTCTGAGTCCACATGGAAAGAAGGTTGTCGAGCTCATCGTCCATTTGATTTAAAAGCGTGGCCGCGGGCACCTTCATTTGGTCAACGCCGGGCTTATATGAACAGTACTGGCAAACAGGCGAAATCTGCAATTCCCGTTCTGTCACCTTGTAACAGGGTGTCAAGTTCGCGAGACGATTTTGAAAATCAATCAAATGAGCGCTCGGCATTAGGTCAATAGTTGATAGATCCTGAAGAGTGCTTAAACGTTCGTCATTCATTAATTGAGTTTTCTTTTTGTCGTCATTAATACCGAGACGGGACTTGGCGTGAAGTGACAGGTACTCCTTGACATAGGCTTTCTTGAGCTTCATGAGTGTTTGTATCATCTGCTGGCGGAAAGACGGGGCTTTGCGCTTGTCCGGGTCCATAATTTGAGATATAAATTGATTTTTTGTTTCTCTCACCTTGATTACCCAGGCATGTTCATCAGGCATAACAGCCTCGGCGGTAGACAGATAGGATGAAACAGGCCCTACGTCGTCGGCCATTCCTTTTAAAGACTCAACCTCTTTTAGCGTATTGAGACCCTTATTGTGTGAGGTAACATCCTGAACATTGTAACGGAAGTTTTTAAGCTTACCCGGAGTCGAATAGGCCTGAAGAGACTCCATGAATATCTTTGTCTGCTCTAAATGGGAAAGAAGGCTGCTCGCTTCTTCTTCAGTGAGCAAACTCTGGCCCCAGACAGGGAACCGGCTCTGTAAATGCTGCTGAGCTAAAACAAGTTTCTCCACTGATTGAACAATTACCTGCTGTAATTGCTGGACTGCATCATCATCGCCCATGGTAACCTTGGTAGCAAGACCCGGGGCAAGGCCCATGAGTTCAAAGAGGGCCTTGAGTGCAAGAAGGTTCCATTCTTTTGGACGTTCGATATGTTTGAAATTTGCCAGTTCGTAAACGGGTGTCGCTGAAAGCGCCGAAAGGTCGGTAGCATCAAATTTCTTGCCGGGAACAGACAGAACCAAAGCTCCCGAGTAGATGAGGCTGGCGATAACTACTATCACCCATTCAGGCTCAAGCCTGTATATTTGCGGAGCCATATATTCAATTCCCGATACATCCTGGATAATCTCTGACCGATTGACCACCTGTCCCTGCCCTTTTTTGCTGAGAGTTTCCAAGATATATTTTGCATACCTTGATTTTTGTGGATCAATTTTTTCCCCATCTAACAATTCAAGGGCATCAAGTACTGCGGTGGCTTGTTTGGTTCGAGTAGTTCCTGCAATTCCTCGAAGGGCATCCTGTACCGCCTGGGCCCGGTTTGCGTTTGTGACAAGTACGGAAAAGTGTGGAAATTCAGGAGCTAATTCACCGAACCATGTCTCCAGACAAATTCCAGCCACTGTATTGATGAGATCTCTAAAGTTTATACGCTCATGAGAGGGAATACCCGCCAACTCTCGTATATTATGCCCTTTGGTCCATTCCATAAGGGACTTTTTTCGTCCCTGGTGAGTGACATCGAAGGCTGTGCTCATGTGCTCCTGGAACCAAGTGACGAGCTTACCGAGAAAATCTTCTGATTTTAATTCGTACACACTTTTGGCATAGCCTGAAGAAGTGGAAGCCAGATCGATAGCTGCCGAATACCTACTCAACGCCTCTCGAAAATCATCATCCGCTCCAGTAAGGCGCAAGTATACCTCATCGGCCTTTTTTTCATCTTTGAAGTACGGCGGGTCAACGGGCTGGATGAAGTATAGATAGAAATCCCGCGGTGGAACGGCTGTCGACCGCTCATTGGGAGAACCGAAGAAGAGGTAACCCTGACGGGCAGCTTTACGCTTATACCATTCCAGTTCATGTGCCCATATCTTGTACCCGCTGACGTAGGTTTCATCAGTACATTCCATTACTCGTTTCAGGGCTTCGTAATAGTAACGATTGAGTTGATCATCACCAAGACTCTCCACTCTTTTCTCAATAATTGCATCAAAGTCTTCGGTCTTTTTGAGATCCAGATAATACTGGCGATTCTCAGGATTCGAGGATATAAATTGTCCGGCAACTGTTTTGTGGATTTCCCTTAGCACCGTTTCCACCTGGGAAAGCAGATCATCTGCTGGTTCACCGCCTAATTCATCGATACCTGGCTGATACAGGCAAAGCGTATCGCGAAGTTCCGCTGCTGTGGCGCCTAAAGAGGCTTGAATATCACCGGTGGTAAGCCGGTGTATAGATAAAGCGTGAATAATCCGCAGCGCCATGTCCTTGTATGCTGGGCGTGTAAATGCTTGGTTGATGCGGGATTCCAAAACCTGGCTACATTTGAGAACTTCTTTAATGTCCGGCACAGCACGGAAGGATGGGTTGTCCCGTAACGTATTCCAGTAGCTGTCGTAGGCAATTACTCCGGGATGATCTTCCGGTACGTCCTCATCCATCTGCCTCTTCATCGCAAATGATAATGTCTTTAATATTTCACGCTTTTCAGCCACTGTAACGCGTTCGAATGTATCAATATAATTGGGATGGACAGGAAATAAGCGGACAAACTCATCCATTTTTTCGTTCATGTCGCCATAGAACTTGCCGAAAGGAATCAGGTATTCTCTTATTCTGGCCTGTTGCTCGACAGTCTTTTTGAGAAGACGTTCGGAAACAACAAACTTGACGTCACTCTTTGCTATGAGAATTTGTTGAAACCGATCCTGAACGCGGCGAACACTGTCGGCAACGAAAGCAAACCTTGGACTATCAAAAATGGCTTCCTGAAGACCAGCCATGAATCTGAAACGAATGTCCTTGCATACTTCTCCGATCTCTCGCAGGAAATTCAGGTCGAGTATGATTTCCTGGTCTTTGCGGGTGCGCAGATAATCAAGTAGTTCGTCCACGACAAGGAGCAGACCATGATCCGGATACTTTTTATGAAAAGTAGCCATCATCTCTTCAAAGGCCGGCTTGATGCTGGATACTTCATCTGCTGATGGGAAACTATAGTTTACACCGATTGATGCGAGATATTCTTCAGTTGCATCCATAAGTATGTCGCGGAGGGACATGGTCGTTGAGCCTATTTCGGTACGTATTACCTTGAACTTTCCAGCAATCTCTTTTGAAGCGTCTAAAACATGGCTGTTACGAATGGTATCAGCAAGATCAGCATGTTCTGCAATAGCTGAAATCATGGACATCAAGTGTGACTTGCCCGTACCGTAATTTCCCACTACTAAAAGTCCCTTATTGTCAGTGGGGTATTCAAATTGCAGGTGAGAGAAAACCAGTTCAGCAAGCTTCTCCGCCATTTCGTCGGAGATAACGTAAGTGGAAACGAACTGCCGGGCAGATTCTTCCCGATCAGCATCATGGAGTTGAACTACAGACTCGATGGGCTCAAACTGGATCAGTTCACTGTATTTCATCTTTGGCACCTTTCCACAGTATTATTGTTGGTTGCGTTTTAAGCATCAGATTGCATTGTCACCACCAGAAGTTCATGTGCAGGGTAGCGACGATACTCCAGATGCCCCGGAGTTGCATAAGTAAGGTGTTTATCTTTTATTTCTCCATTCCAGGATGCAACGACTGTTCGATTTCGGGAAAGTCCCTGAAGAAGCCGTAATGGATCTTGTTTAAGAGACGTCTCAAACAGAATCTCTATGTTGTCCAAAATTACGACTTCAGTCTCGGCTTCCCGCAAAACATCTTCCATAATACGGGATAATTGAAGTGCTTGCTGCCTAGTCGTCAGGTCCAATAATTGACGGGAAACCTCAAGATTAATATTCACAAAGGGTACTCCCAAATTTTGCTGTACGTTTCTGAGAACCGCGGTTTTCCCTGACCCTTGTGGAGCAACTACAAGCACCAACCTGTGATACAATTCAGATGCCTGCTCAATCTTAATTATGATTTTGTTAAAAAGTTCAGTCATAAATTCCTTCAAAACTATTGATATTCACTTGTCGCTGATGAGCGCAACCAATATCTTTTGTTATGCCTTATCGACCTTCTAACTCCATAAACCAGGATTGACCATGTTTTTCCCAAGAGAAGTCATAAGATTTTTTAAGACTAATAGAAATTTCCTTGCCTCCGATTGGCGTTGTTAAGTGAATATTTTTGATCTTTGTATTATTTGAAATATCGTAAGCCCAACATTTAGCATTTTTCCTTTTCGGGTTAACAAGCCTTTCAATGTCATTCATGACAAGAGATACCCCGCGCTCCGCTTTCCCTGCCGCGATATAGAGCTCAAGCAACCGTAGATCTTCATATACATCTTTCATGAAAATATCAGTTGCACCTCTTAGGTTGCCGGATGCGGCATAGGTCTTATAACATTTCATCTCAACTGCAATTATGTGGTACCGGGCTTCAGATTGTCCTTTGAGGAGAAGATCAACTTCCTTGATTCCTCCTCCTACATCAATGCCTGTCTCTAATTCAATTTCCGCTCTTTCGTCGTTTTTGAGAATAATGAGTGGTAAGATTTGTTGAAGAATGTAGGAATATTGAAGCTGCATGGAAGCTTCTTTGTTAATAGGAAGCAATCCGCTTCCTACTTTTCTCATGAAAATGGACCACGCCAATGAAATTGCCTGGCGTAGCCTAATTGAAAAATCTTCGGAGGTTATTACTTTTGGCATATTTTTAGAATTTCTGAGAACGTTTTTATCGTGTCATTATTTTTGACAGGATAAATGTTTTATAGCGCCGATCGCCAAAAATTACCACGGATACATATAAACCTGAAAAGTAAATAAATCAAGCAACATTCGCTGCATGTGCACTGCCCGCCTGGAGGCGTGGTTGTTGTTGCGGTTGTTTGCTTAGACAAAGGCTGACGTGTGCAGGTTTTGATTTCCAAATATTAGAGAAAGGGCTGTTATCTTGTTTGCCCCCAAGAGGTAGACGGCATCCAGCCCCATGAAGGTAAAAGCATAACCTCTTGATTTGCGTAATAGCTTTTAGTGGTTAGAATAGGTAACATCAATAACCGTCGTATTCCATTTTCCCTTTGCTCACTCCTGAACAGTACGGGTTGAAATCTGCTACACAAAAGATTTTCCCAAAAATCTCGACTTCAATACCTGGTAATCTCTCGTTACGGTAAAGGGCGCTGATAAGTGAAGACAATAACAAGGATCAAACGCTCTTAGTCACCCCTCTTTGTGATACTCCACAGCCCGTTCTATGAGCCTCATGAAATACCCAAAATCCTTCTTCGCGGTTTCGTACTGCTGTGGTGCCAGGTAAGATTTATTTTCCTCGTAGAATCGATCTACCAGTTGTAGATATTCCCCCATAGCCGCTTTGATTTTTTCAGTGTCCGGGCCTTACAGCTTCTTATGAATACTCAGGACTTCCTGTTTCATTTGTCCCCTTTTTTCAAAGAAGATGGTTGAAGAGGGTGCTGTACGCTTCGAAATCCACAGGATATCCTGACCTGGAAATGGCACCCCCCCTTGGAAAACGCGGGGGAAACACCGTAGAGATGGTATTTGATCATAATCCTGTGATATATTAACGATTCAGGATTCCACTTTATCAAACGGTATTTCTAAAAAACAATGTGATCATACCCTGTAGTGTAATGATTTCTTGATGTAGGGCATTGTCTTATAATTGTGCTTTGAAGGTAAATTTGCAGATCCGGTGCCATGTACGCAATTGAGAGGAGACATTGTTATGAAGAAAGTGATTGTTATAGCGTTTGTTCTAAGCCTGATGAATCTTACATCGGCATCAGCATGCACGACCATGCTTGTTACCAGCGGAGCATCACAGGACGGCTCGGTAATTGTCGCTCATTCAGACGACAGCGAACTGTCCGACCAACGTCTGGTCTACGTGCCGGCCGCAGATCATAAACCCGGATCTTTCCGGCCTGTATACTACGATGCCGCCGCGTTGGGCGACAGACTACAAAAAAGCAAAAAGCAAACAAAAGTGATAAAAAGGTAAGATACGTACCTGCATGCATAAAACCTCGGCATTGAAAAGTGCAAAGCTTAGCGCATACAAGAACTTAACGGAGGACAAATAAAATGTACTTTAACGAATACAAAAAAAAACTTACTACGGCCGAAAAAGCTGTTGCTCCTGTACCTGAGATTTGCACCATAGTCCATGGCATGGCGGTGAGTGAACCGCCGGCCCTGTTAAAGGCGCTGGCTGATAAGGCGCGGTCCGGCGGCTTCAAGGAGGTCAAGACTTTTTCGCTGTTTCCTATGGCCCATGCCGCCGCGACCATCCTGGCCCCGGAATTAAGTGATGTAATTTTTCCACACTCATGGTTTTTAAGCACGTCAAATCGAAACATGGCCAGAGCCGGGCTCGATTCCTTCGTGCCTAATGAATTTCACGAGGTCCCCAGGCTGATAAAAGATTTTATGGATGTAGATACGGTAGTGACAACGGTTTCACCGATGGATAAATACGGATTTTTCTCTTTCGGTGCTGTGAATGACTACATTTCAACCGCGGCCAGGCACTGTCGCAGGGTTATAGTCGAAGTAAACCCCAACATGCCCAGGGTATTCGGTGATTCGCTACTTCACATATCAGAAGTTGATTATGTGATTGAGAATGAAACCCCTCTTATGGAAGTTATTCCCCCCGAACCGAAACCGGAAGCCGAGATTATAGGCAAGATCATAGCCGAAATGATCCCCGACGGTGCGGTCATACAGCTCGGCCTGGGAGGCATTCCCAGCGCCGTAGCATCTTACCTGACCGGACATAAAGACTTGGGAGTTCATACTGAATTGTTTTGTCCAGGCATGGTTGAGCTTATTAAGAAAGGAGTTCTCACCGGGCGCAGAAAAAATCTGCACCCAAGGCACCATGTATTCACCAATGCATTGGGTGACCAGGACATGTACGACTTTATCAATGATAACCCCAGCATGGCAAGTTATCCGGTATCATACACAAACGATCCCAGCGTCATTGCAAGCAACGATAATTTGATGTCAATAAATTCAACCATTCAAGTAGACCTGCTTGGTCAATGCAACTCGGAATTCATGGGAGGCTATCAATTCAGTGGAACCGGAGGGCAACTGGACTATGTCCGAGGCGCCTTTAATTCCAGTGGAGGCAAATCCTTTATCGCTTTTTACTCCACCGCAAAGAATGGAGAGGTGTCACGTGTCGTGCCAAGTTTCGATCCTGGTACTGTGATCACCACCCCGCGCATGAACACACATTATCTGGTGACTGAATATGGCGCGGTGAACCTGAAGGGTCGTTCTACACGCGAACGTGCATTGAGTATAATCAGCCTGGCGCACCCAAAGTTCAGGGACGAGCTGCTCAAGAAGGCTGAAAATATGCGTGTGATATAGAGCTTAAGATGTGACCCCAATTACTCCGACTCTTTGGCGCGGTAGGGGTTTATGTCGATGTCATTATAGCAGGTATCGCACAGCACCAGCGGAGTGGCGCTGCCGCAGCCGAAGGCAAAGAGATCGAAGTGGTAACAGCTCCGGCAAAGCGGAATCCCGCAGCCTGTACACAGCATGACGGCATCTTTTTTATTGCAGGCTCCGCATTTTTGTGTATCGGTGACAACTGTGATCATGGCGGTACCTCATCGCACGAGATTAAGGATAAACGTTTTCATTTCCTGAAACACGGACTCGCGGGCATAAGCGCTATGGAGCCCCCATCGCTGTGCCCGATTATAATCGAACCTTCGATTTTGCACTGCGCCAGCACTTCCGGCAGGCTGGTGAGTGCCTCGTCATGGAGGTAGCGAAGATGTCGCGCTCCGATAGTCGGCAGGTGATCGGATCTGCCATACCCCCAGCGCTCATATACAAGCGTCGGCAAGTGTGTGGCTTTCTATACGGGATTGGTCGTGCTTAATCAAGTTACGACTTTTCTCATTATTCCATCTTGAATTTTTGCAACGTATACGTTAGCATGAAAAACGGTATTTTTTGGGGATAAAAACTATGCCCGTTGTGCTTGCACTCCTCGGCACTGTCATTATCTTTTTTAAGACAGATGTTTGCCGGGTGGGGATTTTCAGAGACCCGGCGCATATTTTCATTGCAACCGTTGTATCTCCACCCTCCACGGTGATGCTATTCATAAAAAGGAGAAAGCAGATGGATATTATTGAAGCGATTAGTCAAAGAAAAAGTGTCAGAGGATTTAAACCGGACCCTGTTTCAAAAGACGTTTTATCCAGAATTCTTGACTTAGCCTGCAGTGCTCCCTCTGCGATGAATACTCAGCCCTGGGAATTTGCCGTGATCACCGGTGATGTTCTTAACAGACTGAGTTTGGCTATAGTTGAGAAATTAAATATGATGGAGCCGATGCGACCGGAACATCAGGTTATCAGTTGGTCCAATGACAGCATATACAGAAAACGCCAGATAGAACTGGCAAAGGGAATCTTTAAACTTATGGATATTCCAAGGGAGGATCAGCAGAAAAGGGCAGAGTGGCTGGAGAGAGGCTTTCGTTTCTTTGATGCTCCGGTGGGCATTCTTCTTCTGACTGACAAATCACTCAGCGATTCCGGACCCCTGCTCGATATCGGTGCTGCTATGCAGAATATTTGCCTCGCCGCGCTTCACTTCGGCCTTGGCACCTGCATCGAGGATCAAAGTTTGCCGTATCCTGAAGTTTTAAGAGAAATCGCTGAGATACCGGACAACAAACGGATCATTATAGCCATTGCCATCGGGTACCCTGATTGGGACTTTCCGGCCAATGATTTATCGACTGGTCGTGAATCCCTCGACAATAATACTTGCTGGATAGGATTCTGAACAATCAATCCTGCATATGCAAGTAGCCGCGGGACAGGTGCATTCTTCATTCTGATTTATCACAGGAGTTTTGCCATGCACGTTACAGTCATTATCTCATTGACCCACAAGGCCGTTTTTCCTATACTCACTGCACTAAAGAAAAAGTGCGTATCAAACCGATACCATTGACAAATGACTGATTTCAAGATTGCCACTTATAATGTAAATTCCATACGTTCACGTCTCCATATCGTCATACCGTGGCTTAGGGAGAACCGTCCAGATGTCCTGTGCATGCAGGAGACCAAGGTTGAGGACGCGAAGTTTCCGGTGGGGGATTTTGAACAGGCCGGTTACCATGTGGTTTTCAGCGGGGGTAAGCAGTACAGCGGCGTGGCCATAGCATCCCTTGAAAAGCCGGAGGGTGTTTCTTCGGGTCTGGAAGATATGGAGCCGTTTGATACAGACCGCCTTATACGGGGTGTGTATTCCGGCATATCGATACTGAACCTTTACGTTCCTCAGGGACGCGACAGGAGCCTGCCCCAGTTCCAGTACAAACTGGAGTGGTTTGCCCGGCTCCGTGATTTTCTGGAAAGGCATTATTCACCCAGCGACATGCTTGTCTGCTGCGGAGATATCAATGTTGCCCGTGAAGAGATTGATGTCCATAATCCCGAAAAAATCCTGGGCCATGCTGATTATACGCCGGAGGTTTGGGACGCCTTCGACACCATTACCTCGTGGGGGCTGTCCGACGTGTTCAGAAAACATCATCCGGGAGAGGCGGGACAATACGCGTTTTTTGACTACAGGGTTCCGGGGGCGGTAAGCAGGGGAATGGGCTGGCGAGTTGACCATATACTCGCCACTTCATCCCTGACAGACCTGTCGGTTGACTGTCATATTGATCTTAACCCGAGGCTCGCCGAAAAACCGTCCGACCATACCGTGATGGTTGCTGAGTTTAAGAACCTGCCATGAAATGAATTACGCGCGCGCATCTCATCCGATCAATCTTACATTTTTCTTGAGAATTAATGCGTAATCAAGTAGTGAACCCAAATGAATAGGGTGGGGATTCCTTATCCTTATGCCGGATGCAGGTATCTCAACAGCGTGAACATTCTTGTATGTCTTTCCACTATTCGCAGAGAACTGAGCCAGCCCGTCATGTAAATATTTTTCAAGGAGCCGATTTATAGAATGAGTGATAACGACGAACAATTAGCGAAACTTTCCATCAATACGATGCGTTTCCTTGCGGTTGACGCGATTCAGAATGCGAAATCGGGACATCCGGGTCTGCCTATGGGTGGCGCGGCGATGGCCTATACCCTGTGGACGAAGCACCTGAGACATAATCCCTCAGATCCGGCCTGGGCGGACAGAGACCGGTTTGTCCTTTCCGCGGGGCATGGTTCCATGCTGATATATTCGCTCCTTTATCTGACAGGATATGATTTTTCGCTCGATGATATCAGGGCTTTTCGCGTGTGGGGCAGCAAGGCGCCGGGACATCCGGAGTTTGGTGTGCCGCCGGGTGTAGAGGTTACAACGGGGCCGCTGGGCCAGGGCATAGGCGACGCGGTGGGTATGGCCGTTGCAGAGGCCCATCTTGCCGCCAGGTATAACCGTGCCGATTTGAAAATTGTGGATCATTATACCTACGTCATCGCGGGCGATGGCGACCTGATGGAGGGAATATCCTACGAGGCATGTTCGCTGGCGGGCCACCTTCAGCTTGGCAAACTTATCGTCCTGTATGATGACAACCGGATATCACTCGCCGGTTCAACAAAGCTTTCATTTACCGAGGACGTTGAAAAACGGTTTGAATCTTCCGGCTGGCATGTGCAGCATGTCGAAGATGGCAATGACGTGAACGCCATAGACCGTGCGATCAGTCTCGCAAAAGAAGAACAGTCGCGTCCTTCGATAATCTGCGTAAGCACAACAATAGGTTACGGATCTCCCGGTAAGCAGGACAACGCTTCCTGCCACGGATCGCCCCTCGGAGTGGAGGAGGTTGCTGCCGCCAAGAAAAACCTTGGCTGGCCGGTGGAGCCGGAATTCTTTGTGCCGGAGGATGTCCTGGAACACATGCGCGGTGCCGTAGAGAGGGGACGGAGACAGGAGACTGAGTGGAGATCCATCCTTGAAAGTTACAGGAAATCCTGTCCGGAAGATGCCGCCGAGTTTGAACGTGTGATGGATGGAAGACTACCTGCGAACTGGGAATCGGCCCTCCCTGAATTCGACAGTGAACTGAAGGCCCTATCCACGAGGAAGGCATCAGAGGCGGTTTTGCAGGCGCTTGCGCCCGGTATGCCGGAGCTTATGGGGGGAACAGCCGATCTGAATCCTTCCACGCTTGCATGGCTTAAGGGTTTTGGAGATTTTCAGCCCGCCGGAACGGGATCGGAAGATGTCCCCGGCGCGGTAGGAGGTGAGTGGAGTTATAGGGGTCAGAATGTGCACTTTGGCGTCCGGGAACACGCGATGGGCGCAATCGCGAACGGCATGGCTCTCCACGGAGGAATGATTCCCTTTGTAGGCACATTCTTTGTCTTTGCCGATTATATGAGGCCTTCGATGCGCATCGCCGCCCTTATGGGTGCCCGTGTCATTTACGTGTTTTCTCACGACAGCATCGGTGTGGGTGAAGACGGCCCGACGCACCAGCCCGTAGAGCACCTGATGAGCCTGCGCAGTATGCCCGGAATGACGGTTATACGGCCGGCAGACGCGTCGGAAGCGGTGGAGGCGTGGCGCTTTGCCCTGCTCAACGATAAAGGTCCCACTGCGCTTGTCTTTTCCCGTCAGGATATTCCGATCCTGGATCGTTCAGAGTATGCCCCGGCAGACGGTCTGCAACGGGGAGGATATACCGTGTGGGAATCGTCGGATTGTATGCCGGATGTGATCCTGATTGGCACCGGGTCGGAACTGCAGATCGCGCTTGATGCCGGCAAAAGCCTGAGCGAAAAGGATGGTATCGCGGTCCGGGTGGTTTCACTTCCATGCTGGGAACTCTTTGACGGGCAGCCGGAAGATTACAGAGAAAAGATCCTTCCGTCATCCGTTAAAACGCGTGTGGCGGTAGAGGCGGGGATCAAGCTGGGATGGGAACACTATGTGGGTCTGGATGGCGCGGTTATCGGCATGGACAGGTTCGGGGCCAGCGCGCCTGCATCGGTCCTTTACGAAAAATTCGGCATTACCGTACAGGGCGTCATAGAGTCGGTCAAAATCCTAATAAAAAAACAGTAACCCGCTGCTTTTAATTGAAGGGTCAATCAGATATGGATCTCCAGATCAACATTGGTGATTATAATCATTTGCTGAATGATGTTCTTGTTGAAATGGAGAAGGCCCGAATAGTGGATCGTATCTGGTCCGGTGACTATACTCTATGGGGGTCTGAACCTGCCGAAATCAGTAATCGTCTTGGCTGGCTGAACATCCCGCAGGCAATGAGTTGCAGGATTGATGGTCTGCAACAACTGGCCTCCGAACTGCGTGAAGAAAACTACACCCATGCCCTGCTCCTTGGCATGGGGGGGTCCAGCCTGGCCCCCGGGGTTTTGAGAAAAACCTTTGGCCATCATGACGGATATCCCGATCTGGCCGTTCTTGACAGCACTGATCCAGGCGCCGTGCTTTACCATACGGAGCGACTCGATCCTGCCAGAACACTCTTTATAGTTGCCACCAAGTCCGGGACTACCACAGAGACTATCTCGTTTCTCAAGTATTTCTACAACTGGATGTCCGATAGACTGACGGCAGGTGTTGCCGGGGACCATTTTATCGCCATTACCGATCCTGGCTCACCTCTTGCGGAACTGGCCGAACAATATTCCTTCAGGGCCACATATCTGAATGACCCTGACGTGGGTGGACGCTACTCGGCTTTGTCTTACTTCGGATTGTTGCCCGCGGCGCTTACGGGTGTGGATATCGGTCGTATCCTTCGCTCTTCGCTGGAAATGGAAAAAAGTTGCCGGGAAAATGATCTTTCAGCCGAAGGTGGCAATCCCGGCGTTATACTCGGTGCTGTAATGGGTGCGCTGGCAGAAGCTGGCCGCGACAAACTGACAATTGTTGCGTCCCCCCGGATTGTGAGCTTCGGCAACTGGGTAGAGCAACTTGTCGCAGAGAGTACCGGAAAAGAGGGGAGGGGGATTCTGCCGGTTCTGGAGGAACTGCCGGGAGATCCCTCTGTTTATGGTCGTGACCGCGTCTTTGTCTATCTGAAGATGGCAGGGGACGATTCGCACGACAAAGCGGCAGGCGTCCTGGAAGATGCCGGGAATCCGGTTGTGAGAATATGTATCGATGATCTCTATGATCTCGGTGGACAGTTTTTTCTGTGGGAGATGGCAACCGCTGTCGCATGTTGCCTGTTGAAGGTAAACCCCTTTGATCAGCCCGATGTTGAGTCGGCCAAGTCGCTGACCCGCAGGATGATGGAGGAATACACGAAAAATGGTGTCCTGCCGGTTGAAGCTCCGATATTCAGTTCCGATCAAATCGCCGTTTACGGTAGTGTAAATGCCGACAATCCGGAAGAAGCCCTGGCCGAATTTCTCAGCGAGGCCAGAGTTGGTGACTATGCGGCTATCCTCGCATATCTACAGCCGACAGAAGAAACCGATCGCACTCTCGGTGAATTGAAAGCGAGGTTTCGTGACAGATACGGGCTTGCCACAACCACAGGTTACGGCCCCCGCTATCTCCACTCAACAGGGCAGTTGTACAAGGGAGACGCGGGCAGGGGCCTGTTTGTCCAGTTTACCGCTGATGATGCGCGTGATGTGCCCATCCCGGATGAGATGGAATCAGAAACATCCTCCACCACCTTTTCTGTGCTTAAAAGGGCGCAGGCCATGGGCGACTGTCAGGCCCTGCTGGATGCGGGACGTCGTGTGATACGCTTTCATCTCGGAGCAGATGCTAAACCGTTTCTCCCATGACGGGTGTGGGGGACAGACAGGACATCCAGGGAGATAACATGCCGAAAACGCTGACTCAAAAGATATTGGAAAAACATGTCGTCGCGGGTGAATATCGAGAGGGAGAGGAAATAGGGGTCCGTATAGATCAGACCCTGACTCAGGATGCGACGGGAACCATGGCTTGTCTCCAGTTCGAGGCCATGGGTCTTGACACGGTAAAAACGGATCATTCGATAAGCTTTATCGATCATAATACTATTCAGACAGGATCAGAGAATGCCGATGATCACATGTATCTTCGGACAGTGGCCGCAAAATACGGGATGGATTATTCAAGAGCGGGCAACGGGATCTGCCATCAGGTCCATCTCGAGAGATTCGGCAGGCCCGGTACGACTCTTCTCGGTTCCGACAGCCATACGACGACAGGAGGAGGGATTGGGCAGATCGCCATCGGTGCTGGTGGTCTTGACGTGGCACTCGCCATGGCTGGAGAACCATTCTACCTTGCGTGTCCGAAGGTCATCAGGATCAACCTCACCGGCAGGCTCAATCCCTGGGTAAGCGCGAAGGATGTAATCCTCAAGGTACTGGAGATATTTACGACTAAGGGGAATGTTGGGTGCGTTTTCGAGTACGCAGGTCCGGGAGTCAAAACCCTGACAGTGCCGGAGCGGGCCACCATTACGAACATGGGCGCCGAATGCGGTGTAACAACATCCATTTTCCCGAGTGATGAAGAGACGCGAAAATTTCTCAGGGCTCAGGCGAGAGAGGAAGAATGGGAAGAAATTGACGCGGATGCCGACGCGGAATATTTTAAGGTTATGGAAATAGATCTCGCCCAGATTGTCCCTCTCGCCGCGACTCCTCACAGTCCCGGTAATATCTCTGAAGTAAAAGAACTCAATGGCAGGGATGTTGATCAGGTGTGCGTGGGTTCATGCACCAATTCCTCTTACAGAGACCTGATGGTGGTTGCGAAGATACTGAAGGGTAAAAAAGTGCACCCAGGTGTAAGCTTTATCCTTGCGCCCGGTTCCAGGCAGGTTCTGGATATGCTGGCGAGAAACGGTTCCCTGGCGGACCTTCTTGAAACGGGCGTGAGGCTTGAAGAAAATGCCTGCGGTTTCTGTATTGGTAACAGTCAGTCGCCAAGGACCGATGCCGTGTCACTGAGGACGAGTAACAGAAACTTCCCGGCCAGATCAGGGACTAAGAGTGCGAGTGTATATCTGGTAAGTCCAGAGACCGCCGCCGCCGCAGTCATTACCGGAAAGATCACCGATCCGAGGGAGCTGGGGTTTCGCTGTCCCGAAGTGGCGATGCCAGCGGAATTCGTAATTGATGATTCGATGATTATTCCCCCATCCGATGACCCGGAAAACATCGAGATTTACCGGGGACCCAATATAGGAGAACCGCCTGCGAGCGGTCCCCTCGCAGGGGATATAATGGGCGTCGTGACCATAAAAACGGGAGATTACACTACGACAGATCACATTATTCCCGCCGGCTCCCGTATGAAGTACAGATCAAATGTGCCGAAGTATTCCGAGTTTCTCTTCGAGGTAGTGGATCCGGGGTTTTATGAGAGGGCGGAGGAGATAAAAAAATCTGGGGGGCACAATATTATCGTTGGCGGGCTCAGCTATGGCCAGGGTTCGTCCAGGGAGCACGCGGCGCTCTGCCCAATGTATATGGGGGTGAAAGCTGTAATCGCAAAATCTTTCGAGAGGATTCACACAGCCAACCTGGTCAACTTCGGCATTGTCCCTCTTACCTTCAATAATGAGGAGGACTACGAAAAAGTCGACCAGGGAGATAGATTGGAAATTTCCGGCATAGTCGAAAAAATCAGGACAGGTGAGACATTGATCGTCAAAAACACAACCAGAGGGGTACAGCTTGAGGTTGGCTATGATCTCTCGGAGCGGGCCAGAGAGATTCTGCTTTCCGGCGGATTGCTGTCGTATATCAGGAATAGAAAGCAGGGGAGATCTGTATGAGAGAAAGAATCAGAGTAAAGACGCCGATAGTGGAAATAGACGGGGACGAAATGACCCGCATCATGTGGCGTATGGTTAAGGAAAAACTGCTTCTGCCCTATCTCGACATGGAGATCGAATACTACGATCTCGGACTCAGGAACAGGGATGAAACGGCAGACCAGGTCACGGTGGACTCAGCTCACGCCGTCATGAAATACAAGGTTGGTGTCAAATGTGCCACAATCACCCCCAACGCGGACAGGGTTGAGGAGTATGGACTTAAGAAACAGTGGAGCAGCCCCAACGGAACCATCAGGGGAATCCTTGACGGCACCGTTTTCAGGGCACCCATTCCTGTAAACAATATTCATCCCTTCGTAAGGACATGGAAAAAGCCCATACACATAGGAAGACACGCCTATGGTGACGTGTATGAAAACCAGGAGATTAAGGTGCCTGGTCCGGGGACGGGAGAGCTTGTTTTCACGCCACGTGACGGGGGCAAACCGCTCAGGAAGGTGATTCACGAATTTGAGGGCCCGGGAATGCTTCAGGGGATTCACAATACAGGCAAGTCTGTCAGGAGTTTTGCTCAGGCATGCTTTGCATACGCATACGACCAGAAGATAGACTGCTGGCTCGGCACGAAGGATACTGTTTCAAAGATATACGACGCTGAATTCCGCAACATATTTGAAGAAGAATATGAAGCGAACTGGAAGGGCAAATTCGAAGAGGCCGGAATCGAATACTTTTTCAGCCTTATAGACGATGCCGTGGCAAGGATCATAAAGTCGGAGGGGGGTATGCTCTGGGCCTGCAAGAATTATGACGGGGACGTCATGTCAGATATGCTTGCCTCCGCTAACGGAAGTCTGGCCATGATGACCTCGGTACTGGTGTCTCCTCACGGCTGTTTCGAATATGAAGCGGCTCATGGGACCGTCCAGAAACACTATTACAAGCACCTCGCGGGTGAAAATACATCGACGAACTCAATGGCGCTTATCTTTGCCTGGACCGGATGCCTGAAAAAGAGGGCGGAACTTGACGGTACACCCGACGTCGGTGAATTTGCGCGAAAAATAGAAAGAGCCGCATTAGAGACCATTGAAAGCGGGGTCATGACCGGTGACCTCATGCTTGTCGCTGAACCAGACGCGAATAACAGGCGGGTTTACACGGAGGAGTTCATAGGATGCATACAGAAAAATCTCGAAAAGAATTTGTAGGAGATTTTCGAGGGGAAATCATCAAAAGGTATGAGATTTTACACACTATTGTTTGAAAATGTCCAATGAGATTTTCCTTGCCATTTAAAAAATGTAAATGGTATAACTCCTGACAGAGAGGGTGGATTGGGTGTTCGCTGGTTTGATGCTCGAATGGCTTTAATAATGAGAGTAACAATGTTCCAACTCAACAATTTTCAACTCACCCGATAGACGGCCACTGTATGTACAAACGATAATAAGTATTCGTTTGATGGCATAACCTGAAGAAACAATAATATAATAACCATTAGTAAAGAAGGAGGATTTATTATGGGTCGGAAATGGGAAGAAATAAAAATTTATTATATTCTGATCGCCCTGATGTGCGGTATTGTCTTAGTTGCTGCCGGATGTGTTTCCACTGGAGGTTCAGCGGCGAAACATCATCAGGAAATCATGGGCAAGGTTGCCGGGAAGGAATATCATATACCGAAGCGACCCGTTGATCGTCATTACATAGGGGCGCCCTGGTCAAAACAGTTTGGTCCCATAGAGAATGCCAATGCCCGCGAGATTCGGGTAAAAAAGGAACGATCTCTGAACAGCATACAACAGGACTTTGCCTTTAACGCAGGTGTTGGGCTTGGAGGACAGTTCCTGGCAGGGCCACAGGCCGAAATAGGAATTGAAGGTGGAAGCGTTGACAAGTCAAAACTTGAAGGGGTTGAGATTATCTCGCCTGTATCCCTTGCTGACATACCCTTTGAACCCAAAGTACCCTATGTTACTGAGGCCCTGCGATTGAAGAATTTCAAGTTGAAGTCGGACAAGTCAAGCAAGGCAGGCGTAAATGTATCCGCAAATGTAGAAGTAGCTACCGCCAGCGTTTCAGCCGAGGTGGGTTCGAGGGGAAAGACAGGGACTGAAGGTGAGGGTCTTGTTGTTGCGTACAAGCTGCACATGATTGACAAAAAGTCGTATGAAAAACAAGAATCGGCGATGAAGAGCCTTCCCTTGAAAAGTGCAATGGAGTTTCCCGAGGCGAAGATAATTGTCAAGGCAAAGCTGATGACCATTGAACCCGGCGCCAGCAAATCTCTCCCAAGAAACATCCTTTGGGCCTGCGATTATGCCGAAGCAAAGAGTCGTAATATCATCGCCGCATGGATTGTAAGTATCAAGTCACTGGATCCCGGGAGAAAGTCTCTTTTAATCGGCTTTCCCGGTTATCCCGCGTTTGAAGATTGCCAGAGTTTCAGCGGGGTAATTTATTCCGCCATCGATCCATTGACGGATAAGATCTTACGTCAGAGGATCAACATAAGTATCATCGATGCAGAGCTGTCGGATACGTTGAAGCCGGTTGAATGGGATGCCAGGATTTCTCTTGTGGATGAGTCCTTCAATATAAAAGTGGTGCCTCCGCCACGGCCTCAGCAGCCCCAACAGTGATAAACGCAGTTGAACGACAGAGAAAGGGGAATGATTCATGAATAAAAAATATTTTTTGCCAGTTATCCTTTTCGTTCTGATTTTTTCCATTTGTTGTGCAGTTACTTCCAATGCCGCTCGAAAGCCCGACATTATCAGTTGTGACGCTCAACTGCTCCAGGGCGCCATCGAGGTAAACGTGAAATGGCAATCTGAATATCCCGTAACCGGTGCTCAGGTTACGGCAGGAAGCAAAAGCAAGGAAATAGAGCTGGACACATATGACGACAACATAAAGGATGCCTATGGTTATCACGGTGAGGCATCACTTATGGTTCCTGTCGATTCGGCCGGCTTTTATGAGGATTACATCTCCTATGTAGTGCAGCTCGAGGACGATGTAGGCCGCAAGAGTAGACGTGTCAGCGGCAAGCTTAAGGTTTCTTCCGAGTACAGTCAGGAAGGAGACATCGAAACCGGGATAGAAGATGACGAAATGACAGGGGAATATATCGACGATGAACCCCCTGTACAACAAAAAAAGAGTATGATTGACAAGGTGTTGGGTGTGATCGAACGTCACGATACCCCGCCCACCATTAATGATATCAGGGTCAATCGGATGGGCAAAAAGAATGTAAGTTTTACCTCACAGGCAATAGACGACAAGGGGCTGACGTCAATTACATTTAAGGTATTCACATCAGACGGAAATCTTGTCCAGGAGCAGGAGCTGAGCGATCTTGGTAAAATCTGGAATGGAACGACGCAGACCTTTTTGCTGGAATTCGGTAAGTATAAGGTCGTCGCTCAGGCAACAGATACGGCGGGAAATACTTCTCCCGAAAAGAGCAAAGGATTTGCAATCTCCACGGGTGCAGGATCACTCACAGTATCCATAAATCCAGGGGCTATATTAACTGAGGGAGCCCGGTGGCGAGCGGGCAATGGTGCATGGCGGCAAAGCGGGGCAACTCTTTCCGGCCTTGCCGTTGGATCACACAACGTTGAATTCAAGGTAATCACAGGCTGGGCAAAGCCGGCGAATCAAAGCATTGCAATCCAGGCAGGCAAGAAAGTCAGTGCGACCGGAACCTACAGTAAGGCAACCGGTATGCTTGCCGTTACCATGGTTCCCAAGGCAGTTGTTGATGTCGGTGCTCAGTGGAGAGTGGACAACGGGGCATGGCAGCAAAGCGGGGGTACCTTTTCCGGCCTTGCCATTGGACAACATGCCATTGAATTCAAGGTAATCACAGGCTGGTCAAGGCCGGCGAACCAAAACGTTGCAATCCGGGCAGGCAAGACAGCGAGCGCTTCCGGAACATACAGTAAGGCAGCAGGTATGCTTGCTGTCACCATGGTTCCCCAGGCGGTTGTTGACGCGGGTGCCCAGTGGCGAATGGGCAACGGCGCATGGCAGAAGAATGGTGTCACTGTCTCCGGTCTGTCTGTCGGGACTCATTCAATAGAGTTCAAGGCAGTAGCGGGATGGAATAAACCGACAGGTAAATCTGTTGATGTGCAGACAGGAAAAACCGCGTCCGCCAAAGGAAGCTATGGAAGGGTATATACCCTTAACAGGGATTTTGATGAGGGAAAGCTTGTCGGACTGGAGCACAAAACTGTTGCCAACCAGTTGCAACTCAGCAAGTCCTCTACTACACTTCCATTTATATGGGTCCCCAATTCCAACATGGGAACCATATCGAAGGTTGATACAAAGACCGGTAAAGAACTGGGCAGATACCGCACGGGACCCAAATCCAAATCTACCAACCCGTCACGAACCACAGTTGATTTACAGGGGAACTGCTGGGTGGGAAACAGAGGAACGGGAACAGTGGTAAAGGTCGGGCTCTATGAGAATGGTCAATATGAAGACCGGAATGGAAACGGAGTCATCGAAACATCGAAGGATCTGAATAATGACGGCGTGATATCAGACAGCGAAACACTGGACTGGGGGAAAGACGAATGTGTTCTCCTCGAGACCGTAGTCATCGATGGTAAAGTGGGCAGTTATAAACCCGGAAAATATACCGGCGGATACAGCTCACGTCCGGGACCGAGGGGAATTGCCATCGACTCAAAGAACAATGTCTGGATCGGAACCTTCGGAAACAGCAAAAACAAATACTACTATGTAAATGGTAAGACGGGTCAAATCATAAAGACTGTAGATGTATCCTCCAAGAATCATCGTGCATATGGAGCCGTAATTGACAGGAATGGCAATCTCTGGTCTTCATCACTTTCCAATTCCCTGTTGAAGCTCAATACGGCGAATAATTCGATGAAGATCATCGATGTAAAACACCAGACATACGGGATCGCCCTTGATAAGAACGATCACCTCTTTGTGGCGGGATGGGGGCACAACAAGCTCAGCCGTATAAATACTGTCACAGATAAGGTTGAATGGACTGTCGAAACGGGAAGGCAAACATACCCCAAGGGCCTGACAGTGGATGATAATGGCGACGTCTGGGTCGCACATTACTACGAAGACGCCGTAGTTCGATGGTCAAATGATGGGAAGAAAAAGGCAACTATCAAGACGGGAAAACAGCCCAGTGGTGTCGCAATCGATGCGGCCGGAAAGCCCTGGTCGGTTAACTACAGTGACCAGTACCTGAAAAGGATAAACCCCGCGACTAATTCTGTTGAGTTGGAAAAACTGATCAAGGGTAATCACTATAGTTACAGTGATATGACGGGCATTGTGGCACGCTCCATGACAACGAAGATCGGGACATGGACGGTAGCTTTTAATTCGAAGTCTCAGGATACTATATGGGACACAGTAAAGATTACCGCAGTGACCCCGAAAGGAACATCTGTAATAACACAAGTCCGAAGTTCCAAGAACGGTAAGAGCTGGTCTTCGTGGGAAGCGGTAACTAAAGGGGCAGGTTTGACGAAGACTCCTGCGGGAATGTACCTTGAGGTGGAGACAACGATGCAGATCACATCGGGAGAGGTATCTTCCGTCCTGAAAGACCTGACGGTACAGGTTAAGTAGGAAATTTCGTTGCATCGTATTTAACACTAAGGGGAAAGATCAGGCTCGAAAATCAAGCAAGAAGGAGATTATCATGAAAAAGCTCATTATAAGTTGCCTGTTTGTTTTTATAACGGCCGGGTTATGTTTTGCAGGGGACACGATACCTGACGGAACATATGTATTAAACGACGAAAACATGCAGATGACCATAAAAATCGAGTTTATGCCTGACGGCAGGTATATCATACAGGGAGAAGGGAAAAACAAGGATGGGAAAACATGCATGCTGATGGGGTCTGCAAAGATGGAAAATGGCAAACTGCTGGTTGACTACTGTCCCATAGTGGTTATTGTATCGGAGGGCAAACTTGAGATCAAAGATACAAAGGCATGTGCCCAGTGCGACCCCGGCGCATATATTTCGGGTAAATACAAGTTACAGAAACAACCATAGCGGGGGGCATAATCCAAGGCGCCAGCCATGCCGTCTTGTTAACAGGTCTCGAATAAAAATGAGATTAAAGAGGAGGAATGACGGATGAAAAGATTAACATCCTGCCTGATATTTGTTGCGCTGTTTTTTGCGTTATCCACTTATGCATTCTCACAGGGAGGGGAAATTGGCAAAATTGACTGGATAAACGGTAATATTCTCGGCTACGGTTTTGGCACGGCTGATCCGGGTATGAGCAAGCCAGTCGCCCGTATTACCTCAATCAGGGCTGCCAAGGTTGATGCCATGAGAAACCTCCTGGAAATGGTGAAAGGTGTGAATATCGACTCCCATACCAAGGTACAGGATTTCGTTGTCCAGAGTGATGCCATAAGCGCACGGGTGGAAGGCGTAATAAAGGGTGCATTTGTGGTGGATACCAAAACGGATTGGGAAGACGGATTGCCGGTGACGATGGTTACAATGGGAATTTGCCTGAGCTCTGAAGGAAAGAACTGTACCCCCGGGACATCGCTCGTGAGTGCTCTCGATTTGTCAAACCTTAAAGATTCGTTCAGAGTACCTCAAAAGGAGTACTCAGTGCCGGTGAATGCCCCTGCTCCTCCGGAACCCGCGTTTGTCGAGGTTATTCCCGATGACTTTGATTACACATATGATCCGGTCAAACCTACGAGCGGCGTTGTCTTCAGACTGATGGGATACTATTTCAAGAAAGTGGTTCTGCCCGTGGTGACCACGAATAAGGACGGCGAGATTGAAACGGTATATTCAGTAAACCGTGTCGAACCAAGAATTGTCCGCACCTATGGTATAGCTCGATATACAGACAGACTGAGCCAGATAAAGGAGATAGACAAGGTTGGGGACAATTATATAATAGTACCTGTAAAGAGTGTTACAGAAGACAACATGATGGTCATTGCAGACGACGGAGCGCGTAAGATCTACGAAACGACCCGACATGGAAATGACTATCTCAATAAGGCCAAGGTGGTAATCTGCTACGAATAGCCCTTATGGGCTGTTTTTCCTGTTCGCTTGTTGACCCCGCTGCAAGCCTGCCTTTGTGAAGCACGCAGACAGGCAGTGGGGAATGCATTCGTTGTTCTGTTTAAAGCCCCATATCTTCATTTATTATAACTACTTTTATTCGCCCTTTGGGGAATGATTTTTCTGTGATAGTCCATGTATTGCATATCCGGGTTGCGCTTTTGCATTCTTCACAGAAGGAGGTTTTAGCGCATGGGATTTCCATGCCAAGTCTTATGGCGTTAGCCGGAGCCGCATAGTCTTTGACGCGGGACATGGCTTCTTCCAGGCCACTGACAATTTTATTCCGTCCGACTACAATGACCACATGTTTCGGACCGAAGGCGATTGCACCCACCCGGTTACCGATCATGTCAAGGTTAACAAGCTGCCCCGCCTCCGTTACCGCGTTGGTCCCGGTAAAAAACAGATCTGTCAGAAGTGCCTTGCGGCGACGCTCCAATATATCTTCTTTCGATATACTTTTGTCATAGGTATCAATCACTTCCATGCTGTCACAGTTTTTGAGGGCATCATAAAGACCGGTATCTATAAAGGTCATTGATCCGCCCCATGAAATACTCTTTGCTCCTGTTGCCGGGACGATATCCTCCATTACCAGTTTCTTTGTCTCTTCGGCGTTGTCGGCGAGAAAGACCTCAAAGTTGTTTGCCTCTAATGCAACCTTGAGATTGGACATTCTCATCTGCCAGTATTTTTCAATCGCGTTGCTCATATAGTACCTCTTCCCCTCTTCCGTTCTTTCTCCTTATGTTTTGTCTTGAACTATTGGATCAAAAGGTATATCACTCGCCTGGTATCACGTCAACGAAGCCCCGTCATTTCGAAGGAGTCTTCACGGCTGAGAAATCATGGATTTTCCCCTGCGGCCGAAATGATATTTCTGACTGGCACGACGCCCGTCAGTTCCGATGCACAATACAGTGATATAATAAAGGAGAAGCAACATGTTGTCGAGTCCGCTACATGCCATAATGAATCCATCTTCTATTGCTTTTGTCGGGGCGAGCAACAATTTTACCAAGATGGGAACGCTACAGTGTCTCAGTCTGCTTTACAGTGGTTTTCCGGGTGATGTGCTGCCCGTTCATCCAAAGGAAAAAAGCGTGCTCGGTAAAAAGGCGTATCCTCTCATAAGCGATCTGCCCTATGCCCCGGATCTCGCTATCCTCGTTGTTCCTACCGGGCTCGTGCCGGATATGCTGGAGGATTTCGGCAAACTCGGAACAAAATATGCTGTGATTATAAGTGGCGGATTCCGAGAAACCGGCAAGGAAGGACAGTCTCTTGAGAGTCGTATCTCTGATATCGCACAGCGGTACGGGATGCGTTTCATAGGTCCAAATTGTGTGGGTATAATAAACACACAGCTTCCACTGAATCTAACGGTGGCTCCCATTAAGGTTTCTTATGGCAAGCTTGGTATCGCATCACAGAGTGGAACGTATGTTACTCAGACCCTGCCGTACCTCCATAAGCGTGGGATAACAATAAGCAAGGCAATCAGCGTAGGCAACGGAACAAGTATTGATATTGTGGATTGTCTGAAATACCTTGGGGATGATGAGCAGACAACAGCCATTGCACTGTATATTGAAGGCATAAACAGGGCAGGGGATTTTCTGAAGGTTGCGAAGGAGATAAGCGCGAGGAAACCCATCGTTGCTCAGTATGTGGGGGGGACGGAAGCGGGCGCGCGTGCCGTGTCCAGTCACACCGGCTCAATGGCAGGCCCCGATTATGTGTATGACGGGCTTTTTAAACAGGCCGGCATAATCAGGGTTGATACCATTGAAGATGTGTACGGGATAGGATGGGCCCTTGCCTCACAGCCTCCGCTCAAGGGGACACACATAGGTATTCTTACGAATTCTGGCGGGCCCGGCACAGGCATAGCCACCACGTGTAATAAACATGGTCTTGAGATTCCGGAATTCTCATCCGAAGTCCAGAAGAAGATAAGGAAGTTCATACCACGTCACGCGAGCGCCATGAATCCTGTGGATCTTACCTTTCATCTGGATATGTCGGTGATGGCAGACAAGATTCCGCGTGTTCTTTTCGATGCTGAGGAGATAGATGGTATCATAATACATGGCATCATGGGTACCGGGTGGATGGACATGATGTATTCTGCGGTCAGGACAATAATAGATATTTCAAGGGAGGAGTTCTTGACGCTGAGGGAAGTAGACTTGGATAAACTTATAAATATGCCACTTAAGTATAAAAAACCTCTTATCATCTCATCTTTTTTCGGAAATGAGGATCGGCCAGTGCGCGTCTTCAATGAAAACGGTATCCCCACTTTTGATTCGCCGGAAAAGGCGGGCAGAGCGATGGCCGCCCTGTACGAGCACTTTCTCATAAAGAACCGTTCGCATGACGAGACGGATGATAATCTGGAGATGCCGGAAAATGTCAAAAATATCGTTGATAGTGTAAGCACAAACGCCTTCGATGAATATACGGCAAAAAGAATATTGAAGGCGTACGGTATTCCGGTTACCGATGAGGCCCTTGCCAATACACTTGACGAGGCCATCGGCTATGCTCGCTCCATAGGATATCCGGTTGCCCTGAAGATATGTTCTCCGCATATCATGCATAAGACGGAACGGGGGATGGTACACCTTGGTATAGAAGATGATGAATCGCTTGAGAAGGCATTCAATTCTATAAGGAAGAATGATGGCGAATCCCCCATACTGGTGTCGGAAATGCTCGCAGGGGACAGGGAATTCATGGCCGGAATGACCTACGCTCCGGGATTTCCCCCATGTATTATGTTTGGACTTGGCGGGGTGTTTACCGAGGCGCTCAAGGATAACGCGATACGTCTTGCGCCACTAAGTCATAATGATGCTGTCTCTATGATGGAAACCCTGTCTTCACGCGCCATGCTTGGCCCTTATCGTGGCATGAAACCCGTGGATATGGATGTCGTAGCGGCCATGCTTGTGGCCCTTGGCCGTCTGGCACTGGATTTTCCGCAGATAAGGGAGATAGACCTGAACCCCATAATTATTACGGATGGCATGCCCAAAGTGGCGGATGCCCTGTTTGTCAAGTAGGGGGGGCAAGGTCTATCGTTTTGCCTTTTCCGAAATTTCCTGATTTAATGTGAACCCGTCCCCAATTTCACACAATTTCATAACAGGGGCGGAATAATGGCCTTTGTGCCTTTCGCCCGCGCCGTAATGAGAGCGACAAGTGAACTTACAGGATTCAGACCGGCGAGTTGCAGCGGTTTTATCCCCATGTGTTTGCCGAGGGCGTATACGGTTTCGGCAAGATTATTGCACCCGTGACTCATCGTGACATTCTTTTTGCCGAGGCGACGTACCAGTTCCATGCCCCAGTCCTGAATGGCGCAACTTCCCGCTATATGGACCGGACCAGTTATTCTTTTCACCTCTTCGGGGTCGATATCCTTCCCCATGAGGATGGTGAAATCACCTCTGCCGTTGTGATCGCAGAAAAAAACTTCCACCACTGTTTCTGTGTTTCGCCTGCAACCCTCCTTGCAGCATCGTTCTCTCCCGCGAAGGATCTTCAGGTCTGACGGGAAGATGTCCAGCAGTTCGCAGGTTAGGTCCTTTTTACGTTCATCAAACAGATGCCTGTTAACGATGGAAATATTATCCAGATTCCCTTCTCCCGTGCCGGTCTGCGCCGCGAGGGACAGGTGCTTCACCTCTTCCAGTTTAAAGCCGAGGAAGGCCGCGGCGACCACGTCGACGGAGAGTGGATCGTCTCCCCCGATGAGGCAGTTCATCGGTACTACGCATTCTTCGACGTTGCTCTTTGCGATATAATGTCCATGGTTGGTTGCTATGATTCCGTCTATGATGGCAAAGTCAGGCCGTACCACGCGGTAAATATCCGCGAATTTCTGATGCAGTCTGAAGTTGTGATCGGCAATCCTGCTTGCCTGGTGGACAAACCCGAATTGGTTTTTGATTGAAAATGTTACTTGCGACATGGAATGGGTCTTGAGCTTCGGAATGGAAACATACAGATTCCTTTCGCGATCTTCCACGAGGCGTTCATAGACAAAGGAGGAAATGTCGATAAAAGACTGCATGCCTTCGAGGTAAATGGGCGAGGCTCCGGTTTCATCCAGATATACGGGTATGGCACCTGTTTCCCTGCACACCTTTTCTATGCCGGTTGCCTTGAACACCAGTCTCGTAAAATTGCCCTGGGTGCAATTTTCTATGACATATATATTTCCGGCGCCGTTGTCCCTGAAGTATCGTATTGTTTCACGGATTACCTCGGGATCAGTGAATGAATAATCCTTGAGATCTACCGCGTTTACTTTGAGATAGACATCCCCGCTGGATTTCAGGAGTGAGTCGGTTCCACCGAAGTGTTCAAAGACTTCACTGACCGCGGAGGCAATACCCCGGTTTGTGTCGGAAAATATTACCTCACGTTTTTTACCCATGATCGCCCCCATTTGTTATTTGGGATATCCTGTAATCTTCCTTATCCGCTCATAGAGTGGTTTCAGTTGCTTGTACATTTTTTGATAAACATCGTTGTAGAGCTGCTCATAGAGCTGCTGATTTTCTCGGTTCGGTTCGAATACTTCGCCCACATGAGTCATGGTCTTCACCGCCGATTCAAAATCACTGTGCAGGCCGAGTCCGACAGCGGTATCTATCGCAGCTCCCAGGCCTGATGTTTCGTAGATATGAGGTCTGGCTGTCGGCAATCCGAAGATGTCCGCTGTCAGTTGCATGGCGTTTCTGCTCTGTGAACCGCCTCCGGACACGCGGAGGCTCGTTATAGGGATACGGGTTCGTTTTTCTATCCGCTCCTTTCCTTCCCTGAGTGCGTAGCCCAGGCCTTCGAGAATAGCCCTGTAGACATGTCCCCTCGTATGCACGTCGCCAAAGCCGATTATCGCGCCCTTGGCCTCCGGTCCGGGGAGTTTTATGCCGGGGGTCCAGTAAGGTTGCAGCACCAGCCCCATGGAGCCGGGAGGAATATCGTCAATAAGTTTGTCAAAAAGTGTCTCCGGAGTTACTCCCTGCAGGGACGCTGCCTGCTCTTCCAGATGGCCGAATTCCTTTTTAAACCAGCTTACCATCCAGAATCCCCGGTAGATCTGAACCTCTAAGGCATAGTAATCCGGAATCGCGGAGGGGTAGGCTGGCAGCAGAGGTACCGCTTCTACATACTTCCTGCTTGTGACATTGATGGTGGCGGTTGTGCCGTAACTCAGACAGCCTGTTGAAGGTTCGAGGCTGCCAGATCCTATTACCTCGCACGCCTTGTCTGCGGCTGCCGCTATCAGGGTGAGGCCTTCCGGAATCCCCGTTTTTTCCGAGGCTTTCCGGGTGATGCTTCCAAGTGGTTGTCCCGGGGGAATTAGTTCGGGGAGCAATTCACGCGCTATAGGAAGGACCTTCCACTTCCAGTCCCGGCGAGGCGCCCAGCGCAGACCCTTGTAATCAAATGGTATCATGGCCACCTGGGAGCCTATGGAATCGACGTATTCTCCTGTCAGCAAGTAGGTAAGATAACCGGAGAGGAGGAGATACTTGTGTGTTTTCTGCCAGACATCAGGTTGATATGTGCGGATCCAGTTTACCTCCGCCTCGGTCTGGAGATAGGATATCGTATCGCTGACGCGTGCAAGCTTGAACAGCAGGCCCCATATTCCGCCAAGGGGCGGCAGTCCGTATGTCTTGCGCTGATCCAGCCATATCATGGCAGGACGAAGTGGTTTGCCGTTGCCATCGACATTTATTACCGTGCTTCTCTGTGTGGTGATTGATACGCCGGCAATACGTTCCTTGTAGTTCCCCTGTTTCCATATGCCCTGGCATGCCTGGCACAATGCCTGCCAGAAGACATCAGGGTCCTGCTCAGCCCATCCGGGATTTTCAGAGTAGTAGGGCTCAAATACAACCTGTTCCTTTGCGATGAGTTCGCCCTTCAGGTCAAATATCAGGGCCTTTAAGCTCTGTGTGCCGTTATCAATGGAGAGAAGCAGATCCTTGTTTTCCATGATACACCCCCGGTGTTTTTTGCTGATTACTATTTCTCCCTGTCAGGGATGAAATAGGACTGTCTCCACAGATCAAGATAGTCTCTTATCTCCCGTTCCCAGCGGTCTTTATTCCATGGCAGCGACGATTCACACATTTTCTGTATGCGTGTAATATACTCTTTACCTCCCATTGGTGTCAATAACCCTATGCGCACTCTCCGCATGAGAAGGTCGGAAAGATGTTTTACCTGTTCATGCTTTGCCGTAAAGGGCAGCTCCGCCCACAGCGTAAAGGTGCCCGGGATGGTTGTAAGATCGGCGGTTGCGGCTGTTTTCACGAGTTCATCCGCGACCCTTCCATACCGGCCATAGAGTCGTCGCCACGTCTCGGCGGTCAGTCCAAAATCTTCTTCCGGGATTGTGTCGGGAACGGGGGAGAAGACCGGGTCGTTTCTCCCGACAAATCGGACAGGTGGCAGGAAAGGTTTGGCCATCTTAAGTGTGTCCCACGCCATCTTGCGAAATGTTGTCAGTTTTCCACCAGTCACGGTGACGAGTCCCCTGTCTTTCCAGACGACATAATCGCGTGATTCTTCAGATGGGGGAAGTTTGCCTTCACTGAGCACCGGTCTGATTCCCGCGAAAGTTGATATGCAGTTATCCGCGGACACATCAAGGGAGGGGAAGAACGCATGAATGGCTTCCATCAGGTATGATATTTCTTCTCTTGTGATCGAAGGTTCATCATCCATGTTTTTTCCGTAGTCAACATCGGTGGTTCCAGCGAGCACAGCTCCTTCCCACGGGATCAGGAATACAGGTCTGTTATCGGTGGGATGAACCATGGTCACTGCACTGTCAATCGGGATAACCGAAGAGGAAAAAACGATATGACTTCCCCGCAGAGGACGCAGGTGTTGCTTCTTATCAGGTGAGGGATGCAATTCTTCTGCCCATGATCCAGTCGCGTTGATGATCGCACCTGCCGAGAGCGTTTTTGTTTCAAGGGTTTCTGTATCTTCAATCAATATTCCCGTGACCTGCCCATTACCATTGCGGAGTATTTCTTTTGCCGCCGTGTAATTCAGGGCGCAGCCGCCGGCTGTGCCGGCTTCATTGATCAGGCGCAGCACGAGCCTCGCGTCGTCAGTTTGGGCGTCATAAAAATGAAACCCTCCCGCAAGATTCTTTCTCTTGAGGTGTGGGGTAAGTGCTGAAAAATCCGCTGTGTCGTAAAACCGGTGTTGTTTTTCACAAGCCATGAGGTCGTAGATAATAAGGCCGATATTTAGAGATAATTTGCCGGGCGATACACCCTTGTAGACGGGCAAGAGAAATCCTACCCGCTCAACCAGTCCGGGGGCCTCTTTTAGCATCCGTTCACGTTCATCAACAGATGCCTTTGTGAGCAGGAAGTGACCGCCTTTGAGATACCGCAACCCGCCGTGAACCAGTTTTGTGGACCGGCTCGATGTTCCCCATGCGAAATCCTTCCGGTCCACAAGGAGCACGTTGAGACCCATGCGTGTGGCCTCTCTGAAGATTCCGGCACCAGTTATGCCGGCCCCTATTACAACAAGATCCCAGTTTTCCTGCAGGTTGTTAATTTCCATTTTTTTAAGCCTCAATATGTTTATTGTATTCGCTTACCTTTTTCCAGATTCTGATACTCTTTTCCAGCACCGAACGGACAATCTGCTCGGGGTCTCCTCTTTCCTGATCAATCGAACGTAGGAGTTGAAGGTAGTAATCGCGTGATGACGATTGTCCCTCTTCGAGGCTGAAGTAGCGAAGCGCCATGACCTTGAAGATGGCGGAGAAATCGTTGAGAATCAGGGGATATATCGGGTTTCCGGAATGCCTGACGAATAATACCTGTAGTCCCCAGTCATAGTCCGCGAAGGCCGACGCCTTGCTCCCGAGATTCCCTGAGAGATTGAGATGTGCCCGGAAGACCTCTGGTGAGTTGGCGATGGCAAGACGAGCGACAGGAGGAAGCAGGGTGACCCTGACTTCAAGAAGGTGCGTGATAAATCCATGGGGAAGAGATTCTCCATATTTTACAAGAGAGCTGAGCAGACCCAGGCCGCCTTCCTTCCAGTAGTCGTTAACCATGGTGGATTTTCCATGCCGGATAGTAACCCATCCTTCGGCTGCGAGACGCTGGAGAGTTTCCCTGAGGGTTTGCCTTGTCACTCCGATCTGCTCTGCGAACAGCCGTTCGTTCGGAAGATTCGACCCTGGAGGATAGGTGCCGTCAAGTATGGATGTCACCAGGCTGTATTTCGTGTGCCGGGCAGGGTGGAAAGGTTTATTCGCTTCCATTATGCGTATCTCCTCTGGTCAGAGGTCATACCAGCCATAAATTCTTATGTCAAGTATTATGGTTGAATTTGCTCCCGATTAATTGTAGTAAACCAGGACAAAATAAGTGTGTTATCTGCAATTAATGCAGGAGGATTCAAAAGGTCAGGGATCAGGGTATCCGTGTGAAATGCAAACAAACTGCAAAGAAGGGTTCAAAGGGGCAGAGGTTCAACTGATGAAAACAAATGCTACACCGTATTACCCCCATCCTTACTTTGCCGACTTAAATTAATGGAGGTTTATCGTGAAAAAAATATTGATTTTACTCGTAATTGGAGGGGGTCTCATATTTGGGGCGCTGAACTACCACTTTATACTGATGGACAGAAGTATAGAAGTCTTAAAAAAGGCCGAGTTATCCCTTGACAACACCTTTGTCGATGCCAGAGGCGCAAATAAGATTAAATTAATTTTTAATCTCGCGCTTGTGAAGGCTGGCATAAAAGAACTTCTCGAGGAGGTTGATGACTGAGGTCGGGGATCTGGTCGAGACTATCGACTACGTGAACCACCATTTTACCCCTATCCAGGAACCGTATCTTTTGAGGGATGTCGGGAGGCTTCTTTATTTGTATCTTCATCCATGAAATTGAGTACTTGCCTGTATATTTCTTTTCTCGGTATGTCCATTTCTTCAGAGAGGGCATCTATGATATCTCTCGTGGAGAGTCCGGGGTCTCTTTGTGCTTCCTTAAATCTTGCCAGTATTTCGACCTGATATCCCGAATTGCTGGAATTTTTCGCGGCTCCCGAAATTACCAGTGTGATTTCTCCTTTTACCTTTTTCCCCAGTAGAGATTCACTGACCTCGCTTACCGTTCCGCGCAGTGTTTCTTCATATATTTTTGTCAATTCCCTGGACACGGCAATCTGTCTGTCCCCGAGGATATCGCTGATATCCTGAAGGGTGGAGACAAGTCGATTGGGTGATTCGTAGAAGACCATTGTCTTAGTTTCTTCTTTGATGGATTCCAGCAGATGTCTTCTCTTTCCGCGGCGGGTGGGCAGGAACGCGAAGAAGATGAAGCTGTCCATTGGAAGGCCGGAGACGTTGAGCGCGGCGATCGCGGCAACCGGTCCGGGAACAGGAACGATCCTGATTGATTCAGAGATGGCATGTTTGACGAAGATGTATCCCGGATCGGATATACCGGGGGTGCCCGCGTCGGAAACATAGGCGATATCCATACCGTCATTCAGCTTGGCTATCAGATGGACGCTCTTCTTCAGCTCGTTCCGGTCGTGTAGGCTGGAGAGGGGCGTGTCAATCCCATGAGCATCAAGAAGAATCTTTGTACGGCGGGTATCTTCGGCGGCGATCAATTGGACTTCCCCGAGGATGCGGATGGCTCGCAGGGTTATATCCTCTAGATTACCGATGGGGGTGGCTACGATGTATAATGTACCTTTTTGCATGGCGGTTTGCGGCTAATGATTCAGGTCAAAGGCATTCCTTATAAGTCTTACCCGGTTCCCTTGCGGCATGAATCTTATTGCCACAATATCGAACCTTGCATTATGGTCGAATTGTTTTTTTTCCTGTAGATAATTGATAGCTACTCTTGAAATCTTTCTCTGTTTGGTTATTCCGACTGCCTCTTCAGGTGATCCGAAGTTATCCGACTTTCGGCTCTTCACCTCGACAAAGACTATATCATCGGCATCCATGGCGATAATGTCGATTTCTCCATAACGACATCTGTAATTTCGTTCAATGATTCTATAGCCTTCTTTTCGCAGACAGGCGGCCGCTATATCTTCGCCCTCTCTGCCCTTCACAATGTTATTTGATCTTGAAAGATCTTCTGTGGATCTTGCACAGGCCATATTCTCTGACTGCCTCGCGATGCTCTCTTGTGCCGTAACCTTTGTTTTTTATTAAGTTATACTGGGGATACAGGACATGATATCTATCCATGATCTGATCCCTTGATACCTTGGCAATTATGGAAGCGGCCGCAACGGAAACGCTCAGGGAATCTCCTCTGACGATTGTTTCCTGCGGGATGGGTATGTCGATACTATTTATTCCGTCTATGAGGATATAATCAGGTTGGGGGGAGAGATTTAAAACAGCTGTTTTCATAGCTGCCAGTGTTGCCTGCAGGATGTTGATTTTGTCTATTGCAAAAGCATCTACAGCGCCAAGACCAATGGAGACGGCGTCATCACTGATTATCTTGTACAGGGCCTCCCTTTTTCGGGGAGTCAGCTTTTTCGAGTCTCTGATCTCCCCATTCGTGTAGCCTGAGGGAAGGATTACTGCGGCCGCGACAACCGGACCCGCGAGAGGCCCTCTTCCAGCCTCATCCACGCCGGCAATCGTGTCAAAACCAAGACGATTGGAGCGCAGCTCAAATGCATGCATTTCACCTTCTGCCAAGTTCCTTTATCCTTGCCTTTTTACCTTTTAGTCCTCTCAGATAGTACAATCTTGAACGCCTTACCCTTCCGTGCATTACAATCTCGATTTTGTCAATAATGGGTGAGTGGAGAGGGAATGTCCTCTCGACACCTATGCCGGAAGATACCTTTCTGACGGTGAAGGTGGCGCGGTTTTGTCCCGCCCTTTTTCGAATGACGGATCCCTGAAAAACCTGAAGCCTTTCCTTCTGGCCCTCTATAATCTTCACATGCACCTTTATGGTATCCCCCGGTTTGAAACCGGGAATATCTGCTCTCATCTGTTCTTTCTCAAGCATGTCGAGAACATTCATAGTTCAAAATCCTCCTCTAAAAAATCATTAGTTATTGTCCACACAATCTGTCGAGCGTGACGGCTGCAGCCGACCTGACGGACAGGTGATTGTAATCCGAGTTTCCTTTTATAGGTTCCACAAAGATGTCAGCCTTTGCAGCAACCTCTTCAGCTATTCCCCAGCCTGTTCCAAAGACTAACAGAAACGTCTCGCGATTTTCCGAAATCTTTTCTCTCAGCTCTTCACAAGTCAGGCAATTTTTCCGGGGTGAAGCGCTTGTAAACACCACATTAACTCTGAGCCCGGTCTCCCGCGATATAGCAATTATCGTATCATCAAGGGAGCTCTCCAGCCTTACTACGTCGAGGGCCTGTTTTCTGAAAGGGTTATAGGTGGCGCCATATCCCTTTTGCCAGTGCTGCAGAATACGTTCGACGAACACTCGTTGTTGCTCTATCGGCGTTATGATGTAAAAAGCTCTCACACCATAAGTCTTTGCGGCTCTTGATATATCATGTATATCGAGATTAGTTACCGCCGTTGTAACCACAGCGCCTCTTTTATTGTAAACGGGGTAATGTAAGAGAGCAATATAAAGGTTCTTATACAAGATCAGGGTCCCCCGACTTGAGTTCATCAAGCACCCTTTTGTCCTCGTTTGTAAGATCAGCCTGCCCGAGCATATCAGGTCTTCTCCGTAGCGTCCTTTTGAGGGATTCCCTGTGCCTCCACTCGTCTATCATCTTCTGATGTCCAGAGAGCAGAACTTCCGGTACCCCCCAGCCCTCATATTCCCTGGGCCTCGTATAGTGGGGACCTTCAAGTAGTCCTGTCGAAAAAGAATCGAGCAATACTGATTCGCTGTTTCCCACAAAACCGGGCACAAGACGCGAAACCGCGTCCACCAAAATCATCGCGGGCAACTCCCCGCCGCTCAGGACATAGTCCCCAATGGATATCTCTCGATCAATGAGGTGTTCCCTGACCCGCTCGTCTATCCCCTCATAGTGCCCACATATAAGGACAATCCTGGAATATTGAGAAAGTTCTTCCGCGTCTCTCTGTTTGAAAGTATCTCCCTGGGGCGAGAGAAGAATGATAAGCGGTCTGCTATCGTCAGGTACAATAGCCTTCAGGGCAGTTGCAACAGGTTCCACCCTCATGACCATTCCCCCCCCTCCTCCGAAAGGGGCATCGTCGGTAGTCCTGTGTCTGTCACTGGTATAATCCCGGATGTTGTGGAGATTTACTTCAACGAGGCCATTTTCAATGGCCTTCTTCATAAGGCTGCTGCCGATTGCGGATTGAAACATTTCCGGAAAGACGGATAAAATATCAAAGATCATCATTTTGCAGCCCTTCGGGAAGCTTCACAACCATAACGCCATTTTTGATGTCTATTCTTTCTACCACGTCTTCGAATGCAGGGATGAGGATTTCCCTTTCACCCCCACTGCATATATAGACATCATTACTTCCCGTAGGCAGAATAGATGTTACACGACCCAGTTCCCGGCCTTCTTCTGTAACGATACGAAGCCCTATTACATCTTTCCAGTAATACTCGCCGTCAGGAAGGTTTTTCGAGGGAATAAAGACATGGTGCCCCGCCAGTTTACCGGCTGCCTCAAGCGTGTCCACACCTTCAAGCTCTACGAAAAATGACCCTCGTTTCACGCCTGTTCTCTTGACGGTAAATGGGGATACGTGCCCCGCATCCTCACCTACGAAAACAAGTTTCAGCTTTTTAATCACCTCTGCTGATTCGCAATATGAAAGAACCTTTAGGCGGCCTTTAAGACCGCTGGATTTGACGATTTTTCCTATCTCAAGCAGGTTGTTCACTTATTCAATGATTTCGAGAACCGCCCTTTTATGTATCTTGGCCGATGCAGCACTTAAGATGGTTCTCATTGCCTTTGCGGTTTTACCCTGTTTCCCAATAACCTTACCCAAGTCATCCTTCGCGACCCTCAATTCGATGACAGTGGTCTGCTCACCGATTACCTCTGTGCATACAACATCATCAGGATAGTCTACCAAAGCCTGAGCCATGTACTTGACCAAATCTTTCATCGTAGCAACCTCCACTGATTCTTAAGAGTAAGTAAGATGTAGATCGTCTGTTGCACTAACGCTCTGTCCGCGCTTTCTCCGCCTTTGATGCAATAAGCCCCTTCTTTTTGAGAAGACTCAACACTGTCTGAGTCGGCTTGGCTCCCTTTGACAGCCAGTCAGTCACCCGATTCTCCTTGAGGTTTATCTCAGCCGGATCCTTCATCGGATCGTAATTTCCAACGATTTCGATGAATCTGCCATCGCGCGGAGCCTCGTTTTCCGCCACCACAATCCTGTAGAAAGGTTTCTTTTTTGCGCCCATTCGCGTCAATCTTATTTTAACTGCCATTCGCCGGGTTATTACCTCCTGATAATAAAATTTAGTTCAATGTATCCTTCTAACACATCTGTCAGCTTATTTAAAGGGGAAATTGCCCCTTGTCATGGACTTCATTCCACCTTTTGTCAATTTTTTCATCATTTTTCTCATCTCTATAAAATTCTTGAGGACCTTGTTGACATCTTGCACTGTGGTGCCGCTTCCTTTGGCGATCCTTTGCCTTCTTTGGCCGTTTATGATCTTGTGATTTATACGTTCCTTCCTTGTCATGGAATCGATGATGGCTGTTGTCTTAATCAGATCTCGTTCGTCCGGGGTCGCGTTCTTAAGGGCTTTTATTTTTCCAAGCCCCGGTATCATCCCGAGAATATCCTGAAGTGGCCCCATCTTCCTGATCTGTGTCAGCTGACTTTTCAGATCGTCAAGGGTGAATGAATCCTTTCGTATCTTTTTCTCCAGATCTTTTGCGGTTTTTTCGTCTACTGTCGTCTGGGCCTTCTCAACGAGGGTTAATATATCGCCCATACCAAGAATCCGAGAAGCCATACGTTCGGGGTGAAAGACCTCCAGTGCATCTGTCTTTTCACCAACGCCGATGAACTTGACAGGTTTTCCAGTCACCTTTTTCAGGGACAGCGCCGCCCCTCCGCGTGCATCGCCATCCATTTTTGTCAGCACCACGCCATCTATACCTAAGAGGTTGTCAAATTCTTCAGCTACGGATACGGCATCCTGTCCGGTCATTGCGTCGGCGACAAAGAGTATCTCAGATGGGCTTATAGTGTCTTTTATTCTTTTCAGTTCGTCCATCAGTTCGTCGTCGATATGAAGCCTGCCCGCGGTGTCAATGATCAGTGTGTCAAAGCCGTTCGCTTTCGCGTCTTCAATTGCTTCAACGCAGATGGTTACCGGATCGCTCCGATCCGTTGAATCGTAAACATTTGTATTGGTTCTGTCTCCGAGGATTTTCAGCTGTTCGATGGCGGCTGGTCTGTAGATATCGACAGAAACCATGGAAACCCTGCGACCATGGTCAGTCAGATGACGCGCGAGTTTTGATGCGGTTGTTGTCTTGCCACATCCCTGAAGGCCTACGAGCAAGACCGGAGCGGGGGTACGGTTGGAAAGGTTCAGGTGGCTACTTTCTTTTCCCATCAGTTCAACGAGCCTGTCATGGACAATCTTGACTATCTGCTGACCGGGACTAATGCTGTCCAGGATGTCCTGCCCTACAGCTCTCTCGCTGACATCTTCGATAAATTCTTTGGTTACTTTGAAATTGACATCCGCCTCAAGGAGCGCCATACGGATATCTTTCATGGCGGTTTTTACGTTTTCCTCGCTGAGGATACCCTGTCCCCGGAGTCTTTTGAAGACATTGTCCAGTTTCTCGGTCAAATTTTCAAACATGGTGGTCTATCCTGATTTTGTGTTTTGTAGAATGAGACACTTGATGCGGCGGAGCTTCTTTTCCAGCAGAGATGCAATCTTTCTCGCATCATCATGTGTCGCAATCCCGCGCAAATTTACGCGGAACCATTTTCCGCTTGAGGGCAGGTTAATCTCATCAACGGTTGAAGAATAACCCATATCGGATAACTTCGCCTGCAGGACTTTTGTCCGGCTCTTATCCCTGAATGATGCAATCTGGATTACATATTTTCCACCAGGCTGTTTCCTCTCATGTGGCTTCGATCTGGTAGAGGGTTTCTCTTTCATCCTCGCGGTAGAGGTCTTCTTTATATCTTTATGTTTTCCCTTAAGCTTGTCATAAAAAGTGAATTCAAAATCATCGCTTTTATCTTTGTCTGTATCAGTCGGAATAACACCGCTTTTTACAAATCTCTGCTTTATGGCGCCGGGTATGTCTCTGGTGATCTTTTTAGGATAACTGTCAATATTTTTTCCTACCATTACCCCGCACACAAAGAAGAACAAAAAAAGCAATGCGATGACCAGGGTGATAAAGATTAACCCGAATCTGCCAAGTCTGAATTCGAAATCTCCGGTTTTCTGCGGCATTAGCTTGTCCTCGATTTTCACATACGTTCGGGTGCGGAAACTCCTAATAATTTGAGGGCATTTCGGATTACTGTTGCTGTAGTCTTGATCAGGAACAATCTGGCTTTCGTCAATTCGGCGTTGTCGGAAACAACTTTGTGCTTGTTATAAAAACTGTGAAATGTGGAGGCAAGATCGTTAATGTAATAGGGTATGCGATGCGGTTCGAGCGTTTTTGCGCTCCCTTCAATAATTTCAGGAAACGCGTCGATTAATTTGGCAAGTTCGTGTTCTTCCGGGGTGGAAAGAAGGTCGGGTTTGATATCATCATAGGCTGGGACCCGGTGCCCCTGCTCCATGGCGATTCTCATGATGCTGGATATTCTGGCGTGGGCATATTGCACGTAATACACAGGATTTTCACTTGATTGAGCCTTCGCAAGCTCCAGGTCAAAGTCAAGATGGCTGTTTGATCTTCTCATCAGGAAGTTATATCTGGCCGCGTCTTTTCCCACTTCATCGGTTACCTCTCTTGTGGTTACAAATTCACCGGCCCTCGTGGACATGGGAACAGGAACGTCATCCCTGAGGAGGTTCACCAGCTGAACAAGGACTATTTCAAGGTCTTCCTTTTTTCTGCCGAGGGCCTGAATACCTGCCTGCATTCTTGGGATATATCCGTGATGATCCGCCCCCCATACATTGATGACCTTGTCAAAACCCCTTGAGTATTTGTCCTGATGATATGCGATATCGGCGGCAAAATAGGTGGGTTCGCCATTTCCCCTTACAACGACCCTGTCTTTTTCGTCGCCGCAATTCTCTGTCTTGAACCACAGTGTGCCATCTTCTTCGTATATGAAGCCCTCTCCTCTGAGTTTCTGGAGGATCTTTGCAACGCCGTCATTGATGTAAAGTTCCTTTTCACTGAAATAGCGGTCGAAGGTTACACCAAGGATTTCAAGATCATTTTTTATCCCCTCGAGAATGGAGTCGGCCGCGTATTTTGTCATAAAGGGAACCGCCTCCACCTTGGCTGAACGGAACTTATCGCCGAATTTGACATAAATTTCCCCGGCAAGTTCAGTGATGTATCGGCCCTGGTAACAATCATCGGGAAATAAAATATCTTCACCCGTCAGTTCGAGATACCTGTAGTAAACCGATTCTCCGAGCATGTTCATCTGGTTCCCGGCATCGTTTATGTAGTATTCCCTGGATACGGAGAATCCCGATGCCTGCAGGATATTGGCGATAGTGTCGCCAATAACGGCGCCCCGGGCATGTCCTATATGAAGTGGCCCGGTGGGGTTGGCGCTTACAAATTCCACCTGGACCCTGGAGCTTTTTCCAATGTCGGAATTACCATACCTGTCCCCGAGAGTGTCCACCTCTTCAAGAAGGGTAGACCATACGCCGTTCTTGATGAAAAAGTTTATGAAACCGGGGCCGGCTATCTCTATTTTGTCCAATAGCAGGCCGCTGTCATGGACGTTTTCGACTATACGCTCGGCTATTTTACGAGGCGCTTCTTTCTGGCTGGATGCAAAAACCATGGCTATATTTGATGCGTAATCGCCATGAGAGCCCTCTCTCGGGAGCTCCACTTCTATGAAGGGAATGTCAGTTTTCTTCAATAATTCCTTTTCAATGCAGGTATTAATTGATTCTTCGAGTAGTCTGGCAAGTCTCTTTTTCATGATTTGTTTAAAATTCCTTCTTATGCAGAAAACGAAAAAGTTGGCCCGAAGGCCAACCTTTCTCAAAAAGCCTCAAAACGGCGCACTTCTACAAGTTTCTCGTCCGCTTTGTCAATTCATTTTTTGTCCGTGTTCTTTATTTCATCGGTATCGGTATCCTTGATGGCAAGATCTCTTGTAAAGTCGGGACAATGAACTTGTCCGCTGGAATCTTTGGAAACTGAAAACCGTTTCGCGCAGGTGCCTCTCCACGCACATATAGAGCAGTATCTCTTATCTGTAGCCATAAGCACAATCCTCCGGTCGTCCATTTTTTTAATCTACTTTGTTCTGATGATATGATGATATATAGAGGGCCTTTTCAAGTCAAGAAATTTTGACAACTGAAATTCTGGCACTCATGACAAAAAGATTCAAATTGTTCAAACTCAGCTTCTATCTTCTTTCCATGATGTGAGTGTCAGATCACCTGATGAAAATTTATCTTTCATGCCAGTGTCATAATAGAGGGTTCCCGAGCTGTGCATTAATACTGTCCCTGCCCATATGGCGCCATAGTAGTCCGCACTGTTTTTCATCTCCACCTGAGCGTAAGGTGCATATACCAACCCCTTAAAGTCACTCCCGTGTTTGAAAACTATGGAATCGGTCGAGTTGGAGAAGATGGAAAACTCTGCAGGAACACTTGAAACATTGATGCTCGACCCGTTTTTGGTCTCTAAAGAACCGGCCAGATAAATATTGACAGGACCCGCTGATGGGTCGATATCAAGAGTTCCACCGTTTCCAATCACAATATCTGTAAAATAATAGTTGGCCCCCCCTGCTTTCCCCACTAATGTCGCAGTATCGCCGTTGCCTATATCTATCTCAGTATCGGAAATCCCGCTCCCGGTAGCAAGGGCATTATCATTACTGGTGCTGTAGGTAGTAAAATTTGTAGCATATTCCCCATCCACAACACCAAGTGGGTCTGCAACGACCCTGGCTACATCAGTCCCTTCCTCGCCCGTGATTATCCCCTTATTATCGAGGGTGCCCTCGGTACCTTCTCCATCATCTCCAAGTGCTACATCACCGTCAATTGTAGCGCCGGACTTAATAGTCACATCTCCATTGGAACCTATATCCCCGTCCCCTGTGAAGCTTGTCGGAGGAAGGGTCATTCCGGGCGTGTGTTCGTAACTTTTAACAGATGAAGTACCCTGGTTATCGACCGATTCATCGCCAAATGCAGCGTAATTTATTACGGACCCTCTTTCAAATGTGGCTTCTATGGCTGCTTGCGCATTGTTTGGGGCATTTCCGGTACTGGTGAAGCTGTAAGTGTTTGAACCTGAATTCTTAGCTATGGTTGAAATAGTAAAAGAAAAACCGGTTGGCGTCGTGTATGTAAGCGTAGCAGGACTCCCCGCTGAAGAAAGCGTAAACGTCTGGGGACTGCTTTTAAGACCTTCTTCCATCTTGGCAATGGCATACTGGACACCGGCATCGGCGTCATAGAATGCCTGTACACTACTCTTGTAATTGCCGCTGATCTTCAAATCTGTCGATGTCTGCATGATGGTCGTGGTTCCAAGAATGATCAAAGCGGAAAGCAGCAGAAGGACTACGACGAGGACCATCCCCCTTTCATTGTTTACTTGCCTGAATATCGGTCTTAAACGCATTTCATGCACCTGACTTTCATCATTGCCTTCACCCCGATCAGGAGGGAGGGTGAAAGATTTCTCTGAACCATAGCCCATTGAAGTGTATATTTCCTCTCATGGTCACTGCACGTCCGTCACTTGTTTCCGGACCTTCAATGACTTGTTTTGCAAGATAAAGACACCGGTTTATCATTAACGGTATCACCTCAGATAATATCGAAAGACGAATCCTAAAAGGGAAAAACCGAGTAATTCTGAATTAAGTCTGCGGATTTATATATCACACATAATGCCGATGCGAACCTGATGCACCGTTACATGAGTTACAAAAACAGGTCTTAACCAGTGATCTACTTTATCGTCACACCCCTCTGAATAAAAACTCCATTATTGATCTAACCATGGAGGGATCAGAAGGAGATGTTAAAATATAATTATACGATTCTGAAGTCAAGAAATTTTGACGGTTACGGGGAAAAAATCAAGAGGAACCAAGGATTCCAGTGTCAGGATTCAAGGGTTCGAGGAGTCCAGTGAAATGATAAAGAATTAGGTAACCGTTCACTGTTAAAAAAACAGAAGTCAGAGGAGAATTATGCATTCCCACGCTAGAGCGTGGGAACGAGATAGGACAACCTTGAATCCTGGACCCCTTGAAAGCTGGAATCCTTGTACCCTCCGGGCTTTACCTGCACCTCACCGGGAGATAATACAACGGTTTACACTCAGGCGCTGTCATCCTTCCAGGCAGTCAGTAGCAGATCATTGGACATGTATTTGTCTTTCAGTGCCGCGTCATAATAAAAGGTCCCTCCATTTTTCACATCTACATTACTTGCCCATATGGCGCCATAGGTATTCGAACTGTTTCCCATGTCCACAGGCGTAAAGGGGGCATAGACAAAGGCCTTGAATTCACCGTCGTTTGCGAGTGAAATCTTGGTGCTGGAATTGGAATAAATGGACAAATCCGTCGGCTTTCCCGTATTATTGATCGTCGAACCAACCTTGGCGCTTAGGCCGCCGGTGAGAAATATGTTAACGGGCCCCGCTGATGGATCGATCACGAGATCGGCGCCGGATTTCAGCTCGATGTCCGTGAAGTAATAATCTCCCGCCGTAAGTGTAATCGACGCAGCAGTCTTTATAGTAGTGCCCAGTCCGGCGGCGGCGTTGTCGTTGATTGTGGCGTAGGTAGAGGGATCATACTCGCCGCCGGAATTTATGCCTAACGGGTCGGGATCGATCCTCCCCACATTGACAGGGGCCGTTCCATAGAAGGTTGTGCCCGTATCGATACCGTCTGTTGCAAGAGAACCATCGTCCTGTTCGCCTAATCCCCCGTCTCCGTCAATGTAAGCTCCGCTATGGGTCACCAGCCAGTCATTAGATCCGATATCGGCCTCATGGGTGCTCACGAACGAAGGATCTGAAGGATCGTTTTTTGTCGGATCCGTGCTGCCGCTGTCATAGCTCAGAGTCGATCCGCCACTTTTTGTGTCTGATTTACTGTCGCCGAATATCGCGTAATTGATGGCGGAGTCTCCTCCCAATGTGGCTACTATGACGGCCTGTGTGTTATTCGGGCCATTTCCCGTGCTGGTGAAGGTGTAGGTATTTGAACCTGCATTATTAGCTATGGTTGAAATAGTAAAAGAAAAACCGGTTGGTGTTGTGTATGTAAGCGTAGCAGGACTCCCCGCGGAAGGAAGCGTAAACGTCTGGGGACTGCTTTTAAGACCTTCTTCCATCTTGGCAATGGCATACTGGACACCGGCATCGGCGTCATAGAATGCCTGTACACTACTCTTGTAATTGCCGCTGATCTTCAAATCTGTCGAGGTCTGCATGATGGTCGTGGTTCCAAGAATGATCAAAGCGGAAAGCAGTAAAAGGACTACGACGAGGACCATCCCTTTTTCGTTGCCTGTCGCGTCAACCTGTTTTTTTATCTTCATAAGATGCTGCCCCTTTACAGGCCGAGATTCCTTGGGGTTATAACGGATGTCAAGGTATAACTCCTGTATCCGCCATTGGACGTGTAATCCGGATCAGGACTGGCGGTCCTGGCGGTTATTGTGATTCGTATCTGTCGAATCTTGTTATTGTCGGCAGACGTGGTTACCGTCGTAATACCATCGGCTTCCAGATAAACAAAACTAAAGGATTGAATGTTTAAGGCAAATTCTTGTCTGCCACCGCCGGTGTCTCGCCGGATCTCAAAAGGGTAATCCGAATCCATGGTATATTTTATATATTCATTTGTGCCATTCGTATCTCCATTGCCATCAAGATCCGCATATATCTCAAGCTTGTCAGCGTCATATGGTATGCCATCAAAGGTTGCACCTGCCGGGTTGTATCCGGCCATCCTGATTTCTCTGGTCATCATGTCCATGGCGGCCCTGGCGGTCTGCTGCATCTCGGCAATCCGTTCCTGCGTACCAAACGTCTTGCTATGCATGGTGAAGACACCGTACATGGTTCCAAGGAGGACGAGCCCGACGGCCATGGCGATCAGTAATTCGATCATGGTGAACCCGCGGTCGCTTTCCGTGGATGAGAAGAGCGCTTTTTCCATTTTTCTCTTGAGATGTTTCATTATTCTGACACCATTGTCTTGAGTGTAACGTTATGCGTGGTGCCTTTCCATTGAAACTCTACCTTGACCTCGACGGTTTTTATGGCGGCGGCCGGACTGTCAACATCTACATCTGCAACCCTTTTGTATGTCGGATAATATGTAATAGAATTATAGTCTTCCGTTGTAGTTGTATCTGATGATGGCGTACCAGAGTATCCCAGATTTATGATATCTTCCATTTTATCCTGGGCCAGCGTCGTCGCGGTGGTAATCTCCTTACTCAATGCGTTTCCATTGATAACGGTTATCACCACACCCGCTGCACCCAGAAGACCGACCGCAAGGACAAACATGGCTATCATGATTTCTATCAGTGTAAACCCGCTGGAATTGGCGATCTTGTTCATTCTTCCTTCCTCTAATTTTAACAGTTGTCACAGAGGTTATGGTGTGTCATCTATTTTTACACGCCCGGTCCAAGAACTAACTTTAACATATTTTTTCGGTCCGCTGGCACTCGTTAAGGTAATTTTACTATAGGTTGCAGTTCCCCTTGGCTGGAAAACCGGATCGGCTGAGGCGCTGAAGGTTACATCATGATAGTCAGGATGGATGTCCCTTTCAGTATCATCACCTTCGTCGTCGGCAACGGTTCCATTACCATCTGCATCGTTCCATATCTCGTATTCATGATCACTGGTGAAGGAAACCTTTACCTTCTGGTTAAGACTGACAGCCTTCATCCTCGCCGCCATCAAATCTGTCATTACCTGCCTTGCTGCCCCGTTTAATCTCCTCTGGGCCATATAGGCCTGGAAATTAGGCGCTGCAATGCCGGCTAAAATCGCCATAATTGCAATTACGATCATCAACTCTACCAGCGTAAAGCCGGCTTTCTTTGGTGAGACAGCCATCATTTCTATCTACCTGTAAAACAAAAGTTTCATAACCATATTACCCCAGAAGATATAGGCGACCGCAGCGATGGACAAAAAAGGGCCGAAAGGTATAGCATATCTCGAGTCCCTCCCCTTGCAGATCATGACAGATATGCCAGCGACCGCGCCGATAAAGGATGCTGCCATGATGACAAACCACAGAGACTGCCACCCTAAAAATCCACCCATCATGGCCAGCAGTTTTATGTCGCCTCCGCCCATTCCCTCTCTCTTTGTCAGGAGCTTATATCCTAAGGCGACCAAGAACAGAAATCCTCCACCCGCCAGGATGCCGATTATGGAGTCCATACAGGTGACGTTCATGCAGAAGATAGCTGCAAGCGCGAATAGCGGTATTCCGGGAAGGGTGATCATATCAGGGACGATCCGGTGTTTCAAATCAATGAAGGTGACAACGATCAGTGTGCATGTGAACACAAAGGAAAAAAGATACTCGAATGACAGGCCGTATTTTTGAAATAGAAACAGAGACATTACCGCTGTCAGTAATTCTATCGAGGGATAGATCCTGGATATTTTTTCATTGCAATTTCTGCATTTACCTCTGAGTAAGATGTAGCTGATGATCGGTATATTGTCGAAGAATCTTATATGATGCTTGCAGGTCGGACAGTGAGACGCTGGGAAGATGATTGATCCTCCCGATGGAATCCTGTGGACACATACATTGAGAAAACTTCCCACGATGGCGCCCAGAAGCGCTGATAAGGTTCCCAACAAATATTCCGAGTATAAAGCCATTGCAGTGACCCCATGTTATTTATCAATAAATCCTGAAGTTTCAGGGCAAACGAAACTACTAAGGATTATATACTAAAGATCATTGGTGAATGCAATGAATCGCCTCATCCTTTTGGCGTGAAACACATCACACGATCGATTGATGTTTTATGGAAATCCAATTCCGGAAGGAAGTCAGTCCCGAGGGTTTTTTACGCAAGGATTTTAACTACAGGTTGGCACGCTTTTTGAGTTGCTTCAGGTCGAGGATTCGGATGGTATGCCCTTCGGTGTTGACCATCCCTTTTTCGCGCAGGATTCTCAATTCCTTGTTGATGCTTTCTCTTGTAGTCCCAACTATACTGGCAAGATCCTTCTGGGTCAGGCGCAGGTCAATCTGAACGGGGGATTTTTCTCCACTCTGATATCCGTATTTGTTGGACAACTCAACAAGTCGTCTCGCAAGTCTTGTTGATATGTTTAGAAAGTGCGCGTCTTCCAGGAGATCGTCTGTCTTGCGCAATCGCATTGAGAGATAAGAAAGGATTGCCTGTATAGCTGGCTCATTATCCTTCAGAAATGTCAGAAAATCTTTTTGATTCAGGGCCAGTAACTCGGAAGCTTCGAGCGCCACGATATCGGCTGAACGCGGCATTGCGTCGAGAAGAGCCATTTCGCCGAAACAATCTCCCTCTGCCAGTATTGCCGGCGCGATCTCGTTCCCCATCTCTGAGGGAAGAACAACCTTGACACTTCCCGACTTTACTATATAAAGTGAGGTTCCTTCGTCGCCTTTGCGGAACAGCGCTTCTCCCTTTTTCAGAGAACGGTGTTTCAGCGATGCGGCAAGGTGTTCGCTGTCAGCGGGACTGAGAGATTGGAACAGGTGGACTCCCCTTAAGAACAGTTCATTTTTCATGGTATGCCCGCCTGATATGACAATTTTTTAATCGTGAATCCTGACATGTCGGAATATACCGTTTTCAGTCACTTATAAAAATTATAGACAATGCGTCACAATAAGTCAACAGGTAAATTTGGCATGATTCCAGCTGGTTATTATGCTATTTGCGGCTCGCGATATTGTGGAGGAGGGTAGTGTGGATCAATTTGTCGTAAAAACGCACTCAAGATCTGAAATGGTCGATATCACAAGGGAAATAAGATCTGTCATAAAAATGACCGGAGTGACTGAGGGCGCGTGCTATGTATTTGTACCGCATACTACCGCGGCGGTTACAATTAACGAAAATGCGGATCCCGATGTTCCAAAAGATATATTGATGAAACTGGACAAGGCGATTCCTCTCGATGACAATTACAGACACATTGAAGGGAATTCAGCCGCTCACATAAAGGCTTCACTTTTTGGCTCCTCCGAGGTTGTACTTGTGGAGAACGGCAATGTGATTTTAGGCACATGGCAGTCGATCTTCTTCTGTGAATTTGACGGACCAAGGACGAGGAAAGTTATGGTCAGAGTTATCTCCGCGGTTTGAACATTCGGTTGCCGGGGTTGTTGTGGCGAGGCATTACGGTGTTCTCACCTGATGCCCGTTTCTATTATAGAAAGAGACAAGAGGTATTGAATATGCATTCATCTTTTATCCTGGCATCGGCCTCACCACGGCGCAAAGAACTCCTTGGTGAGCTGATCCGGGATTTTGAAATAATTCCGAGTGAGATTGATGAAACATCTCTGGCAGGAGAATCGCCCGAAGACCATGTCCTGAGACTGTCAAGAGAAAAAGCACTCGAAATATCCCGCGGTAAACCCGATAAATGGGTGTTGGGAGCGGATACGGTAGTGATAATAGATGGAAAAATGCTCGGCAAGCCCAAAACAGCCGTTGAGGCAAAGCAGATGCTTGATATGCTCAGTGGCAGAGCACACAGGGTGATAACCGGCTTTGCTATTGTGAAGGAGGGTGAGGGCATAATCGTAAACGATACCGTTGAATCCTGCGTTATATTCAAGGATATCTCGAGAGATGAGATAGACTGGTACACAGGGACAAACGAACCGTACGACAAGGCGGGGGGATATGCCGTCCAGGGGAAGGCAGCCTTCTTTATAAAGGAGATCCACGGTTCGTACACTAACGTAATCGGTCTTCCCCTGTGCGAAGTGGTAACCGCACTGAAAAATGCCGGGGTTATGCGTTTGAGTTGATCAGATGATGGCCGGAAGAACCAGGGAAGAGTCGTGGAAGTGTGGATCAAACTGATCGCCACGAGGGAGAAAGAAGCTGTGTCCAATCGAATATTTTCAAGTTACGAGGCGACCGGAAAATGAAAACAACCATTGTTGGGCGGGGTTTAATGAGATATTTGATATATATATTCAAAATTCTGGCCGAGGCGGTCAGGTCATTCTTTGATGACGGGTGTCCAAATTTATCCGCAGCAGTGGCATTTTATTTTCTGATTTCCCTGATTCCCGTACTGTTCCTGATTATCTTTGCAAGTTCGCTTATACTGGGCTCTTCGGAGAGCGCGTATGGCGCAGTTACCGGACTAATAAAGGATCTGCACCCGTATATGGAGGAAAAACTGCTCTCCGAGATCAAACGGTTATCGGGGATCACAGGTCATGTGGGATGGTTGAGCCTCGGGTTTCTCCTGTGGGCTTCCTCGATGTTTTTCTCTTCACTTGAGACGGCCTTTACCGCCATATTCAAAGTGACGAAAAAACGACGCAAATTCAAATCACTGTTCATGTCCGTGGCAATAATTCCCATCGGGTTATGTTCCATCCTCTTTTTCTTAGCAGTAACCACGCTGACCGAATATATTACTCACTGGGAATTGGGCGGGATGCTGGCTCACAGCGCTCTGATCAGATATGTTATCCCACTTTCTGTCACCATTTTGTTTTTCACAATGATATACAGGTTTATACCCAACAGGAGTGTCCCATTTATACACGCATTTATCGGCGGCATAGTATGTGCCGTCATGCTGGAGATAGCGAGAGACCTGTTCTTAATGTATCTTTCCCGCGGAGGAAGCCCGGCAGGGTTTGTGTATGGTTCCCTTAAGGCAATGATTTATGCGGCACTGTGGGTATTCTATATTGCCTCCATTACGCTTTTCTCCGGGGAGATAGTGTCCATCCTTGTCAGAAGAAAGGATCAGCAGGAGGGATGAATCGGCACATAACGACAGGTAAACCTTGCGACGATGAGGGGAGGGTATGCCTCCCGAAAAAAGGCATCCTTCTTCATCAGGGAAATCCATGGTTCATACATCAACGTAACTTGTCTTCCACTGTGCGAAGTGGTGATCGTGCTTCCCACAGCAGGGGTGCAGAGACTGACCTGAACATTTCATTAAACCGGATTGGACGTTTCTTTTAATAAATCGCATATCTCGATATTTTACACCATATTCCCCCGGCCCCTCCTGTCACTATAATATCAATATACTCAGCATGTTATAATTATTTTCGCCAGAAGCTCTGCATCTGGCACGATTATTCCATTATCAAAGGTCAAAATGAAATAATCCTAAGGAGGATATAAACCATGAAAAGAATATTTCAAACATTAATCCTGGCAGCTTTTGTGGTGCTGGCAACCGCTTCTTTCGGTTATGCTCAGTATGCGGCGACCGGTGCAGGGAATTTTCCCTATTTTCATCTCGGATGTCTGATAGTTGGAGGAATGATCATTACGTCCCTGAAGCACAAATATTCCAGACTGTATCTTGGCGAGGCCGTCGGTTCCTTCGCTCTCTACGCGATACTCGTTGCGCTCTTCACGGCGCCTGTTGTGAACGCGCTCAAGACACTGGTAAGTTAAGTTTTCGCCCCCTGTCTTCGGACGGGGAGTCGATTAGGAAAGGAGGAAATAGTCATGATGATCACTCATAATTCAATGAACCTTAGGACAACGCTCTCTCAGATATTACAGATAAGTGTATGGGGTTTTGTAATCGTTGCTTCATCGTTCATGTTCCTCTATGCCGGTCGCTGGATTGACGCCAGGCTCAATACCGAACCCAGTTTCATGCTGGGCCTTTTCATACTGGCTGTATTCCTGTGTATCTGGAGACTTTACGGGGAAGCGCGCATGTACATGAAAAAACAGTAAGGAGACCTTGCTTCCTGGTATAATCTAAAAAACCAGAATCCCCCGCCTTGCGCAAGGACGGGGGATTCTTTTATCTCGAGTCATTTTCAATTATTTGTGATTCTGCCCGGTATTCAAAAAAACATTCTGTTGAAACTGTGTTGACACGGCAACATTTTCATGTGTGGACAGATGGCCTAGAAACGCCTCAATTTCACTTTTTCCCATATCTCCCGGAAGTTTTGTGCAGCCGTGAGATTTTATGTACCGCTCAATCCACTCACAGTATGTTTTCTCGGTACGATACGCGTAATGATGATAGCGCATAACCTGACGAACTTGATCCATAAGCCGTAACCGAGGGTCCGGCCTGAATTTTCCCTTATTTTCCATAATAACATGATATAAATCACAAAGTGGAAGGATTGAGGTATGTTTTTCCGCTTATGTACTGGGATATAAGCATAGATGGGATCATTTCAGTGCTATAATGGCAATATCATGTAAAACATTCCATTTATTGACAGTGTTAGTTTTTCAATTCTTGTTCTAATTTAACTTGACAAGAATAAGAATTAGTCTTATCCTTGTTCTATAAATTAATTAGAATAAGGAGGCAACGATGCAAACCATAGAAATCGATGACGAATTGTTTGGATACCTTCAAAGCAAGGCTATCCCATTTGTAGAAACCCCAAACCTGACTCTCAGAAGGCTTTTGCTTGGCGACAGCCAAAAGGCCAAGGAACCCCAAAGCCCGGTACCGAAACCCGCACAACCCGACAAATTAATAAGAAAGAACAAGAAACAGCCAAAAACTCATTTGCCCAAACTGATTCAATCCGGCCTTCTCAATCAAGGGCAAGTTCTATATTTATATGACTATCAGGGGAATAAGATTGAAGGGTACGAGGCTAAAATTTCAGGCAAGAATCTAATTTGGAATAATGAACACTTTTCGATGAGTGAGCTCGCAAAGGAGCTATTAAAAAAAGTTGGTTTTAGTAGCGATTCTGTGCGAGGCCCAGCACATTGGTACAATGCTGACGGTATTAGTATTAAGGGGTTGTGGCAGCAGTTTCTCAATACAGGCGGTGTAAGGTAGAGGTCTTTCCACAGCTAACCAGCCGCTGAGAGATTTTTAACTTATTCCATGCCAAACGAATTAAGGCATAACTAGTCAAAATCAGTAATTTCCGGTTGGGTTTTTGCATGTGAATAAGTTATAAAATCAGTATATTAAGTCACTTTTTTTACTTGACATTTGGCTGGCTTACGTCAACAACCTGGACAAATCGTTTCACTGAATCAACTCTTGATAAAACGACGTGGACTAAAGTTCAATAGCGTCGATCTCAAATACTGAGACGAATTAGGGGACACAATACTAAATTATTGACAATTTATTTCAACCATAACATTTGTTGCTTATGGCCTGCATAGTAAGAATAATAGTCCCCGGATACCCGCTCCACATAACACAACCAAGCCAAATATCAACAGCTTTTGTTAGACGGTGGATTCTGGGCGAAGAGGTCGGCTCAAAAAACATTCTTGCATATACCATGTTCTGTGCAATACTATACGCGGCATAAAACGAGAAGAAGTAAACAGAATGGAGAAAATGATGTCAGTTATAGAGGACAGTATAAGGGAAATAAGAGAAAAAATTGCCGAGGCGGCCCTGAGGTCGGGGAGGGAGCCTTCCGAGGTTAGGCTTATGGCTGTAACCAAGACTGTTGATGATGACAGGATACGGGAGGCCATAGATGCCGGGGTGGATTTAATGGGTGAGAATTATATCCAGGAGGCAAAGAGAAAGATTGAAAAGATGGATGCAGATGTGAAATGGCATATGATAGGCCATTTGCAGTCCAATAAGGCGAAATACGCGGTCCGACTCTTTGATATGGTTCATTCCGTTGACCGGATGGCCCTCGCAGTGGAGCTTGACAAGAGATCAGCAGTTGCAGGATGTGTGACCGACATCCTTGTCGAGGTAAATGTGAGTGGCGAAGAGAGCAAGAACGGTATTTCTCCGGATGAGGCACCGGATCTGATAAGGCAAATTTCGCTGCTTGACAATCTTTTGATCCGGGGACTTATGACGATGCCACCATGGTTTGATGACCCCGACGATGCCAGGCCTTTCTTTGTAGCACTCCGGGAACTGAGGGATAAGATTATCGCGGAGGATATAAAAGGTGTCGAAATGCGCGAGCTTTCAATGGGGATGTCCGGTGATTATGTGGTTGCCATTGAGGAAGGCTCAACTATAGTGCGCTTAGGGACTGCCATATTCGGAGCGCGGGTGTATTAGTTCGATCTCACTCTCCATCTTCCGGGTTTCCGCTCCCTGGCCCCTGACCCCTGTATATGAATCTTTCGAGCAGTCTGTGATAGGGCGTCCAGCTTGATTTATCTCTGGAGTTGTTAATAAATTCCCCAAACGCATTCATTTTCGCGTCGAGATCATCAATGAAGTTTACGATGAGGGCCTCTAATGTCTTGGGGCGTTTCGGAGATCCAAACTCTAGGGTTCCGTGGTGACTGAGGATTATGTGCCTGAGCTCAAGCGCAAGCTGTTTTGGAAATTTTGCGATTTCGGCAATCTTCGCGTCCACAAGTTCCACCGCCATGACGATATGTCCTATAAGTCGTCCTTCATCGGTATAGTTCATAGATCCCTTGAACGAGAGTTCGTAAATCTTTCCTATGTCATGCAGTATCCCGCCCGTTATCATAAGGTCCCTGTTCGCCTGTTGATAATGATTTGCTGTCAGATCGAGAAGTTGTGTTACAGACAGCGTATGTTCAAGAAGTCCGCCTATGTACGCGTGATGAAAACCTTTCGCTGCTGGCGCCTTTTGAAAAGAATCGGCAATCTTTTCATCGCGGAATATTATCTCGAGCAGGGCCTTCAGGTGCGGGTCAGCTATTGTGTCTATGATGCCCATGAGAGATTCAAACATTTCGGAACCGTCCAATGCTGATGACGGCAGGTAATCAGTCGGGGTGATTGCCGGGTCATCTACGATGTTGATCTTTGTAATGGAGAGTTGTATCACATCCCTGAAGTTCACGGCGTTGGACTGTATATGGATTATGTCACCGGTCTGGAATATGTTGTTCATCTCAGTCGCCCTGTCCCACACCCTTCCATCCACTTCGCCTGTTATATCCCTTAGTTTAAGGCTCAGATAGGGGTTTCCCTTCTGGGACATCGCCAGATTCTTTTCCATAACGAGGAATACATCGCTGACCCTGTCCCCCGCACGTATATCTTTTACATAGATGTTTTTTGTGTTCAAAACCTTACCCGCCTTTCATTGGAATATATCTTAAAAGCCCCTCCTCGTACGTGGCCTACGAGGGTGATGCCCGCGTTTCTTAAGATGCCGACCGCCTCGGAGGTCGGAACCGAATGGGAGATTATGATGGGGATGCCCAGTGTCCACACCTTTTCCGCGATTTCCGAGGAAACCCTTCCTGTCTTGACTATAATTTTGTCGGAACAATCAATGCCGTTCAGCAGGGTATATCCCCCCAGCATGTCAATGGTGTTATGCCTTCCGATATCATCCCTTAAAACAATGATCTTCTCCGTGTCAGCGAGGCCCGAACAGTGCGTGCCGTGCGTCATTTTGTGGAGTCGGGATGAGGACAGCAGTTCCTCCATGAATTCCACAGCCTTCTTTGCAGGTATGGAAACATCAGAGGTGATGTTATTCCGGGCCTTTCCCGATTCCTTTGTCTTTGCGCCGCTGGACAGGATAAATAGTTCCGAAGAATCAAGTTCCAAGGGGGATTCATCTTTTGTCAGTACGTCAACTCGCGATTTTTCGACGGATGTTGATATTTTTTCTATATCACCCGGAGCTCCGATAGCATCGATCGACCGTAGAAAACCCGCCGCCAGTTCCTCAAGATGAATTCCGGTGCAGGCAATGGTCGCGACCTTTCGGTTGTTCAGGAATATTTCTACAGGTTCCTCCCTGACAACTGGTTCAAGGATATGGGAGACCTTTTCCCCATTGTAAAAACTTACATCGATTTTTTCCGTGGGCGCCTTCAAATTGTTCTCTCTCTCAGCATTCGGTGATTTTCTACCCGGATGGTTAGTTTCGTTTTATCAAAATATTCCATGAGTGGAATTATAAACTTGCGTGACAGGCCAGTCATATCCTTGAAACTGGCTGGTGATGACTTACCGTCTCTGATCAGGAGTTCCCTGTAATCCTGTTTCAGTCTGTCGATGGACTCGCTGTAAAAGTACAGATCTTCATTGACCTTGACAAGAACATTGGAATTGGTCATGACGGCCAGTATGTTGGTTGCGGCGTCCTTTTCCTTGGAGAATGTTTCCATAATTTCTTTCGTTGAGGGAGGTGTCAGGCCGGAATCCCGGTAAATGCGTGTAATCTTTTCCCTGAGCAGTACCTCTTCATCTTTCAGGTTGACTCTGTGTCCTTCGATCCGGACATTTTCCTTGTCTGCGACTACCTTTTTGTCATCCTCGAGGTCTTTAAGGGCTTTGTTAAATAACTTGGGATCTAAAAAATCTCCGAGAGTGGTTCTCAGCTCCTCTCTCGAAAGTCCCTCTTTCATGGGATGTCTTTTATGGTATGTCTCTATCTCAAGCATTATCCTGTCCTGAAAATCTCTATATGCATGGGAAGAGACAACCCTGCGCTCATCCCGGTCGATCAGGAGGGCCTTTTTTTCAGACAGCAACTTCTCAAGAACCTTTTCCTGTTCACCGGGTGAAAGGCCGGTCCTTATCGAAAGTCTCCGGCTTGAGATGCCGGAAAGGCCGGCCCTTTCCAGTATTACGTCTGTTCGGTCCTCCCCTGTTCCTCTGAGGAGCTTTTCTGCTTCGCCCGGCATTGAGTGTTTTCTTCGCTTTTTTGCGAGAGAGTCTATTATCTCTCCGCCTCCCACTGTGGTGACAGGAGAGTAGCTTCTAATAACGAATCTGTCTCCCGACATGGCCACCACAGGAGTTTTAGGGATAATCTGCGCGTATGTTTCTTCTCCAGGCTCGATTTCTTCCCTGTCCGGCAGTATGATCCTCGAAATAGTCTCGCTGGTCCCCGTATGGAATCTTACAAGCGTCCTGTTCTTCAGTTTTTTTCCGGCTTCGGGAAGATATTTTATGTGAATATCCAGGCGATCTGACGCCTCAAATGTGGAGGCGTGGGTGAGGACATATCCCCTTTCTATCGTTGCCCTATCGACTCCCTGGAGGTTGATGGCCGTTCTCTGTCCGGCTTCCGCTCCTTCCGACGTCTCATTGTGAACCTGGATGCCCCTTACCTTTGCTTTTGCTCCGTAGGGCATGATTTCCACAGTATCGCCGACCGCTATCTTTCCGGATACCAGTGTCCCGGTCACCACAGTCCCGAAACCCTTCATGGTAAATACCCTGTCCACCGGCAGTCTTAAGAGTCCAGAGTCTGTTCGCTCATCCAGGGTGGAAATGATTTCACTCAGCGCTGCAAGGAAGTCCGAAAGTCCGGCGCCTGTAGTTGATGACAGTGGAATTACCGGAGAATTTTCCAAAAAAGTTCCCTTCATGAAATCTTTGATATCTTCCTGTACAAGGGCCAGCCAGTCCTCATCCACCATGTCTGCCTTTGTGAGAGCCACAAGTCCCCTGCTTATGCCAAGAAGCCCGCATATTTCCAGATGCTCTCGTGTCTGCGGCATTACGCCCTCGTCCGCCGCGATTACCATGACAACCATATCTATCCCACCGGCGCCGGCGACCATATTCTTCACAAATTTTTCATGACCGGGGACATCCACGATCCCGATCTTCTGTCCATTTGGGAGGACAAGGGGGGCGAACCCCAGCTCGATAGTAATCCCGCGTTCCTTTTCCTCCTTCAGTCTGTCGGTGTCTATGCCGGTGAGTGCTTTTACGAGTGCGGTTTTCCCATGGTCGACATGCCCCGCTGTGCCTAAAACTATGTGTTTCATATTTCCTGTCCGGTAGCTTTACCTGTCGTTGGCGTTGCCTTTTTGTTCTCTGGGCAATAACAAAAACTGGTGATTTACACAAGAGGATTGTCTTTCGGGTTTTGTAATATCATTGCGAGTATGCTATAGGGTCTCGGCTATTATGAGAGTGTTAGGCCTTGATTACGGAGAAAAGAGAATAGGAGTGGCGATCTGTGATGAACTTGGTATGACCTCCAGGGGGCTTGCCACCATTGCCAGGAAGTACTGGAAGAGGGATGTTGAACAGATAGCGGGGCTTGTCACGGAATATAATATTGAAAAAATAGTCATAGGATATCCCGTCAGGCTGGACGGTACTGAGGGAATCCAGTGTGAAAAGGTGAACCGGTTCGTCGATATTCTTGAAGTCGGTGTTTCCGTGCCTGTTGTGAAGTGGAATGAAGCCCTTTCCACAAAGGTAGCGGAAGGCCTGCTTATCGAGGCGGATATGAATCGCAGGAAAAGGAGGCTGGTTGTTGACAAGCTTGCGGCAGCCGTTATTCTCCAGGATTACCTGGATCATCATTCACAACATTCAAAAAAGGACACGCCCGACACTTGAAACTGCCGGAGACCGTGGGAATAAGATGAACATTGTACGATGGATTAAAATAATAGCTGTCATATGCGTAGCCATTGTGGCCTTGTCGTGTCTGATTTTCTGTAATTATGCGGACAGCCCGATAGATTTTAAATACAGGGAGTTTACCGTGGAGATACCAAGGGGCAGCTCCTTCTCAGAGACTGTGAACATACTCGAAGAAGCTGGACTGATCAGACATAAAAAAGCGTTTTACCTCCAGGCGTTATTAAAGGACGCTTCGGAGCATATCAAGCCTGGCGAGTATGAATTGAGCAGCGCCATGACTCCTGCAGCGGTGTTAGACAGGCTGGTACAGGGAAAGGTCAAGGAGTATTTTGTTTTTATACCGGAGGGTTTTACGTTACGTCAGATAGCCTCCCGTCTTGAAAATGAGGGCCTTGTGGACAGAGAAAGGTTTATCGGACTCGCATCTGACAGAGGCCTGTTGTCAACCCTTGGTATAGAGGGAAAGAATGCCGAAGGCTATCTCTTTCCAGATACCTATAAACTGGATAAATCAATGGGGGAGGAGGGGATTATAAGATTTATGGTGAAGCAGTTTACGAAGGGTTTGACACCTGCCATGATGGAGAGGGTGGACGATATCCGACTTACGTCGGATGAGGTTGTGATCCTTGCCTCCATTATTGAAAAAGAGGGAGGCCCGAGTGAAGAAAAGCCCCTGGTATCGGCGGTTTTCCATAACAGATTAAAGAAGGGCATGAGACTTCAAAGTGATCCGACAGTTATCTATGGTATCAAGGACTTTGATGGTAATCTCAGGAGGAGTGACCTCAGGAAAAGGACCCCTTACAATACTTACATGATAAAAGGCCTGCCCGCCGGACCTATCTGTAATCCCGGCATAGAGGCGATTATGGCCGTCCTGTATCCGGCGCCTGTAAATTACCTGTATTTTGTATCGAAGAACAATGGTTCCCACCAGTTTTCATCCAACCTTATAAACCATAACAAAGCAGTCCTAAAATATCAGATTAAAAGAAAAAAATAGTAATCTTTTTTCTTGACAAAGCCGAAAAGCGTCTCTATAGTTCAACCAAGTGGAGCAAAGTGGATAATTGTGGGGAGGAATCTTGTCAATGTCTGTATTCAGGGGGAGATACCATCACACCATCGATGAAAAAGGAAGAGTTATCTTTCCCGCGAGGCTGTGTCAGGTCTTTACCGAAAAGTACGACGAGCGGATGGTGATAACAAACTGGGATGGCTGCCTCCTGGTTTTTCCCTACAATGAGTGGATCGCGATAGAAGAGAAGGTGTTCCAGCAATCCATAATAAAAAAAGAAGTGCGTGCATTTCAGCGTTTTTTCATGTCCGGCGCTGTTGACTGTTCTTTCAACGCTCAGAGAAGAGTGCTTATCCCGCCTACTCTCCGGGAGTATGCAAAGCTCGAAAAAGACATCGTTATTGCCGGTATGGGGCGGAGCATAGAAATCTGGAACAGAGAAATGTTTGAGAAAGAGATTGACAGTTCCAGTCAGAACGTTGAGGTCTTCAGCGATTATATGGCTGATCTGGGGATATGATAAGGCCATTCTTCCATGAACCGGTTCTGCTCAGAGAAACCATAGATTCATTAAGCTGCAGACCGGGTGGAATATATTTTGACGGTACCCTGGGGGGCGGTGGACACGCGTTTGAGATTCTTGAAAGAACAGCCCCGGATGGAATTCTTGTCGGTGTTGATCGTGACAGGGATGCCCTGTCAGAGGTTGAATACAGGCTCAGGGCTTTCAGGGATCGAACGCTGCTTGTAAAGGGAAATTTTTCCGACATCAGTGAGATATTGTCCAGCCTGGAGATTGAAAGGGTAGATGGGATCTTGCTGGATCTGGGGGTTTCGTCACACCAGTTAGATACACCAGACAGAGGCTTTAGTTTTTCTCAGGATGCGCCTCTCGACATGCGGATGGACCGGGAAGATGGTTTGACGGCGTTAGATATAGTGAATGGTTTCCCGGAAGAAGAGCTGAAAAAGATCATAAAAGATTATGGTGAAGAGATGATGCCCGGAAGGATTGTAAGAGCAATTTCGGAAAGGCGGAAGCTGTCTCCCATAAGAACAACGGGTGAACTTGCCGCGATTATTACAGGCTCTCTGCCCGGCTACTTGAAGAAAAAGAGAATACATCCAGCCACCAAGACTTTTCAGGCCCTCCGAATTGCTGTCAATGATGAACTGACAAATCTACACAATGCAATAGAGAACGGAATTGACATGCTGAAGAAAGGGGGCAGGTTTTCCGTAATATCATTTCATTCACTCGAAGACAGAATGGTGAAGAACGCATTCCGTTCCTGGGAAAAGGGGTGTGTCTGTCCCCCGGATTTTCCGGTCTGTTGTTGCAACAGGAAGAGCAAACTTAAAGTTCTGACCAGGAAATCCATCATGCCGGGCGAAGCCGAGACGGGGCTCAATCCGAGGGCGAGAAGCGCCAGACTGAGGACGGCTGTAAGGATCTGAAAATGGCGGCAGCAGATAAAATAAAAACAGGACGGAAGCTGTTTCGCCTTATTGTGATCGCGCTCGTATTCATGGCCACGGCCCTTGTCTCCGTGTGGTTCCGGGTAAGTATCACAAAGATCGATTATCGGATAGCCGAGGAGATGCACCGCGGGAGCTCCCTTTTAGAGGAAAACAGAAAATTGAAGGTTGAGATCGCGACACTGAAATCTCCACGCAATATAGAATCCATAGCAAGGAACAAGCTTGGGATGCGTTATCCGGAAAGGGATCAGGTGATTTTCTTAAAATGAGTGCGAAATCGGGAAAATGGTTGAGATTCAGGGTGGCGTCGATTTTGATTCTTTTCCTCGTGCTGTATGTGGCGCTGGCGTCAAGGGCGTTTCAACTTCAGGTTGTTTCAGGGGAGACTCTGAAGAAGCTTGCTGACGGGCAGCACAAAAAGAGCCTGACGTTGTATCCGGAAAGAAGATTTATTTTCGACAGAAACGGACAGAAGCTTGCGGCTACTGTAATGGCGGATTCTGTATATGTGGACCCATCGAATGTTAAAGAGCACAGAAAGGTTTCGTCGAAGCTTTCGTCCATATTGGGTATTAAGAGGCAAAAAATTGTAAAAGCGCTTTCAAACCAGGGAAGCTTCCGCTGGGTTGCCAGGCAGATTTCTCCGATAAAAGCGGAGCGGATACGCGCCTTGAATCTGGAGGGTGTTCACCTGATACAGGAACCCAAGAGATTCTACCCGCACAGGGAAATGGCAGGCCATGTTCTCGGATTTGCCGGTCTGGATTCCACCGGTCTGGAGGGTCTGGAAGTAAAATACGATGAGTACCTGAAGGGCGTTCCCAAAGAAGTTGTGTGGGGGAGAGATGCCAAGGGACAGAAAATCTATTTGAGTGATAACGCGGACGGTATGGATGATGGTAGTTGCAGTCTATTCCTGACCATCGACAGTAAGATTCAATATATTGTTGAATCTCAGCTAAGAGAGGCCATTGAAGGTACCGGCGCGAGAGGTGGGAGCGTTGTCGTTATGGATCCCCGGACAGGGGAGGTGCTGGCGATGGCCAATGAACCCATGTTCAATCCCAATACCTTTTCCATATATCCCGCGGATGCCAGAAGAAACAGGGCGGTTACCGATTGTTTTGATCCCGGGTCGGTTTTCAAACCCTTTCTGGCCGCTGCCGCTCTTGAGGAAGGCCTTATTGCGGAATCGGATACATTTGACTGTGAAAACGGGTCTTATACGGTGGGGAACAGAGTTGTTCATGATGCGCAGAACGAAAAATTTCAGGAACTTAGCTTGGCAGAAATTATTAAATATTCCAGCAACATAGGTTCGATTAAAGTCGCGGAGAGACTTGGAAGGAAAAAATTTTATCATTATATTAAGATGTTTGGATTCGGTTCAAAGACGGGAGTTGATCTTCCGGGTGAATCAAGCGGTATACTGAGAGATTCAAATGACTGGGATGATATCGATTTCGCGACGATAGCCTTTGGCCAGGGCATTTCGGTCACAGCCATACAATTAGTTGCAGCGATGTCAGCCATAGCAAACGATGGCGTACTGATGAAGCCGCACGTTGTCCGATGCATGGTGAACAAAAAAGGCATGGTGGTGAAGGAGTTTAAACCTGAAGAGGTAAGGCGGGTTATATCACCAGAGACCTCGCATAGAATTGCTTCAATAATGACCGACGTAGTGGAGGGCGAGGAAGGAACCGGTAGGAATGCACGCATAGCCAACCTTTCTGTGGCGGGTAAGACCGGTACATCTCAGAAGTTTGATTTCGATCGGGGACGTTACTCGGATGACAAGGTGGAGGCCTCTTTCATCGGGTTTTTCCCTGCCGATGATCCACATCTGGTAATTTTTGTTGTACTGAATGAACCGGAGAAAGACAGATGGGGAGGGACAGCCGCCGCGCCGGTTTTCAGGAAGATTTCGGAACAGATATTGAGGTGCTCCAATAATAGTATGAAACTGGGGGATGTTGCCGCAGGTGAAGGTAACGAAGGAGTAAAAATAATCCAGGCATCCACTGTGACGGAGATAATCAGTCGAAGCACACAAGTGGATAAGTCGGTTATTCCTGATTTTGAGGGTATGTCCATAAGGGAGGTGCTGAGGATTTCCCAGGGCCGGGGGATAGATGTAAAGATTGCGGGGAGTGGCTGGGCTTTAAGACAGAATCCGGCCCCTGGTGTCAGGATAGTGGAAAATCAGCGCTGTTATGTCCTGTTTGGCAGAGGCGTCTGAAAAGAGGGAGGCGCGGGATGAAACTTTCACGTTTGCTGAATGGAATCGATGTCCTGAGAATATCGGGAGACGATACCGGTGAAGCTTCTGATATTTGCTATGACTCCAGAAAATGCGGGAAGGGATCCGTCTTTGTTGCGATTGACGGAGCGGAGTTCAACGGCCATGATTTCGTGCGCGACGCGGTGAAAAGTGGAGCGGGCTATATTGTACATGATGAAGAAATCATTTTAACTGAACCGGGGGCGACCTTCATAAGGGTGAAAGACAGTCGCCTCGCGTTGGGCAGGCTGGGAAAGAATTTTTACGGCAACCCCGCCCGCGACCTCTGCATGATTGGGGTCACAGGGACAAATGGAAAGACGACGGTAGCCTATCTTCTCGAGTCTATTTTGAAATCGGCCGGGTTTTGTACCGGAGTTACCGGGACGGTAAATTACAGATATGATGGAAAGCAGTTTCCCGCATCACATACGACTCCAGAGTCGCTTGACCTCCACAGAATGCTGAGGGAAATGGTTGATGCGGGAGTGACTCATGTCGTGATGGAGGTTTCGTCTCACGCGATTGACCTGAAAAGGATTGATGAATGTAAGTATGATGTCGGTATATTTACGAATCTTTCGAGAGAGCATCTTGATTATCATCACACCATGGAGGAATATTTCCTGGCGAAAAAAAGGTTTTTTACGGATGTGATGGGTGGGGGAGCAGCGATTGTTAATGGTGATGATCCGTGGGGAGCGAGACTCCTTGATGAGATAAAAATGCCGAAGGTTGCATTTGGCATGGAGAGATCGTGTGATGTGTCACCCTCCGATGTCACCCACTCCATGGATGGAATGAATGCGAAGATAGAAGGGCAGGATGATGGATTTCAGGTATCGTCCGCCATGGTTGGGAAATTCAATCTCTACAACATTCTCGCTGCGGTGGCGGCAGCCATCTCGCTCGGGATACCGGAGGAATATATCCAATCCGGTGTAGGCGCACTGAAAATCGTCCCAGGTCGTCTGGAAAGAGTGAGTGAAGCCGGTGAACCTTCGGTATTTGTGGATTATGCTCATACCGGAGACGCTCTGGAAAAGGTGCTTGAAAATCTGTCTGATTTTAGAGAGGGCAGGATCATAGCGGTTTTTGGATGCGGGGGTGACAGAGATCGCACGAAGAGACCTGTTATGGGTAAAATAGCGACCGGCTTGAGTGATCTGGCCATAATCACTTCGGACAATCCGAGGACGGAAGATCCCTTGGGGATCATAAATGAAATAGAGATGGGGATTGATGCAGATTCGAACAAGTACTCCCCTGACGATATCATTAATGGGTTCAATGAAAAAGGTTATGTGATTGTTGCTGACAGGAGAAGTGCCATAGAACTGGCGGTATCCGTAGCCGGCGAATCTGATGTTATATTAGTCGCGGGGAAGGGTCATGAAGATTATCAGATCATGGGAACGAGGAAATTCCCTTTTGATGACAGGATAATCGCACGGGAGGCCCTTTCCGATCGCAGGTCGAAAGGTGGGCGTTGAAAACCATGAAGTCGCCTGTTTTGAAGATGAAAGAAGTAGTGGCAGCAACAGAAGGAACGCTTGTAACGGGGAATCCTGATAGTGTTTTCGAAGGATTATCTACGAATTCAAGGGAGGTAATCGGAGGGAATCTCTTTATCCCTCTCGCGGGTGAGAGATTTGACGGACACAGTTTTGTCCCGGACGCGATAAAAAACGGCGCAACCGGCCTGCTGGTTCAAAGGGGCAGGATGGAGACAACAGATATAGTATCGAGTGATGTTTCAGTGGTTCTTGTTGACGATACCTTGCGTGCGCTGGGCGATATAGCCAATTTATGGAGAAACAAGTTCACCATCCCAGTTGTGGCGGTAACAGGAAGCTCCGGCAAGACAACAACAAAAGAGATGATAGCCACGGTGGCGGGGCTTTCCGCAAACGTCTTAAAGAGCAAGGGGAATTATAATAATCTTGTGGGGCTTCCCCTCAGTCTGCTTGAGATGAACGCCGAACATGAAATGGCTGTAGTCGAGATGGGAACCAGCAGAAAAGGTGAGATAGAAAGGCTTGCGGCCATCGCCGGGCCGGATATAGGTGTTATCACCAATATAGGGCCCGCTCATCTCGAGGGATTTGGATCTGTGGATGCAGTAATGGTGGAGAAAGGGAAACTCTTTTTTAATCTGAGAGAGGATGGAGTGGCAATTATCAACAGAGACGATGAATTTTCAAGGATACTGGCGGATCAATGGATGGGTAGAAACATAAGTTTCGGTATCGATGAAAACGCGTTTGTCCGCGCTGAACGAATATTCAGGAGAAATGAGGGGGGTGTAAGTTTTACCCTAAAGATAGGGGAAACAGGCAAAGGGATAGATATGACCGTTGTCGGCAGACACAATATATACAATGCCCTGGCCTGCGCGGCGACCTGCTGCGCCATGGATATTGAATATGATCTGATTTGTGAAGGATTGTCTGCATTCAGGCAGAAGATACCGGGACGTATGAATGTATACACGCTGAAGGATGGAGCGGTCGTTATTGATGACACATACAACGCCAATCCCGCCTCGACAATGGCAGCCCTTAAGACGTTGAACGATTTAAAGGGAAAGAATAAGAGTATTGTTATCTTTGGAGATATGCTCGAGCTGGGCAAAGAGTCTGAAAGGCTGCACGAAGAGATAGGAAGGGCGATGGCTGATACCGGCGCGGGCAGTATATTCCTCAGGGGAGATTTTGCCGGAGCTGTGGCGAGGGGCGCTATCGAAAAAGGGTTCAGGGAGGACCATATATATTTTGCCGAAACACCGGACGGTATATTGGAAACTCTCCATTCGTTATTGGGTGAAGGAGACTGGGTCCTGATAAAAGGATCGAGGAGTATGAAAATGGAGGAATTTCACCACGCAATAATGGAGGAGTTTGGTTGAAGACTAACCCTGCATGGAGAGAGGACCATATTTCACCCCTTCTTGCGGGTGTGACCGGGAGGACGGATCTATGATCTACCACTTCTTATATTCATTGAGCGATACATATTCGTGGCTTAATGTATTTCGCTATATCACCTTCAGGACGATATATGCCGCGATAACCGGCCTGGCCATCTGTTTTATCCTCGGTCCCTGGGTGATCGGTAAACTTCACTCCCTCAGCGTGGAACAACCCATACGCAGTGATGGTCCCGACTCTCACCTTTCGAAAGAGGGGACGCCCACAATGGGTGGCATCCTTGTCATCTTTTCTGTTGTCGTGTCAACACTTCTCTGGGCAAAGCTCAACGTGGATTATGTCTGGATTGCACTCATGGTGACGGTGGGGTTCGGGCTCATCGGTTTGCTTGATGATTACCGTAAGTTGATATCCAGGAGCAGCATGGGGGTTCCGGGAAGAGTCAGGCTTGTCGCGGAGATTACGTTAGCGTTTTTTGTGAGTATTGTCTTGTACCAGAACCCGGATTTCAGCTCGAACCTCACTGTGCCGTTTTTTAAGACAGTTCTCCCGGATCTTGGGTGGGGTTATATTGTCCTTTCCACGTTTATTATTGTAGGGGCGGCAAACGCCGTGAATCTTACAGACGGCCTTGACGGTCTTGCCATAAGCCCGGTAACTATATGCTTCGCAACATATCTTCTCTTCGCATATTTTGCAGGGAATATAAAGTTGTCCGGGTATCTCCAGATTCCATATGTGGCTGGGGTGGGAGAACTTGCGGTCTTTTGCGGCGCCATGGTCGGAGCTGGTATCGGTTTTCTCTGGTACAATACCTACCCGGCTCAAATCTTCATGGGGGACGTGGGTTCACTCTCTCTCGGAGGCGCCCTGGGTACGATAGCCGTTATTACTAAGCAGGAGATACTCCTCGCGATAGTAGGGGGGGTGTTTGTAATTGAAACCATTTCCGTCATTTTTCAGGTGGGGTGGTTCAAGGTCTCGAACGGAAATCGCATCTTCAGGATGGCGCCCATTCATCACCATTTCGAATTGAAGGGATGGGCGGAGCCAAAGGTGATTGTGCGTTTCTGGATTATTTCCATTATCCTTGCGCTAATCGCCATAAGCACGTTGAAGCTCAGGTAATTGGGACAGCCTGGAGTTGCGGGTGGGTGCATTTGTAATAAGGTCAAGAGTTGGTGCATATTCATGGATCTAAGCGGAAAGAGAATTCTGGTGATCGGTCTCGGCAGAACGGGCGTGTCGACGGTCTGGTTTCTGCTTGAGAAGGGTGCCAGGGTTATGATTACCGATGAAAAACCGGCTTCCGAGCTTGAAGATGTCACTGAGGCCTTTATTGGGCTGGCGGATGTGGAGCTGTGCATCGGGCAGGATGATACGGGTGTTCTTTCACGCACGGACATGATTGTGCCTTCACCGGGCGTTTCACCATTTAACTTTCTGCTCTCCGAGGGCCGGAAAATCGGAATTCCGATTTTGAGCGAGTTGGAACTTGCATCCAGGTTTTTGAAAAAACCGGTTATCGCGATTACCGGCACAAATGGGAAAACAACCACGACCAGTCTGCTTGGCAGGATACTTGAGCATTGCGGCAAAAAGGTTTTTGTAGGCGGCAATATTGGCAATCCGCTCATATCGTATGTGAACGGCCCGCAGGAAGACGATTATGCGGTAATAGAAGTGAGCAGTTTCCAGTTGCAGTGGGTCAGGGATTTTCACCCGTTTATCGCGGTGCTCCTGAATGTCAGTTCTGACCACCTTGATTATCACGGATCACTTGAAGAATACCGGTCTGTTAAGGAACGGATATTCGCTTGTCAGGGGGAAGGGGACCTTGCCATTCTGAATGCAGATGACCCGGTATCAACAGATCTTTCGAGGAGGCTGTCAGCCGCACATATATCATGTTTCAGCTCATCGGTAAGGTTGAAGGAGGGGATGTTCATTGATGGCGAGTTTCTGAGATACCGCTCTGCCGGACTGGAGGAAGCATATCCCATCCGGTCGATAAGATTGAAGGGCACTCACAATTTGGAGAATGTGATGGCCGCAGTGCTCGCATCGAGGATGTGCGGGTGTTCACGCAGAGAGATTATCGATGTATTGGGTGCGTTTTCCGGTATCCCGCACAGGATAGAATTTGCAGGAACAGTAGATGGTGTGGAGTATTACAATGATTCCAAAGGAACCAACGTGGACGCGGTTCACAGGGCGCTTGAGTCATTTTCCGGTCCTGTGGTGCTACTTGTGGGTGGCAGATACAAGGGTGGTGACTTTGGAATACTTGCGAAACTTATAGTAGAAAAGGTCAAAACGCTGATCGTTTTCGGTGAAGCCGGGAAAAAGATTGATGCCATTATCGGTGGAATCGCCAAGACTGAGATTGCGGCCAACCTGAAGGATGCCGTCAAGATGGCCCGCGATAATTCGCTATCCGGCGACATTGTGTTGATGTCGCCTGGCTGCTCAAGTTTTGATGAATTCAAAAATTATGAGGAGCGGGGGATTGTATTCAAGGACATGGTTGATCAAATGGGTTGTGATAAGGCTCAAAAGGATCAGGGGATATGGGCAGACGGACTTCAATAATGGTTGGCAGAATGGACATCACGCTTTTTACCGTTACAATAATGCTGATTGTCATCGGGACGGTGATGATATACAGCTCGAGTTCCATAATTGCCACAGAGAAATTTGGCGACGGATACCATTATATCAAGAAGCAGATATTGCTTGTTTTGCTCGGGATGCTCGTAATGACGGTAGTGTCCAGATTACCCTATCGGCATTGGAAAATGGTGGCTTATCCCGGCGTGCTTATATCCATAGTTCTGCTGATCCTGGTTATTATTCCGGGTTTCGGGGTAGAGGCCGGCGGTGCCACGAGGTGGCTTCGCACGGGATATATGCCTTTTCAGGTCTCCGAAATGGTAAAGATCATGCTGGTTGTATTTCTGGCTCATTATCTTACAAAGAAAATAGGGTACATAAAGGAGTTTTCACGCGTTTTTGCGGTTCCGTTGATAATAATGTTTATAATTGTCGGTCTTGTCCTGTGTCAACCGGATTTTGGCGCTGCTGCCATCATGATTACAGTGTTTATGCTCATGCTTTATCTTGCGGGTAGCAGGATTTTGTATCTTGCAGGTCTTGCAGCGGTCGTAATCCCCGTGGGAGTGGCTCTGATTATCCATGAAAGTTACCGCATGCAGAGAATTATGTCGTTTCTAAATCCATGGGAAGATCCGACCAAGACAGGATTTCAGATAATACAATCGTTTATTTCCTTCGGCTCTGGCGGTGCCTTCGGAGTCGGACTTGGAAAAAGTATGCAAAAGCTTTTTTATCTTCCAGAGCCGCATACCGATTTCATACTTTCGGTAATTGCAGAAGAGGGTGGTTTTATCGGAGTTGTAGTTGTTATTGTGTTGTTCAGCATCCTTGTCTTTCGTGGTTACGCGATTTCTTTTAACTGCACGGATCTGTTCGGAATGCTGCTGGCCTTTGGATTAACCACGACTATCGCACTTGAGGCATTCATAAATATGGCGGCAGTTATGGGGCTGGTTCCTACGAAGGGGCTGGTGCTTCCGTTTCTCAGCTACGGTGGCACATCGCTGATTGTATGCATGATGGCTGTCGGGATGCTGCTGAATATATCTTCCCGACGGGAACAGCGGAGCGGGGAGGCGGATGACCGGTCTTAGGCGATGAGTATGGAGAGGGGCATCAGGGTTATTATAGCGGGCGGAGGTACTGGTGGGCATGTATTTCCCGCCGTGGCAATTGCCGACGAGTTTCTGGAAAGACCGTATGTGGCAGATGTCCTCTTTATTGGGACTGAAAGGGGGCTGGAATCCAGGATTCTCCCCGATAGGGGCTTTACACTATATACGATAAATGTGGAGGGGGTTAAGGGCAAAGACGCGGTAAAGATGATAGCCAGTTTCCTGAAGATTCCGAGGAGCATTATGCAGTCGGTTTCTATCATACGCAAACTCCGTCCCGATATTGTGTTGGGGGTAGGGGGCTATGCATCAGGGCCGGCGGTGATAGCCGCCCATTTTATGGGTATCAAAACGGCAATTGCGGAACAGAATGCCCTTCCCGGTTATACGAACAGGAAGCTCGGCCGGTTTGTGGATAAAATATTTGTCTCGTTCCCCGACAGGGAAGGGTGTTTTGCTGACGGGAAGGTTGTAGTAACAGGGAACCCTGTGAGGAGGGAATTTATAAAGGGCATAAAAAGATTCCGAAAGGAAGGGAATAAATTTTCCATTCTGATATTCGGAGGAAGTCAGGGGGCACGGGCCATCAACGGAGCGGTTGTGGGAGCTATGGAATATCTGGAGGACATGCGGGACAGACTGACGATTACCCATCAAACGGGGAAGGAAGACTTCGATGAAGTATCCGCCGTCTATCATGAATTTGGGATGGATTCGAGAGTGCATCCCTTCATTACCGACATGTCTTCGGCGTATGGTTCAGCTGATCTATTGATATGCAGGGCGGGTGCGACATCCATTGCCGAAATAACCGCGAGTGGAAAGGCGTCTGTACTTATCCCCTTCCCGTTCGCGATCGGAAATCACCAGGAGCTGAACGCGCGCGTGCTGGCAGATGCGGGCGCGGCCGAGATGATCCTTGAGGATGCCCTTGACGGGAGAACCCTTGCCGGGGTTATCAGGAGGCTTTCAGACAGCCCGGAGACAATAGATGGGATGGAAAAGAAATCCGAAAGACTGGGAAATATAAAGGCGGCAGAGCGTATCGTTGATGAGTGTATGGCAATAGTGGGCCGGGGATCAGGAATTAGGGATCAGGGATCAGAGGATACACATAATGTATAGACGAGTAAAACATATACACTTTGTCGGGATAGGCGGTATCGGGATGAGTGGTATCGCCGAAGTCCTGCTGAATCTGAGCTATACGATCAGCGGGTCTGATATTGAGATGTCCGATATCACTTCGAGGCTGGAATCGCTCGGTGCCACGATTTGTCGAGGCCACAAACCATCAAATCTCATCGATGCCGATGTGGTAGTGAAATCAACAGCGGTCGGTGAGAGCAACCCGGAGGTAATGGAGGCTCACCGCAGAAATATTCCGGTAATTCCGAGGGCCGAGATGCTCGCTGAACTCCTGAAAATGAAATATTCCATAGCCGTGTCGGGCAGTCACGGAAAGACGACAACAACTTCCATGATTTCAACCGTGCTTGCACATGGCGGCCTTGATCCTACGATGGTGATAGGGGGAAGACTGGACAGCATCGGAAGCAACGCAAGGTTGGGCGAGGGGGATATTATCGTTGCCGAGGCCGATGAGAGCGATGGTTCATTCCTTCAACTGAACCCGTACATCGCCGTGATTACGAATATAGATCGTGAACATCTGGATTATTATCCCGGAATAGGAGAGATCAAGGATGCCTTTCTGAAATTCGCTAACTCGGTCCCTTTTTACGGGGCCGCTATCCTGTGCGGAGATTGTGATAATGTAAGGGATATATTGCCGCGGATAAAGAGAAAAGTCGTTACCTACGGGGTGCATAACGATGCCGATTTCAGGGCGACCGATATATCCTTCAATGGCCTGACATCACGATTTTCTCTCTACCGCAGAGAAGCGCTGCTCGGTGAAGTAGAGATGCAGGTTCCGGGCCTGTTCAATGTTTACAATTCAATGGCCGCCGTGGCTGTATCTCTTGAGCTGGGAATGGAATTTTCTACGATAAAGGAAGGTCTCAGCGCGTATAAAGGGGTACACCGTCGACTGGATATCCAGGGAGAGGCCGACGGTGTTATAGTGATTGATGATTATGGTCATCATCCGACTGAAATAAAGGCGGTGCTGGAAGCGGCGAAAAATGCATGGAAAGACAGGCGGCTTGTCGTTGTGTTTCAGCCCCATCGCTATTCACGCACCAAGGCCTTGTTTGATGAATTTCTGGATTCCTTTGACGATGCCGATGCGCTGATACTGACGGACATATATGCCGCGTGTGAAAAGGAAATAAAAGGTGTTCATTCCATGAATCTTGGAAAAGGCATAAAGGACCATGGCCATGGGGATGTAATATATCTTTCAAGTTTTAAGGAGATTGTCGATCACCTGTCAGAATCAGTGAAACCGGGCGATGTGATCATTACACTCGGCGCAGGAGATGTATGGAAGACGGGAGTGGAACTGCTGGAAAGGCTCAGAGCCCGGGGGTCAGGGAGTCAGGGAGTCAGGGGTCAGGGGTCAGGGGTCAGGGGTCAGGACAAATGATTGCAGACAAACAGTTAAGAAACGAAATAGTCAGCACGGTCACCGGGAGGGTGCTTTTTGATGAACCAATGTCCATGCATACCTCCATGGGCGTCGGGGGAAGGGCTGACGCGCTGATCGTTCCTGATACTGTGAGTGAACTGAAAGATCTGGTGACACTTTTACATAAAGAAGATGTTCCCTTTATGCCCGTAGGGAACTGTTCGAATCTTATCGTGAGAGATGGTGGTTACAGAGGAGCGCTGATCTCGCTTGAGGCACTGCGAAGAATGGAGATAGGGGGAGGAAATCTTCCCAGTGGATCTACCTTAAAAGAAGAATATGCCGGTGGAGTATGCGTTTACGCTCAGGCAGGGGTTTTACTTTCCGACATTGTCGTTTTTTCGGCCAGAGAAGCGCTTGCCGGGCTGGAATTCTGTGCCGGAATACCGGGCAGTGTCGGCGGCGCCGTAAAAATGAATGCCGGCGCGTGGGGGAGGGAGATGAAGGATGTAGTGAAATCAGTCTCCATTCTCGATAACGGCGCGAAGATAAGAGAGATAGAAAGAGAGGCCCTGTCGTTTGAGTACAGGAATCTTGTCCTTCCCGCGGGGGCAATTATTACCGGCGCCGAGTTTTACCTTGTAAGTGGAAGCAGAAATGAAATCCAGGGAAAGATTTCGGACATTAGTGCGGCGCGCAGGGAGAAGCATCCTCTCGCGTACCGGAGCGCGGGATCAGTATTCAAAAATCCTCCCGATTATCCGGCAGGAAAAATGATTGAAGAAGCCGGGCTTAAAGGCCTCAGGGTAGGGGATGCGGAAATATCCGGGAAACATGGAAATTTCATTGTGAATCTGGGCAATGCGAAAGCAGGGGATATTATTGCCCTGATTGACCTGGCTCAAAAGAGGGTCCTCGATGAGAGGGGAATTGCTCTTGAAACAGAAATAAAGATCATAGGGGAGTGACTACTTTGAGGAAGCCCTTCAAAACAACCCGTTCGGCAAGGAAGAACAGATTGAAACACAGATCAGGGGTGATGCCGGGTGAAATCTTCAAGATGCTTGCAATTATCAGCGTTGCAGGTCTGTTAGCTACTTTAATGGTATATGCGTATAATTTTGCCATGTGCGCGGATTATTTCAGGTTGAAAAATACTATTGTCAGGGGTTGCGACAAGATCAGCAGGGAGAAAGTTATTGAGCTGGCAGGGATATCATCCTCCATGAATATCCTGACTGTAAATCTCAGAAAGATGGCGCGGGAGATAGAAAATGATCCGTGGATCAGGAATGCCTCCGTCGGGAGGGAATTTCCCGACAGGCTGGTGATTGAAATTGTTGAGAGAGATGCCGTCGCTCTCCTTAAAAATGACAAGGAAATGTACGTTGTGGGTCGTAACGGAGTGGTGTTCAAAAGATTTGAGACCGGCGATATGGTGGATGCCCCTGTTATTACAGGGAGCTACAGAAATGGCGGCGTAAGGAAAGGCCTGCTGGAGAATGCCTTTGAATTTCTGAACTGTCTTTCTAAAAGAGATAATTTCCCAATGGAATGGAATGTGTCCGAGATTTATGCAGATGATGTATATGCCTTTTCTGTCTTTACGGACAACCATTTGTTTTTGAATATTGGTTTTGGGGACTACGAAGCCAAGTTAAAAAGGCTTAAGAGGGTTATGGCCGATTTGGAGCAAAGGGGTTTGGACAGGAAGTTTTTGAGTATTGATCTTGTGGATTGCAGCAGGATTGCAGTCGAGCGTGGAAATGTTTTCGGTCCGAGGAACCTGACAAAAGATCGCAAGATGGAGATATGATGTCGGAAAGGAAAAGCTAATGGCAAGAAATGAAGATATCATAGTTGGGCTGGATATAGGAACGACCAAGGTATGTGCCATCGTCGGAAAAATTACGAACGTGGGAATAGATATAATCGGGATTGGCACTCATCGGTCAATCGGTCTTCGAAAAGGGGTGGTAGTTAATATTGACAGTACCGTTGATTCAATAAAGAGGGCCGTGGAAGAAGCGGAATTGATGTCGGGATGTGAAATAAGGTCGGTTTACGCAGGTATTGCCGGAAGTCACATACAGGGGTTGAACAGCTATGGCATTGTGGCGGTTAAGGGCGGTGAAGTTGATGAATATGATGTAAAGAGAGCCCTCGAAGCGGCCAGGGCGGTTGCCATTCCTCTGGATAGGAGAGTGATTCATATATTGCCACAGTACTATATGGTTGACGATCAGGATGGAGTAAAAGAACCAATCGGGATGTCGGGTGTCAGGCTTGAGGCCAAGGTCCATGTTGTTACTGCTGCAATTACATCCGTACAGAACATAATAAAGTCGATTAATCGTGTGGGTCTGGATGTCAATGACGTTATCCTGGAACAAATGGCCTCAAGCGAGACGGTCCTCAGTCAGGATGAAAAGGAACTCGGTGTTGCCCTGATCGATATCGGTGGAGGCACTTCTGACATAGCGGTATTTGCTGAGGGAAGTATTCAGCACACTCATGTCCTGCCTCTGGGGGGTAATTATGTAACAAGTGATATCTCTGTGGGCTTGCGGACCCCGGTTCAGGAAGCTGAAAAGATAAAGATAAAATATGGCTGCGCATATACTAAAATGATTCCACAAAATGAAATCATTGAGGTTCCAAGTGTGGGTGGAAGAAATCCGAGAAATATTTCAAGACAGGTGCTGGGGGAGATCATCGAGCCGCGTGTGGAAGAGATTCTCAGTCTTGCGCTCAGGGAGATTGTTAAAGCAGGGTATGATGATCTACTCGCCGGAGGTGTTGTGCTTACGGGGGGGACCGCAATGCTTGAAGGAATAACTGAACTGGCGGAGCAGATATTTAATTCACCGGTAAGAAAGGGGTGTCCTGCTGGTGTCGGAGGTATTACAGATGTGATTAATCATCCGATGTATGCGACGGGAGTGGGACTGGTTGTTCGTGGAAGTAACGATTATTCTGACTTTAAAATGGATAGAAGCGAGAGAAAAATATTACGAGGGCTAAAGACGAGAATTAAAAAATGGTTCAACGATTTCTTTTAAGAAAGAGGGGGAATGGTTATGTTTGAGTTGGTAAAATGCGGTGATAACAACAATGCCGCCAGGGTCAAGGTAATAGGTGTCGGAGGCGGCGGAGGGAATGCCGTCAATATGATGATTGCTTATCAACTCACCGGGGTGGATTTTATTGTGGCAAATACAGATTCACAGGCTATGACAGCGTCAAGTGCCTCAATAAAGGTACAACTCGGGGCAGAGATTACAAAGGGTCTCGGTGCCGGTTCTGACCCTGAAGTGGGTAAAAAGGCAGCCATCGAATCTCAGGACAGGCTGAAGGAAATCCTGGATGGAGCGGACATGGTTTTTGTGACAGCAGGTCTTGGAGGAGGCACAGGGACTGGCGGCGCGCCAATTGTAGCTGAAATTGCAAAGGAGCTTGGAGCGCTGACTGTCGCGGTAGTCACAAAACCGTTTCAATTTGAGGGCAAGAAACGAACTAAACAGGCGGAACAGGGTCTTGCCGAATTAAGAAAGGTGGTTGATACCCTCATTGTGGTTCCGAATCAACGGCTTCTGAGTATCAGCGGCAGAAACATGACTTTGCCGGATGCCTTCAAAAAGGCCGATGATATCCTGTACAATGGAGTTAAGGGGATTTCCGACCTTATCATGGTCCCCGGTCTGATCAATCTCGATTTCGCTGACGTAAAGAACATCATGTCCGAGATGGGACTGGCACTTATGGGTACCGGTATCGCCAGTGGTGACAACAGGGCGATTGAAGCCGCACAGAAGGCGATATCCTCTCCCCTGCTCGAAGATAATTCAATTCAGGGGGCTCGAGGGATACTTCTCAACATAACAGGCGGGTCCGAGATGACACTTTTTGAGGTAAATGAGGCGTCATCACTGATACAGGCCGAGGCGCACGAAGACGCAAATATCATATTCGGAACGGTTGTTGATGACAGTATGGGAGACGAGGTACGGATTACCGTAATTGCAACGGGATTCGATTCAAATGAGCGTAATTGTGAGATGACGGCTGAGATTTCCACCTTGCAACCAGGCAACACCAGGAGAAAGGGAAACATTGCCAGGCCAACTTTTATGAGAAACAGAGACGATAAGACAGGAGATAAACCTGCTGCCGTAAGTATGGGGACGATACTCGATGATGATAATCCCGACTTTGAAACACCTGCCTTTCTGAGGAGACAGGCGGATTAGTAAGGTAGAAATTTTTTGCAGACAAATTTCGCTAACACACTTATCGCGGTTACCGGGGTCAGGAGGCCGTCCGAAAATAAGTAACAGCATCATAGATCCAGAATATCATGCGAAGTCAATTGCGAAAAGCTGAAGAGACTTGAAAACCCTGGAGTAGATCACGAAACTGGTGGTGACAGGCTATGGTATGGTGAAATGTTGCCCTGTCTCTTTACCTCTGCCGTATCTTAAGATGACGAACAATATACCGCCATGACTTTGTCAACAGAAGGTGAGAATAACGGAGACCTTCCGGTCCAGCCAGTAATGCACCCAGTCCCAACATTCCCCAGGTCAGAGCATATAACGCTATCCCAAAGAAGAAGATGAATTCGCTGTGTTCATCTATGGCCAGGGCACTACATACAAGCAGGGCCACCCAGCCAAGCGGTTGATTGGTTGTCAGGAGGATTATTCCTATCCAGAATCTGAGACTGAACTTTTGGGGTCGCTCATTCTGCGGCGGGTCACATGTCATCCGCTTTGTGTTGTTGATCCCGCTAATCGGTTGGTTTTTAAGGGGTTCTGCCATCTATCTTGAGTGTTGTGATGAAACGCCTCAGTCCCAGTCTTATCCACTATACGTCGAAAGATTCTCTCTCTTTCGGTGCAATGCATTTGGTGGAGGAGCCCTTCATTTCCAAGATGGCCCGGGCCATCTTCAGTTTGTTGTCTATGTCAGTGTCAGTTTGATCAGGGTCATGGTGAAACAGGAACAGGGATTTTACTGCGGCCATGTCGGCCAGTTGCGCTACCTGACTTACGGATGAATGTCCCCATCCGATTTTCCCTCCATATTCGTCATCCGTGTAGGTACAGTCAGTTATTAATACATCCGTATCTGAGACAAAGTCTTTCAGTTTGTTTACATAACTCTCGTTGTAGAGTCTGCTGGACTGCGGGTAAATTTCGTTATCGGTGATATAACAGACGGACTTGTCTTTGTAATTCAGACGATAACCAAGACATTGCCCCGGGTGATTCAAGAACATTGTTTGTATCTGCAGTGTGTTTATAGTGAACGTTTGTTCCCCGAGATTGTGGAAAGAAACTTTCGCCTCGAATCCCTTTATGTTTATTGGAAAATATACACCGTCCATTTGCCCTGATATCAATTTCCGCATGGACATGCCTCCATTAGGCGGGCCATAGATTTTAAACTCGTTTCCCTTTGTATACAGTGGCGCAAAGAAGGGGATGCCGTTTATATGATCCCAGTGAGGATGCGAAATAAAAACTGTTGCTTTTGTGCATGCGTGTTTAGATATAAAGTAATTTGACAGTTCCTTGATCCCAGTTCCGGCATCGAAGATGAAGAAATTATCGTTTGGGAATTCAACGCTTACGCATGAAGTATTTCCCCCGTACAGCACTGAGTTCAGGCCTGGAACCGGCAATGTTCCACGAACACCCCAGAAGGTCACCTTGATGTCGTCTTTCATGCCTTGATTATCATTTTTATTCATGATGTTTTCCAGTGGGCTAATCCACCCGACAATTCACTGCCAACCTGAGAACTGAATAGAATTTATCTTTTTGCACGATTTCTTGTCTGTGTCAAAATGTTTTGTGAACTGGTTTGTGAATTCGAGGGAAATCGTATCTGTCTCCAAAAGAAAAAAGGTAGCTACACGCATACGGCACCCTCAGCAACGAATATATTACCTGTTTACGTATCTTATAATCCGGCGGGCTGTTACATAACGTGACTGGAAATACCTGTTACTGAAAAAAACTATGGTCACTCCTTTGCTCGAAGAGGCGTGTGCCATAAGGTTTCCTCCAAGGTAAAAACCCACATGGGTGATTCTTCCACTACCCTTTGTGTCAAAAAACACAAGATCGCCTAACTGAAGCTGGTTTTTGTAAACAGGTGCCCCCACCCTTGCCTGATTACCGCTCACGCGGGGGACCCGGTAGCCGTTTTCATACATGACAAGACTGGTGAACCCGGAGCAATCGACGCCCATTCGACTATTTCCTCCCCATCTATAGGGCGTGCCGAGGAATGATTCGACAGACTGTCTGAATGCGTCAAAGTTAAGGGCTACCCTTGGGGTTAAGGGTGCTGGAGTAACGGCAGGTGTTGGGGTCGTCGGTATGGTTCGCTCTTTCTGCAGTGGGGCGGATTTACGTTGTCGGGCATCTTCAAGCGCGTCCCGGACGATCTGTTCCGGAGTTCCAAGCTTTTGTGCTACTGAAATAAGCATGAAGAGAGCGATTTTTTCGGTAGCCATGTTGCGCCTGGCGGACTCTGTCAGACCATTCATTATAGTAGTAAAGGTATTCTCGGGCCAGAGTTCTTCCTTGGCATGACGTATCATTTCCCGCGTAACGTAAACCGGTACTCCGGCGGCGCTGCACTTCTTTGTTGTGACTGCGTACAGCCGGATTTCTTCGGGAAGAAGATTTGTTGAAAACGCGAATAGGGCAAGCTCACCAACTTCCTCTTCGGGCGCTCCCTGTTCCATAGCCATGGTTGAATGAAGAGCCACCTGAATAGTCTTATCCATTGTGACTTCATCGAATTTTCCTTGTGAAAGAATCCCATAGATCAGGCGACTGTAGTCAAAAGTGAATTCCTTGTCCCGAAACGCTTCCATGGTAGTGGATGTCCATTGTTCCTTTTCCGCTGCGGATAATCCACTGTCTTGTTCTACGAGGAGGGTAAACTTAGACATGGCATCCCCTGAAGCGACAGTTGTTGCTGACAGGCATAATATTAACAGGGCAACACCGGAAGTGACCAGGAACACCCTGCATGAACCTTGAAAAGATTTTCTTGAAGTTCGGTCCATTTTGAAATTCATGGTATCTCTCTCCCGAAAGTTCAGGTTAAACCCCCGTTTTCTTCTCGATAAAGCCTATCACGACAGTGCCGCGTACTATACCCTTTTTTGGCGCGAGTGACACGATAAAATTAGCGCTATTCTACTCAAGAACCAGAATCTTCAGCATTTAGCATCAGGGTTCCGTCGTGTATCGAAATGATTTCAGATTAAGCCCCAGTTCTATATCATCTTTCAGGCGAACCAGGGATTGGGAGAGGCGCGCCTCTCCGGCATGTTTGCATAACATCTCGCCCAACTTGCCCTTGATGGTATAGGCAACCGACAGAATATTATCCAGGCTTTCCAGTTCGTTCAGCAGCCGGGCGGCTGTCTTTGGACCTGCTGTGTGGACTCCGGGTATGTTGTTGGTGGCGTATCCCGTCAGCGCGAAGAAATCCACCAGTTGATCCGGCTGTACGTGCAGTTTTTCCTTTACGTATGCCTGATCCATATCCAGTTTATTGAAATGGTCGCGCACCACTATCAAATCTGAAACAAGCTGCAGAAACATCCTGTCTGTTGAAAGTATGACAACCTTGCCACTTCGGGATGCTATCTTTCCGGCAAGTGTGGCAATAATGTCATCCGCTTCGAGTGTGGGGAAACACACAGAGCGGACTCCGATCTCCGAAAACGCGTCCTTGAACCGGTTCATCCGCGAATTGAGATCCTCGGGCATTGGCGGCCGTCCGGCCTTGTAACCGGGATACAGGTCATGGCGCCAGCTCGGTTCGTGGCTGTCAAAGACACAAATCGCGTGGGTGGGCCGGCATTCACGCAGGGCACGCCGAAGGGAGTGGACGCCTGTTTTTAAGGCGTCATCCACGCGATTAGGTCCGTCTTCTCCAGGTTGTGCGGCATACACGCGGCGGATGAGGTTGAGTGCGTCTATCAGCAAAAGTTTAATTTTCATTTTTTAATAATCGGATTCTGTGGATGGTCCGCCCATGTTATCGGCGAACGATCGGTACCTCCTTGCTTCTCTCTCGTTTCCCATGGAGGTGTATATGTGTGCCACTTTTCTGAAGTAATATTCCCTGCCCGCGGGGTCTTCTTCAATCAGAGAGAGGTATATTTCCAGTATCTTCGCAGAATAATCACCAAGTTCCGTCGATATATCCGCGTACTTCTGTTTGATAAAGGGTGCAACCTTCACGCCGCAGCCGGTGCATTTTTCCATTATTTCGCTGTACATTTCAAGAGCCGCGTCGTTTTCCCCCAGCGCTTCATATGTTGCCGCCAGTGACAGGGCAGTATGCTCATCCCAGTCGTGAGATTGAAGGATATCCAGATAGAAGGCCTCCGCCTCCCGATGTCTTCCGGACCGATAGAGCGATTCCCCTTTGAGATGCAGGATTGGCGTTGTCTCTGCAAGATCTCCCGGACAGGAAAAGAGCAGTTCATCGGCCTCATCAAAATTTTTCATTGTCCAGAGGGTTTCGCATAAGATATGGTACCCGTGTGTGGAACGTGGGTGCTCCTCGATGAATCGTTCAAGAAGAGTGAGGGCCTCTTCGTATCTTTTCATGTTCAGACAGGTAGTGGCGAGTTCAAGGGGGATCAGACTGTCCGTCCGATTTTCCTCGAGAGCCTGCGATAATTTTGTCAGGGCCAGTTCGTATTCGCCCTGGTTCAGTGCAACATATCCGGTCCTGAATGCGTCGCCATAGCTCCGATAGGCGTCCTGTGTCTCGTCGGGTAGCGCGCCGCACAGGGCTGTAAAATACTCGCCTTCCTGTATGTTCCATTCCTGGTCTTCTGCTTTGTCTTCCGTGGTGTGAAACCAGGGCGCCTCTAAGTTATTATCTCCGATGTCGTTATGAGTCATGCCGAGCAGTTCTTCGAGTCCGGCCGCAAGCTTAGAATCTTCTGTCAGTTCCAGCGCAAGGTGGAACAGTTCCGACGCGCCTTCATAGTTCCCGGATTCTCTCAGTAATTTCCCGTTTTGTTTGTGCTGCAGGGCCAGTGCTTCACTGCTTCTGACCATTTTTTCCCGGAGGCTATTTTCAAGGTCTCTATCGTCCGGACCTCCCTTATTTATCTTGGTCAGAGCTGCTTCATATTCCAGCCTGGCTGCCCCGTATTCCATGGTCTCGAAGAAACCGTCTCCTCTTCGTTCATATTCTTCGGGGCTTTTACCTGAAAATATCTTAAAAAATCCCACTCAGTTACCTCCTTCAGCTTTCTGCTTTTCTCCCCTGATTACGACAAACGAACCTTCGCCGTATCCATCCTTTACCACTTCTGTATGGTCTATGTTCTTCAGATCACGGAAGATTGTCTGAGTAAATGCAAAATTTCCGAACCCTGAGTCTGTCATAAGGGAAACAACCTTGTCCGTTGAATAAAAAGATGCTGCCCTGTAAAATTTGTTTTCGGCTTTATATCTTTCATATTTTTTTCCGACAGGACTGGTGCTATCGACAAAGCCAATCACAAGCGCGCCGCCCGGCTTCAGTATCCTGTATGCCTCACGCAGGGCGGCCTTTACATCGTTCAGGAAACAGATTGCCGTGACCATTAGTGCGAAATCAAACCGGCCATTGTCAAATGGAAGATCTTCGGCAACACCTTCATAAACCTCTATGCCCCGTTTGACGGCAATCTCAGCCATTTTCAGGGACGGATCAATTCCAAGCCTGATACCAAGTGGAAGGGCGAATTTTCCTGAGCCCACACCGATCTCGATACTTTCTCCCTTTGTCGGTAGCAGTTCTTTCACAGCTCGCAATTCAGCCTCATATACGAACCGGTTTTTCTCAAACCACTCTTCGTATTCATCCGTATGTGTTTCAAATGGTCCTTTTCCCATCATCTGTTTTACGTTGTCTTGTTTCATAAAATACTCCAATCTCCAATTTCCGGCCCTTGGTTTCTCTATATGTCGATTATCAGTCCCGCGCCGCCCTCGATATATGTATCGGGGTACAATGATTTTATCTTCGCCTTGAACTGGGTGCAATGGGTGGCACAGATTATGTCTATCCCCTTGAGCAGATCGAATTCACTGAAGCCATGGAGGCCCCCTATAAGAGCGCGGATTCTTCCATGTATGGAAGCCGCTTCCAGTATATTCCTTACACCCGGGTGAGAACAACCGGCTATCACAACCTGTCCCCTGTCCGTGGTGACGACAAGTGATTGTTCAATCTCGTCACCGTAGGGTAATTGTTCGAACCCCTGAAGTTCTCCCGTGGAGAAAATTCCTTCGCAGATTTCCATGGGTTCTTTCACCGTTATAACCTCCCTGGCCGAATCGGGTGGGATGTTGTACGATGAAGGAATGTATAACCTGACGCTGCTGTTCTCTCTGAGAAAATCCGCCAGCCCTCCCGTATGGTCCCAGTGGGCATGTGAGATTACAATTATTTCAATAGATTCCGGATCGATGTTGAGATTTTTCATATTGTCAAGGAGTATGGCACCATTAGCGCCGGTATCAAAAAGGATGTTCTTTCCGTGTGCCTCTACGAGACAGGCAAATCCCCAGTCAGGGGTAAGGTCTCTTCTTGATGTTTCATTGTCGTAAACAATTGTGATTTTCATATACCTTATCCTTTGCAACGTGCAGCCACCCGTAGCAGAAAAGTATTCTCGAACAGTCTCCTGTATATGGCAAGCGCCTTTGTGAGTTAAGGAGATTCCGATAACACATGGTTTGCGAGAGCTTCAGCGTTTTTTCTACGTATAATCTTTTTATTTTCGGTGGTCAATGTGAAAAATTAATTTGTGGGCAGGACTAAAATGTGTGAATGGCGGTTGACTTGAAAGAGACGAATATGCCGGTTCCTTCAGCGAGTTGGAGGTCAAGCAAGGCGCTTTTTGTAATCAGGGACTTGAATGTGATGTTTTCCACCATAATGCCCGCTTCGTAGTATAATCCATGGTCGGATATTTCGGTTATATTTCCCGCGAAAGAGTTTCTCATACTTGAGGTTAATTCCTCCCGGCTGAGAACAATGTCTTCCGGTCTGATGGCTATGTATCCATGGCCGTTCGCAGGTTTTGCACCCAACTCGATCTCTATGTTTCCTGTGGATGCTTTTGTCCCATGAAATTGCGCGGCGAAGAGATTTTTCATACCGACAAAATCAGCGACAAAGGTGGAATCCGGGCGCTTGAATATACCTTCCATTGTTCCTGTCTGTATGATTTTCCCATCGTTCATTATCCCTGCCCGGTCTGACAGCGAAAGCGCTTCCGCGAAATCGTGTGTAACCATGAGAAAAGTAACGTTGGAATCCCTGTGCAGTTTCTTAAGCCCCGCCCTGATCTCCTCTCTGAAACCGGGGTCCAGGGCCGAAAGGGGTTCGTCAAGGAGTAGGATCTCCGGGTTCACCATCAGGGCCCTTGCCATGGCGACCCGTTGCAGCTCTCCGCCACTCAGATTGAGCGGAAAGCGATTCAGAATATAGGAGAGATTCAGATCTTCCACCAGGCGGTCGAATGTTTCATCGGACCGATCTTTGTCGATCCTGTGGAAATGCAAGCCATAGATTATATTCTCACGGACAGTCAGGTGAGGGAAGAGTGAGTAGTCCTGATATACTATGCTTACCCCTCGTTTTTCAGGAGCGAGTCCTGTAACGTTTTTCTCGCCAATATGGATGGTCCCGCTCTTTACCGGGATAAGCCCGGCTATTGCCTCGAGGAGAACAGTTTTTCCGGCGCCTGTTGGTCCCATCAGTATGAAAAACTCATTTGCTCCTATATCCAGATTGATGTCGAACAGATTGAACTCTTTGAGGTGGATGTTCAGGTCTCTTATTCTTATCATGCCTTTTCCCTGTCGTGGAGAGTGAGTATTCTCAAAATCAGAAAAAGTGTCAGGCAGATAAACACCAGCCATACCGCCACAGGCTGAGAGTATTTAAGGCCGTATGCCTCGAATCGCTCATATATCAGTACCGGGGCAATCATGGGGTGGTAGGCGACGATTACCACGGCGCCGAACTCGCTTATCGCCCGGGCTGAGCACATGACAATACCCACAAGCATGCTGCGCCATGCAAGGGGGAAAGTTATCCTGAAAAATGTGCTGAACATGGATGCCCCCAGACTGCGTGATACCTTCTCCAGTCTGGGGGAGATGCTCTCAAATCCGCTCTTGACGGCATTTATGTAAAAAGGCATTCCAACGAAGGTCAACACCACAACTATGCCGGTAACGCTTCCCATGATGCGTATGCCGACCTGATTGAACAATTCTCCTATCCAGTGGTTCTTTCCGGCAACGCTGAGTATCGCTATTCCGACAACAGGATGCGGTATGACTATTGGCAGGTCTATTATGCTCTCTATCAGCTTTTTACCCCTGAAATCGGTACGGGCCAGCACGTAGGCGAGTGGTGTCCCGAAGACAAATGAAATCAGGGCTGCCAGTCCGGCCGTGTAAATACTCAGCCAGATCGACCTGACAACGTCCTTATCTTTGATTGTTTCCTTCAGCATCGCGAAAGATGGCGCCGTCATCATCTCGATGAGGGGCAGTAGAATAAAAGCCATAATTACGATGCCGCAGGAGACGGTAACCCAGAAAAAAGGTTCCTTTTTTGTCACTTAGTCTTTGACCTCAACCAGCTTTTGCAGTGCCTCCGGTAGAGCCTTTTTCATCTCTGCGGTGGGTACCCTGCAGGGTATAAAAGGTGGTTGCCCCATTTCTTTCAGTATCTTAAGGCCGCCTTCAGGGGCGAGCATATATTCCAGAAAAGCTATGGCCGCTTCTCTGTTGGGCGCCTCTTTGATCAGGGTTACGCCATAAGTACACGATTTGCCTTTGATGATCATATGAGTCCCCGGTTTTTTGCCGGTAACCTTTACGAAGGCCTGTTGATATACATTATCGTACTTGTAATTTCCAAGATTAATTTCATCCGGAAGGACAATGTATTTCAGTCCGTGTTGAACCGCTACGGAGAGATATTCCCAGGCATAATCCATATTCCCGGTCTGGAGTAGGGATATCAACTCCACCGATTTGGGCCTGATATTTTCTTTGGGTCGGTTTGCCAGCAGTTTTTTGTAAAGGCCGGGTTCGTTCAGTGCCTTTTCCGCGAGCTGCATCACCATGAGAGAACGATATCCGCAGGGATCGAGATTCGGATCGGAATGCCCCCATACAACACCCTTCTTTTGGAGGATTTTATACCAGTTGTCCGCGTTTATCGTATCGGCATTGGTGCTCTTGTCCGTGTAACAGAGAACGAGCTGATTGGTGGCGAAGCGTATATTCCAGCCAGCAAAACCGGGTATGAGCAGTTTGTCTATCACCTTATAATCCGCCGACGCCATGATGTCGCAGGGTTTGCCTACATCCGTTATCTTTCGCGCACACTTCTGGCTTCCGGAGGCCTCACGCTGGAGATCGACACCGGGATATTTGGCTTCGAATACCTTTTCCATGGCCGCGAGAGGTACAGAAAGACTGCCCGCGTGGAACATGATCAGCTTGCCGGAAGGCTCGGCAATCGCGGATACCGGGAGGAGCATAACAACTGCGCATAACAACAACATAACAACAGAACTTAAAACGCTTTTTCTTTTCATCATAAATCCCCTTTTTTCGATTCGGATTTGTTCCCGGTAACCGTAAACCGGTAACCGTATTTTACGTGGCAGACCTACCATATTTGTTATTTCACGTCAATATTAAATATTAATAGTCAGTTTAAGATATTAATAGTTATTATTTCATTCATATTGATTTTCCTTATCTTGCGTGGTATTTTTCGGGCTATGGATAAATTACTTACGACAAAAGAGCTGGCCGGGCTTCTAAGGTTGAATGAGAAGAAGGTATATCAGCTTGTAAAGGAGGGGAATATTCCCCATGTGCGGATTGCCGGCAAGTGGCTCTTTCCGGAGAGGCATGTCACGAGATGGATAGATGAGAATGTGCAGAGGGAAAGGGATATCCTTATAGTGGGAAGCAATGATGTCCTTATGGAAAAACTCGTGCTTCTCTATTCCCATGAGAACTTCCCCGGATCAGTGGCTTTCTATTCATCAATGGGCAGTTCACGGGGTGTGCACGCCCTCTCTCTGAAAAAAGGACAGGTATGCTGTACGCATCTTCTGGACATGGAGACGGGGGAATATAATCTTCCCTTTCTCGACAGAGTTCTCTCAGGACAGCGATATGTAGTGGTTAACCTGTGGCGCAGGAAACAGGGACTGATTGTGAAGAGGGGCAATCCCGTGGGACTGCGGGGACTGGAAGATGTTATAGAAAAAGGGGCGAGATTCATAAACAGAAACGAGGGGTCCGGAACACGCGTCCTCCTGGAATATCTTATGAGAGAGAAGGGCTTAAACGAAAGGGATGTTACCGGTTTCAATGAAGAAGCCGACAGTCATATGGATGTGGCCCTCAAGGTCTTTTTCGGTGAGGCGGACGTAGGCCTCGGCATAGAATATGTTACATATCCCCTGGGTCTGGATTTCCTGCCGCTCAAGGAGGAGATGTTTGACCTTGTTATTCCCGGTGAACTGTGTTCCACGAGCGTTATAAAAGGATTCATGGATTACATAGATCCGGTCAGGATAAATAGTTTGTCCAAAAATCTCCCCGGCTACAATCTTAAAGACACGGGAAAGATCAGGTTCGAGAATTGATGGATTTGAACGTACACTTTTAACCTTTCAAAAAAAGTATTTTTAAGTTTTCATGGATTATCTTAAGAATACTGAATATGCTACGTATAACTTCCTGTACTGTTGTTTTAAAAACCTACAACCACAATAGAAGGTTTTAATTAGCAATCAGCAACAAGGGTCAAGCGTAGACTTGACCACCTGTCCCCCTTGAGATCAAGTGCGCAGGTAGAAGTCTTCGCACATTCCGAAATAACGGTCGAGATTCAGTTCCTCGCCGTCCGCCGTTTGCAATCGGCCGGAGAAGGAACCGAAGGGTCCGCGATAACGACTGTGCAGGATCAGCGCTTTGATGTCGATCGTGCGCACGACTTCGGGCGTGAAGGTCAGATCCACCAGCCCGTCCGCGTCGGTGATGCGCCAGGGTTTGATCACGTCCTTGTGGACGAATTTAAATTTCACCGGGGGCAGCGGGAACAACCGGCCGTCGATCCAGAGACAATTTTCGTTGTAGGCTTCCTGGTCCTTGACCTGGTTATCGGTGAGGTTGAAACCGCACAGACGGCCGGTTTCATTGTAGCCGCCGCCGGTGGCCCAGTGCCATTTCATTACGAAGGGATAGTATCCTTTGTGGATGTCGATCAGGCCGTAGCTCGCTGCCGGCGCAAAGCTCACGGTTTCGTCGCCCAGCGTCATTTCACCCTTGACAGGGCAGACGTACTTATGCGTATACATCGCGCGTTTGGGTTTAAGCGGCAAGCAAACCACGAGCGGCTCGGAGGACGTCAGGTCCTCCAGCAACGTGAAACGCCCGCTCAGCGCCGGCAGATCGCGCTGGGCGGCCAGTTCGAACGAGATATCGTGACGACCGCGCTCGAGGCCGTTTTCGATCTCGATCGAAAAACCCTTGCCCCGATACGCGGCGCGATCGTTCCACAACGCCGTGGGCAGTTCGATTTTCCACGGGAGCGTTTTACGCTCGTAAAACTTGATGCTGCCGTAGCGCCGCTCGTACACGCACACCTGTGCCAAGCCGATGGTTTTGGCGTTGAATAGCGCCAGGCTGAGGTAATAATCATCGTTGACCAGCGCGAAGTGCTGCCACTCCTTCAGGCGCAGGTTTTTCCACCAACGCGGTCGCGAGCCGATGGCGGCGTCCAGCGGATTGACCGTGCGTAACGGTTCCTTGTACGTACCGACATTGAATTGTCCGCCGGTCACCAATGCGTCCGGCGTCGGCAGAATGGGTCTGCTTGAAGATGTCATTTGTTCCTCCTTACTCGAAACGGCGTTCAATCCCGGTCGACGTTTTTGCCGCAGTTTCGGCAACGTTTGGCGCCGCGAAAGAGCGCCTGGACACACTGTGGGCAGCGATACCGCTCTTCCTCCACCGCGATGAAAGCTTCCGTGCCCATCTCCCGCCATTGCGGAATTGCCCGCATGATCACCTTTTTCCCGACGGGCATGGGGAAATTTTCAATGCGCGGGGAATTCTGGGGACACAACACTTAATTATTTGCTATCCAATGGAATTCCGTCTGGCTACACAAAAAAACCGGTCTGTAATGCCGAATACATCAACGGCATCACAGACAGGCCTTATTCGTCTGCATCAAGTCTCTTAAAATCCGATTTCATCAAAATATTCCAGTTTAAATCCAGCATCTATTGCAATCTTACCTCTAAAACTGAGCGTTCTTGGTCAGACCACGGGTAAGCAGGAGGAGATGGAAAAATAGGCTGCTGTCAGAGGAACTGTAGAAAACAAGAAATATAGGAAAATGAGTTTTTGCGGTATATCCTTTGTACCTGCCTGCTCTTCTATCGGTAGCACATATTTTTTATTTTGCAAGTATTATTTTTAACTGTCAGAAGCACTTAATATGTCGGGCAAATTCCAGGGACACCTTACTTATTTTTCTTTTTAGGTCCAGGTTTTTGAGGTTTGAGCTTTCGGCCCAAAAGTAGTTCCATTGTTCCAATAAAAGAATCAACGCCTAAAGGTCGCCCGGTCCGTTCGTGTTTTCTAAATAACTCTATTTCCGGCTCCTGAGCATCAATGTCCAAAAAATCATCCCATGGTTTATTTACCATTTCCAGCAATAACTTTGTTCTTACAAGGATATCATCTTGAACTTTCATGTGTGGTCCTGCACTACTCCAGTGCCACTCTTCGGGGTTCTTTACCAAGCCTGCCCGGACCGGATTCAATTCCACATATCTCGTACATGCTAAGAGGTGTATCTCATCCATGATAAAAGATGAAAACCTTCCCTGCCATAAATGCCCCCGCCATCCTTCTCGAAAATTGATACGCCTTGTGTATCGTCCGTGCGCTTCACCAATTACCTGATTTAGACCATCCTTTGTTTCAGGTACAACAATCAGGTGAATGTGGTTTGGCATAAGACAATAAGCCCAAGTCTCCACTCGAAACTTCATACACCATTCCGACATTAACTCCAGATAGGATTGGTAATCTTCATTGTTGAAAAATGTCTGCTGCCGCCTGTTTCCTCGCTGTGTTACATGATGCGGGATTCCAGGAACTACTGCTCTTGCCATTCGTGCCATACTAAAAATAAATCAAATGCGCTGGCTTTTGTCAGTAATTAAGTAAGGTGTCCCCGGAACTGCCTTCATGAGAAAAAGAATAACGAAGGATATAGTGACAGAAGCCCTTTCAATGGCCATACAGCGAAAGAGACCGCAGGTGGGATTGATATTTCATTCAGACCGGGGAAGCCAGTACGCAAGTCATGAATTCAGAAAGCTTCTGGAAAAGCATAATTTTGTATAGAGCATGAGTGGTAAAGGGAATTGTTATGATAATGCTGTTACTGAAAGCTTCTTCCATACATTAAAGACAGAGCTCGTATACTTTGAAAAATACAGGACCCGATCACAGGCTCGTCAGAGTATCTTCGAATACATTGAGGTATTCTACAATAGGATCAGGAGACATTCATATCTGGGATATGTTTCTCCTGTTGACTTTGGTAGGCTGTTTATGGAAGCTCAACTGGGTGTTCACTTTTTCGGGGGAAGATCAAATCATGTCTCCGGCCTTTTCAGGGACACTGCGTTCAAATACCTCATATAGTACGGTGTCCTGGTTCAAGGCTGAAGAACCGTGCAGATGACCACTAAGGTAGTGATTGGGCATATCGCCAAGGCGGACCTACCTGGCGGTGCGTGTCGTACGGGTCCATCAGACCGGTCACAGGATTTAAATTTGACAGTAACGGGTGCAACAGTTCAACCATCTTGAATCTCCCGTTTATATTTAAGTGCCAGATGGCGTAGCATCAGCATCCATCCGAACCTGGCCTCTCCAGGGATTCCTCTGATTGATTAATCTGGTTCTCCCCTACCTGAATGCAAAGCTTCGGCAAGTAATTGACCGGACACTATAGATTAACCGCTCCGTCAGGCAGAGAATCGCACTCCTCTATTATGTTTAACGCCGAACTCGCACTAATGCCGAACCTTGTCGCTCCGAGCTTGTACATTTCGAGGAGCGTTTTCAGGTCACGAACGCCTCCGGAAGCCTTGACCTGGATAGTATCACCGACAAACGATTTGATCAGAGCGACGTTTTCAACGGTTGCCCCACTTTCAGCATGGCCGGTGGCGGTCTTTACAAAATGTGCTCCGGCTTTGATGCAGCACTCACAGCCTTTTTTGATGTCAAACTCTGAGAGGTAGTGCACTTCCAGAATCACCTTTGTGGTCTTTCCACCTGCAACATCCACTACGGCCCGGATATCATCCTCCACATACTGATAGCGCCCTGAGAGCAGGGCAGAGATATTGATTACCATGTCCAGCTCTTTGCAGCCATCCTCCAGTGCGAGCTTAGCCTCATGCACCTTGATTGCAGTTTTGTGGTTGCCGAAAGGGAAGCCGATACCGGTCCCGATCATGATATCCTCTTCCCCTTCGAGCAAGGCGGACAGCTCTGAGACAAAGTAGGGTAAAACATAGGCACAGATAAAGCGGTGCTTTTTGAGATTCAGGGCAAACTCCCGTAGCTCGGTGATATCCACTTCTGGCCTGACAATACTGAAGTCAATCATGCGGGCGATATTATATGCACTTTGTTTCATATTCATCCTCCATATGTATAATTATTCCTGCCAGAATCCCAGCATATGTTTGTATACACGTTTGAACTCGGAGAGCATATCTTGGTAAATTCTTCCGTTTTCAAGATCCGGCAGGATACGCTTCATTGTCATTTGGCGCTTTTTTGCTACCGCAGAGATGTCATCGATCAAACCCATTCCATAGGCACCCAGCAGTCCGGCACCGATGAGCGTGGTTTCGGGTTCATTACTGATTTCAATCGGGGTCTTAAGTACATCAGCCTTGATCTGGTTCCAGAGCCGGTTGCGTGTGGCTCCGCCCACACAACAGACAGATTCAATTTCGACTCCGATCTCTCTGAACACTTCTGCGTTCATACCTATTGCCAGGGCGACTCCCTCCATCACTGCCCTGATAAAATGGGCTGCCGAGTGGTTCAGTGTTATGCCAAAGAAACAGCCTTTGGCTTTCACATTTTCCCTCCTGCGTTCACCCAGCAGGTAAGGATAGAAGCTCAGCCCCTCTGAACCGGGCGGAATTTGCTCGGCCATGGCAATCAGTTCTTCATAAGGTGCTTCGTTACCGCGGGCCGAGGTAATCAGATCATGACACCACTTCATGCTCAGTCCCCCGCAGTCCAGCATGAAAAATGGAACCCAACCACCTAGCACGTGCCTGAGATTCTGGACAAAAGGGTTAATGATGGGTTTGTCCCGGTGTACCACGAACAGGGTTGATGTGCCGGACATCTCAACCGTATCACCATCGCCTGTCATTCCAAGACATAGTAGCGAGACCAGAAAATCGCCACCACCTGCCATCACCGGTATTCCGGGAGCAAGGGCGGTTTCACGTGCAGCAGCCTCTGTAATCGTACCGATGACTTCATACGATTTGGCTACCGGAGGAAATTTGGAAAGATCGAGACCTAATATATCTGCCATCTCTTCAGAATAGGTATCTCTGGATGCATCCCATAGAAAAGTGGCTGATGCTTCGCTGAAATCGGTTGCCGCAACCCCGGTGAGTTTGTAATTGATGAAATCCTTAGGAGGCAGGAAAAACCTGGTTTTGTCATAAATTTCCTTCTGGTGTTCTTTGAGCCAGCGTACCTTTAATGCACCCGCGCCGACTGTAGGTGGATTCGCTGTTATTTGAGAAAGCCTGGCTTCACCAAATCGATCGCGGATGAACTCACACTGATCCTCACAGCGTTTGTCACACCAGAGCTGGGTCCATCCAGTGGTCACAGTGCCGTTATCGTCTATGCCCGTCGGTCCGATCATCTGGCCGCAGGAACAGATAGCGGCAATGGAATCCGGAGGGGTATTTGTATTTTTCAAAACATTGCGAATCATAGATGCCGCCATCTCCCACCACAAGTTCGGATTCTGCTGTGCCCATCCCGGATACGGCCCATCTACATCCTGTTTGATCTGTTCTATCCCTTTTATCTCCCCCTGTATTGATACCACAGCTGCCCGTACACTCTGGGTGCCGAGGTCAATTGCAAGAATATTCATATTACATCCTCTCTATAAATATTTCTCTTATCTCCAGTTGGGTAAGTTCAATGGGGTTATCTCTGTTCTTGGTCTTTTCAACAATCATGTCAACATTAGAATCTACTACCCCATAGTCGCCAAAACGCCTGATTTCCAAAAGATCGGTCCACTCATAGGTGATCTCCGTAAATGCATCGGCCAGAACAGCTTTTTCTGACTTCTGATACGGTTTTCCGGAAAAGAGAGCCCCAAGTCTGGCATATTTATCCAGCCCGGTCCCCTCGGGATCTCGCTCTTTGAGTGCCGCAATATTTTTTCTCGTGGAGGAACAAAGCAAGGTCCCGCAGACCACGCCATGCGGAATATCAAAGAATCCGCCGATTACTGAGGCAAAACCATGGATAACGCCAAGCCCTGCATTGGCTAACGTAATACCTGCGAGGTAGGCGGCATAGGCCATCCCAGCTCTAACATCAACATCGCTTGTGCCTGTAGTGCAGGCAGAAACGAGGTTATCCTTGAGCACACTTAAGCCACTATAGGCCAAAGCGTCGCTCATGGGATTTGCACGAGGGCTAAGATAGGATTCCAAGAGGTGGCTGAAGGCATCCATCCCGCATGCAGCCGTAACATGTGCCGGACATGAAACCATGAGCTCAGGATCAATGAGTGCGATATCCGGCACAAAATTGTCATGGCGGATGGATTTCTTGAAGCCATCTACACCAACCCTTCTGAGCACTGCATTCTTAGTAGCCTCACTCCCTGTCCCCGAAGTGGTAGGGGCGGCAATAAAAGGAAGTTTCCTTCCGTCATGGATACCGGTACCAATGCCTTCTATAAACTCGGTTACCGATACATCCTGTGTGAGCATCGCTGAGACCGCTTTCCCGGCATCCAGCACGCTTCCGCCTCCAATGGAGAGCACCACATCGATGTTTTTTTCTCTAAATCTGTCCGTGGTCGCATCTACAAAATCCGGGGTGGGTTCACCCTGCAGCGATGTATGATAAAAGGCGATAGAGGCATGGTCGAGTATCCTTGCAATTTCGTCCCATCTGCCGGTTGCATCCAAAGAAAACCCACCGGTAATGATGAGCGCTGTCTTTCCAAATTGCGATACAATATTGTGAATCTTTTTTATGCCGCCCGCCTCAAACGCCAATTTCGGAGTCTTTGTAAAGGTGAATTTCTGCATATCTTAGCCCCTTCTTTGTTATCTATTGCACACCACTTGAAATGAATTATCTTCAATCTCTTTCATAATGGCATCGATCGTCTTTTCGGCCAACTCGCCCCTGTCCTCGTAGAGGAGTCCCATACCCACCTTTTCATACTTTGTCTTTGCCATACGGTTGTACGGCATAAGATGCACTTCGCCGGTATAACCGTTTTTTTGCAGAAAGTTCAGCATCCCGCCAATAACGTTGAGATCGGTATTCACGCCGGGGATAAGCGGGATACGCGGGATAATACGTTTACTTCCCACCTGATTGTGGATCTGTTCGAAATTAGCAAGAATCCTCTCGTTTCCCACACCGGTCCATCTTTTATGAGTATTAGAATCAATGTGTTTGATATCAAAGAGAAAAAGATCGACGAGGTCTATCATCCCATCAATAAGTGCTGCATCAAAATACCCGCATGTCTCAACCGCAGTGTGTATCTCCTGCGCTTTCAGCAATCGAAGAATTTCGATCAAAAATTCCTTTTGCATGGTGGGCTCTCCGCCAGAGATGGTCGCACCTCCACCTGAGTTGTCATAGAAGGGTTTGTCCCTGGCAACGCCCTCTACAATCTCCTCTGCACTTACCTCTTTCCCGATCTTTTCCATTGCGCCTGTCTCGCATGCCTCCACACATTTTGCACAGACCGTGCAACGCTCATAGTCTCTTACCACCCCGTCTTTCGTGAGTTTAATCGCTTCATTGGGGCATGCATCGACGCACCTGCCACAGCCTACACAACGATCTTTAAAATAAGCGATTTCCGGCTTGAGCTTATGCGACTCCGGATTGTGGCACCATGCACACCGCAGAGGACAGCCTTTCAAAAACACGCAGGTCCTGATTCCGGGTCCGTCATAAACTGAATAGTGCTGTATATCAAAGATAATTCCGTTCATGTTTTCTCACATCACCTTATGCTCAGACCGCGAGATCACCTCTTCCTGAATCTCATGGCCTAGGTCAACAAAATATGCACTGTAGCCGCCGACTTTTACAGTCACACTCTGGTAGTTCTCAGGATCTTTTTGGGCGGCACGTAACTCTTCGGTTGCGACCACCGTGGGCTGTAACTGGCCACCACCCATGTCAAAGTAGGTCTTGATAAGCGAAACCCATTTCTTGCGGGTTTCCAAATCCTCGCCAATGGCTGAGGGGTGCATCTTGATATTAACCGCACACCCTTGTGTATCCAAGAAATCAACGGCTGAGATCGATCGGAGCACTCCAGTAGGCCCGCGCTTGTCCACGTTGTACGGATTACAGCTTGCAGCAAAGGGTTTTGCTGCTTTTCTGCCGTCTGGTGTTGCAATACCCATGCGTCCGTCATAGGTATGCGAAGTCATGGAGTTGACGAACGGGGCAATAAAACCTCCCTTGTAGGTTTTATATTTGAAGGTCTCTTCAAAGATCCGTTTGGTTACCATACCCGCAAGCGCATCAGACTCTTCACTACCGTTGCCCCATTTCCCATCCACATCAAGTATCATTTTGTGCATATCTTCATACCCGACAAAATTGTGATCGATAGCTTCAAGCAAATCCCTGAAGGTAAATTTTTTGTGTTCAAAGATGAGTTTCTTTATGACAAAGAGCGAGTCCACGACATTTGCAATACTGCCCATGTAGAGAATACCCTCCAGATCGTAGATCCCGCCGCCTTGAGTAACATCCTTTTTCTTCTGAAGAGGGCCCTGGACGAGGGCTGAGATGTGCGGGCTCGGCAGATATTCGGCGTAGATTCTGTCTCTTATCCGTGAAGCCTCGGCAATTTTGCTGACCTGTAATGCGACCTGTGCAACAAAGGCATCCACGAGTTGATCGAACGTGGTAAAACTGTCCGGATTTCCGGTTTTGAGTCCTGTTTCTTGTATTGTACCGACCAGGGTCTTTGCATCGCCGTTTCTCAGTGTCACATCGAGGATTCTGCAGAGTAAAACCGCAGAAAATGACATGCTACCCATCTTTCCGGGCACGCAACAGTCTACGCAGCTTGCCATGGCATAGCCGATCGCATCCTCATGCGAATAGCCGCGTTTTTCCATGGCCTTGATCGAGACCTCGTCGTTCATCACCGATACGTTGCAGGTGCCGTTATACTGCATGTCTGCAACTTTCAGATATAATTCTTCCGGAGAGTTTTTATGCAAACGAACCACAAAGTTGAGGCATGTTTTTGATCTGTCGGCTGCATCGAGCATTACATACGTGAGTTCGTTGGTTGCATCCTTGCCCTGGGGAGTCAAACCGCCCAGTGTAACCGGTTCGGACCCTTCGTAACGAGCACAGAAATATGAATTAAAATTGGAATACGGTCGCATATTATGGCTCATGACTTTTAAGAACAGTTCTTCCAGGAGTTCGCATGCCTGTTTTTTTGTAATCCTTCCCGCTTCGATATCTTGCTTATAATAGGGGTGGAATATCTGATCCAACCTGCCGGGAGTATGTACATTGAAGGGCAGGGCAAGCTCGAGTGCCACCTTTTCCGTCCAGTAAGACTGCACGGCCTCGGCAAAGGTTTCTGCCGGGTAAAACGGCACTTTCCTACAGTTCTTCAACATTGTCTGCAGGATTTCAATTCTGGGTGGATCCGATCCCTTCTCAATCTGTTTTTCCAGCACTTGAACAAGTCTTTTTGCGTAGGTAATCATGCCCTCGAATGCAAGGTTGATCGAATTAAAAAATGCGCGATCCTGCTTGGAGAGATCATTGTCTTGTAACATTTTTCGGACATCTTCCTGCATGGCAAGGAGGCCTTTTTTCAGGACAGCCTCATGGTCAGGCACCACGTGGCCTTGCCAGTTTCCGACAGCAGCACCTACGGAAATTACGGTTTCATTGTATGAATTAGTAGCTGGAAGGGCGGCCATAAAACTGCGGGTATCGCCGGTGTAGATATCAGACCCTGCTAAAGCATTTTTGAAAAGTTCTACAATCGTCTTTCCTTTCCAATAGGAAAGCAGCTCTTTTTGAAGGATCTTTTTGTCCTTTTTTCGAATCGTATAGGCATTAACATCCCGCTTATGAATCGGTTTTAGCCCGATAGAGGGCATTGCAGGACCCACTGCCTGGGTTTGTCTCAGGTTTTTATAGAAATCAAGGAGGCCATAGCGAGAAATCATATAGGTAAGAAACCTAAAATTGGACTTTATCAGATGCTTGAGCATTGAAAACCGATCGAGCTCGATTGCCATGACATCATTGAACAACCCACGCTCCAGATCAAGGGGAATGCCCACATAGTTCTCTGTCCATGTTCCGGCAATCCGGTCGTCCGGGTGTATGCAGATATCCATGTTTTCATAGACACGTTTCATGGAAAGCGCTACCCGCTCGCCAACAGAGAGACCACTATTTGCCGTTTCTTTCCATTTCTCTGTGTAGAACTTTGCCCGCTCAATCGATATGACGGACAAGTCCCGTAAATACGCCCTACGTATCCGCTTTATCCGGTCATTTGCCAAATCTCTCATCATGCCTCCTTATTTTATTTCACCAACGCGGTATCTGTGGCCTAGGCCATTCTGTGCTCAGTGCGTGCAATGATCTCTTCCTGAATTTCATTACCCAGATCCACGAAGTAGGCACTATAGCCGCCAACCTTTACGATAACATCCTGATACTCTTCCGGTTCCTGCTGGGCCGCACGCAGAACTTCTGTTGAGACTACAGTCGGCTGAATCTGTTCTCCACCCATCTTGAAATAGGTATCTACGAGCGATATCCATTTTTTTCTGGTATCATCACTTTGCCCGATGCCGGAGGGGTGCATTCGAATGTTGACGGCAGAACCCAGCACATGGGAGAAATCAAGGGCTGCCACCGATTTTAGAACCCCGGTGGGTCCTCTGGTTTCGACATTATACGGATTGCAGCTCGCCGCAAACGGTTCGGCCGCCTTGCGTCCGTCCGGTGTGGCAATGAAGAGGCGGCCGTCATAGGTATGGGCGGTCATGCTGTTGATAAAAGGGGCGAACACTCCGCCTTTATAGGTGCGATACTTATAGGTTTCTTCGAAAAGACGCGTAGTCACGTCACGCGCAAGTTCGTCCGTTTCGGGATTGCCGTTGCCCCACTTGCCCTCCAGGTTCAGAATCATACGGTGGATATCTTCAAAGCCCACAAAGTTGTTGTCAATGGCATCAACAAGTTTTCTGAGCGTAAATCGCTGTTGTTCGAAGATCAGCTTTTTGATCACAAAGAGCGAGTCAATTAAATTGGCGATACTGTTCATGAACAGTATGCCTTCCAGATCGTAAACTGCGCCACCTTGGGTTATATCTTTTTTCTTGTCCAGGCAGTCCTGCATGAAGGCTGAAATATAAGGGGCAGGCAGATGCCTGGCATAAACACTGTCTCTGGCACGGGAGGCGTTAACGATGTTCTTGATCTGGAGTGAGGCCTGGCTGAGAAAGGCTTCGAAAAATTCATCGAAAGATGAAAATGAATCAGGTTCGCCGGTTTTAAGTCCGGTGTTTTTGATTGTGCATACCAGGGCTTCAGCGTCGCCGTTTCTGAGGGTCATGTCGAGCACGCGACACAAAAGCAGGGCGCAGAAGGCTTCACCGCCGGTTTTACCCGGCGCACACATGTCTACACATCCGGTAACGGCATAACCAAGGGCATCATCATGTGAAAAACCATGTTTTTCGAGCGCAGGGATCGCAATCTCATCGTTCATCAGGGAAATACTTGAATTGCCCTGAGAGTGCAGTTCTGCGATTTTCAAGCGCAGATCATCGGGGCTGTTCTTATGCAGACGAACTGCAAAGTTAAGGGCCGCCTTGGACCTTGCCGCAGCATCCAGCATAAGATAAGTGAGTTCATTGGTGGCATCTTTGCCTTCGCGTGTCAGGCCTCCCATGGTGACCGGTTCGGATCCTTCATAGCGCTGGGTAAAGTAGGCGGTGAAATTGGAGTAGGGCCGCATATTATGGCTCATGATTTTCAAAAAAAGCTCTTCAAACAGCTCTCCAGCCTGTTCAGGCGTGATCCGTCCTTCTGCAAGATCTTTTTTGTAATAAGGGTATAAGATCTGATCGAGCCTTCCCGGAGCATGTACGTTGAAGGGTACCGCCAGCTCCACGGCGGTCTTGATTGTCCAATACGACTGCACGGCCTCGCGGAACGTGCGTGGAGGATTGAGAGGGACGTGACGACAGACCTCCAGCATTTCGGAGAGGGTTTTGGAGCGTTGTGGGTTCTGGGCTTTATCGAGTTCTTTTTTCAGTTTCTCAGCCAGTCGGCGGGCAAATATCGATACCCCCTCAAGCGCGATATCGACTGACTTGACAAAGGACCGTTCATCATCTGATAGATTTCCGTTTTGCTTTAGGATATTCTGAACCTCCTGGCGCATGCCCGAAAGACCTTTTTTCAGAAAGGTTTCATGATCAAGGATTAAGTGGCCCTGCCAGAGACCGATGGCCGAGCCTACGGATATAACCATGTCATTTCGCGAAGTGGAGGAGGGCAGGGCAGCGTTAAAACTGGCCATGTCTCCGCGGTGAAGATCGGCTTTATCCATTTCTGTCTTGATAAGATCAACAATGGTTTTGCCGTTCCAGAATGGCAAAAGCTCTTTCTGTAATATCTTCTTGTCTTCCGGCAGGATCTGATAGGGATTGATCCTGCGTTTATCCATAGTCTGGGTACCAATGCTGGGCATGGCAGTTCCGAGTGCCTTGGTTTTTTTGAGGTTGCGGTAGAGCTCGAAAACGCCGTGATTTTTAATCATATAGAGGACAAACCTGAGATTGGACTTTAACTGGTGGAGAATCATGGAATGAGTATCAAACTCTATTGCAAATACATCATTAAAAAGCCCGCGTTCTATATCGACCGGAATTCCCAGGAAGTACTCGGTCCAACCTCCGGCGATGCGATCGTCAGGATCGATACAAAAGTCCATGTTATCATAGACATGCTTCATGCAGAGCGCTACCCGCTCCGCCAAAGAAATTTTGCCGTGTTGAGTTTCGCGCCACTTTTCGGTGTAGTATCGGGCACGCTGGATAGAGATAAATGGAATTTCGTTAACATAACGCCTGCGAAGCCTTGTGATCCTGTTATCGGCTTGCTGTTCTTTCATGGACACCCTCCTGTTCTTCTCATCAATTGATATAGCATGAATTATAACTGAACGAGATTCAATTGTCAATATGCAAGAAATATTCTGCCTGATAAACGAATAGAATATCAGAGAAGAAATCGGGTTTGCATAATAATATAGTATTTCCATGCCGGGGATAACCAAGCGGAACTTATGAACGTGAAGAAAGTTCCTCGACGATCCTGCGATGCATAGCTTCATTGATCGGAAAGAATGTAAGCGCGATCATCCCGAGTATGATGAAGATAAGTGGCACAAGGGTTACCATCAATCTGATCGCCATTAGCTCATTGATTCACCTTGGGCATTTAAAATACCGATCTTCTCTCTCCGTTAGACTTAAGTGCTTATACTTCTTCATAACACCCAGGATACCTCATCTTAAATCCTCCTCCTAGGTGTTGCACTTAATTATTGAACTGAGTACTTAATTTTTTATCTCTCCTTTGAATCTTCTCCAATTTGTGGTATGCATAATGAGGGATTACTTTTGGGGGTTTTGTTTTTTAATATCAGTATGTTCTGAAGTTCCCCCAAAGTGATGGACACACCGAAAAGTTAGAGATAAAGGAAGAGAG
>CAZINZ010000001.1:0-112878 GCA_964540715.1 uncultured Syntrophaceae bacterium | reverse complement strand
CAATCCAGTTTTATCTTGTCGACTCAAAGACGCCGCTGGGAAAGCTGATCGATGTAGTTATCATAATTCTCAACTTTGTCATATGTGCCATTCTTGTCGTTGAGACGTACGATGTATCCGAGGCGGCACACGGCCTGCTGTGGAATACGGAAGTTATCATTGTGGCGTTCTTCATCATCGAGTACGCGGCGAGGCTCTATGGATCGCACGACAGGCCCAAACAACTGGTCGATATCTACAGTGTGATAGATCTCATAGCGATCCTGCCTACTGTGGCGCTTCTTGTGTGTCCTCTCTTCGGCATTGTACTCAATGTGGGGTTCCTCCGTCTGATCCGGGCTTTCCGTGTCTTCAGGATCTTCAGGTTCTTGCGGTATACCGCAGACCCGGATTTCTTCTTCGGGAACATTACTGTCCATGTCTTGAAGGGTGTACAGCTTCTGATGACAATTTTTATGATATTTTTTATCTCTTCGGGTCTTTTCTATGCCGTTGAAAGTTCGGTCAACCCCGCTGTCAAGAATTTCGGCGATGCCTTTTATTTCACGGTCGTGACCCTCACAACGGTCGGTTTCGGTGATATTATTCCGCTTTCGGAGGCGGGACGTTTGGTAACGGTCGTGATGATCATCTCGGGGATGATTCTCATACCCTGGCAGGTGAGCCGTCTTGTACGGGAATGGATACATATCGCATCGAAGCAGGATATTATCTGCACGCAATGCGGCCTTCGGTACCATGACAGGGACGCGTCGCACTGTAAGAGCTGCGGGCATGTTATCTATCAGGAATATGAAGACGGGTAGCTTTGAAGTAAAAAAAGACAGCGATCCCTCTTTTCCCCGAAACGAATTGGATCACCTTATGAGATGCCCTGTTGGTTACTCACAGGTTGCCATATTAAATAGGCTCCAACTTTTTCACCTCCAACTTGCATGAGCTGAAAACTCAATAACAAGTTGCCGTCTTTAAACTCGTACGTACGGCGTTGTTCAGAGGATACCCAGTTTGGGAAAGAGGCAATAGTTAGATAATGAATGACTTCGTTCCCTTCTACCGTATAGGTCCCGCAATAGGAAACATGGGTTGTAGCACTGTTCACAATCTCCGCGGGCTCGCCACCGAATAAAGCACCGGCCGAATGTTTTTTACGATTATTAGCCATAATATGAACAAAAACGAATCCATCATCAGAGTAACTGATAACACCTTTTGCTTCGGGACCTAATGGGTAGGTAACGTCACCTGAATCATGCCGGTTTTCCCAGGATATCAGGGTATACGTTCCTGTTAAACTGTTCGTATTCATTTTTATCTCCTCAGGCATCTGACATTTGAATATCATGTAAGGGATAACAGGGGGTGGGCACAAGCCCTCTCCCTGTTTGGCAGGCAATAAATACTTATTCGTTCATCGCGTATTCACCGTTGAGGGGGAATACATATTTTCCCCAGACCCGCTGATACTGGGCATCGTCACCTGCCGCCTTGATCAGCATGATCTCCGTGCAGAAGGATCGCTGCTCATCGTTGTCTCGAAGAATGCTACCGTCTTATCCAGAATTGCCTGAGATCCTTCATCCGCCATGAGACTCTTGTACTTCTTGCATGGATGTCCCTATTTATTCGGGAAAACAGACATGATGCCCATGATTGCCCCGTTGTTAAGGGTGCCATATGGGCCTATCACCGTTGCGGCCCAGGTACTGTTGTACCAGAATTTGCCCATGTCATAGTGAAAAACCGATTCTCCTGTATCCCAGTCCAACGCCTCAAAGGTCCAGACACCATCTCTCTGTCCAACATCATAAACGAGATTCGTAGCTACGCTCATGGACGGTATTCCATTGGGAAAACTGATTTCCCGGTTGGCCCATACGGATGCCAGACCTCTTTTTTCTGGATTCCAGACAAATTTTTCCGCCCCATAGGGGGCCACATCCGGATCTCCCGATCTCAGGATGGCCCAGAATCTGCTTTCTGTGTCGATATTGAGTTGATTGTTGACCACCAGTGCCCCGTATCCCCTTGCGCAGACAGACTGTTCCGAGCTTGATTGCGTGGCTTCTTTATTCCCGAAGGTGACTGGTATCTGGGCCGCGATGCGCCGGTCCTTTGTCTCGGGGATCTGTTTCCAGTCTCCGGGGATATCGTCTCTCCAGAAGAGCACCAGGTGCATGAGTTTCTGTCCGTCCGTGATAACAACAAACCTGTCCTGGTCCCCGGTCCCCATTAGGGTGGGGGTCGCGCCTGAGCCCTGGCCGAGACGGATACCGGATATGTCACCGCCGGTTTCGTAATCCGCTACCCAGCCCCCTTGGTCTTCACTGGTGGTGAGGCTGCTCCCGGTCCATTGAACGCGGTACATCTTTTTGCTGGTGACCACATAGATGCCGCCGTTTTCATCTACAGCAATGGAATTCGATATCTCCTCGTCTCTGCTGAATCTGAAATAAAAGGCCTGATCAAAGGCACTGGAAACAACACAGACAAGCCCCTTGTCGGTAACCATGGCAATCATGCCGTCCCAAGTCATATTGATACCGATAATCATCTCTTCTTCATCGGTCAGTCTGTCCCGTGGGATCTCAAAACATCGTTTCATCTCGATTTCAGAGGCAGGATCGCCTTTTCTTACATCCCCGTAGGCGTAGAGCCTGGTGAATCGCGGCACATAGAATATGTTGTCTTTGTCGAGAATGGTATAGGCTCCAGAGATGCCGACATCCGGATTCATGACATCCATCCATCGGAATCCCTGTTTTTTGATTTTTGCAAGGTCAATGAGCTTTTTGTCTTTAAATCCGGCCTTGAATACCACCCGTTGATTCCCCGCCCATATTACCCGGCTTCCATCCGGATACCTTGGGCTGAAGACTGTGGTTATAACGCCCGGCATTCCTTTGAGATAAGTGAAGTTTTCATGGGGCATCCCCTTCGAGGGGCCTTTGTATGGAGAGGATGCCTGCTGGTAGGGATTCCTGTGACACATCGGCCATGGTGAATCCGCAAGATAGGGGTTTATGGGAGGCTCATCCCCGCCACCAACACAGGTTTTTTCTTCGCTCTGAATACCTGTTCCTGCTGCCTTGTCATCATTATGGTCTGCGCAGCCCGCGGCAAAGATGAGAATAATCGGTATAACGACTAAGGCAATCACCCACTGAATGTTGGAATCCCTTTTCTTCATTTAAAAACCCCCTTTGTGTTTATTTAGATTATTCCTCTTTCAGGTCAGATGATGCCCTTATTAGCTGATAATCAATTTATTTGGTAATTAACGGATTCGGGGTCAGGTCTTGCTTTTTGCCACCTGCTTTGCTTACGCTTCCCCCCCCCCCCGCTTTCTCCTTGAGCGACGTGTTAGATTTCAAAAATAACGGGTTTCTCCGATCTTCATTATCCAAATCCTTTCATCAGAGACTCCTTTTTTTAAGGCCTCTTCTCTGAATAGGGCGCCTGGTTCCATAAAGTCTTCTGTACCGAGTCTTACGGTACCCCAATGAACAGGAACAAGATTTTTTGCTCGTATATCAAGGCCGATTTGCACACATTTTTCAGGGGTACAATGTGCACCTTTCATCACCTCTCTGGGCAGATAAGCCCCGGAGGCGATCAGTGCCACATCGAACGGGCCATATTTTTCTCCTATGTGCTTATATATCCCCCCGTATTCTCCTTCACAAAAGAATATTTTTTTGCCCGTCGGACTTTTTATTGAAAAACCAGCCCATAAGGTCTCATTTTTGTCAGACAAGGTCCGTCGTGAATAATGCACGACGGGTAATGCCGTGTAGGAAATATTATTAATGGTTGTTGATTCATGCCAATCCAGCTCAATCACCTCTTTGAATTGTATATGGTTAAAATAACGGCTTACGCCAAGCGGAACAACAACGGTAATTGTTTCGGGATTGGGCAATTGCTCAAGTGTCGGGATATCCAAATGATCATAATGATTATGCGATATCACAACGGTATGTACCGCGGGTAACTGATGCAGGGCAATGCCGGGGGGAATATCGCGTTTCGGGCCAAACGGAGGAATGCCTGTGGCCCAGTTGGTAAACCATGGATCTATGGCGATGATCTGGTTGTCCAGGCGAAGGATGGCTGTCATGTGCCCGATCCATGTAATACTGTCTTTATCCGGATTTGAGAAAAATTGTTTTAATGCCGTATTGGTTTTGAGGATATGGTCTTCCGGAATATGTGGGGTAGTGAGGAGTGCAAAGGGACGAGACACACCAAACCACAGATGTTTAAGTGAAAAAGGACCGGGTTGTATACTATCAGGGGGATTACGAAATCCGCCTTGAATATGGTGATATGGCTTATCAGGTAGTGGAACGATCGTGTCAGTACAACCCGCTACAAATACTATGCCCAAGATTACAATTGAATACAGAGTAATTTTCATTTTGATTCCTGATTTTTCTGATTACAACATCTAACCGTTTCGTATAAGGCAATTGTGCCTGTTTTCAATATACTCTATCCCTTTTAAGCATGGGAAAGGCGATACAACAGTCGAGCAGGGGTCACGGCTGCATTTGACTTATTTCACCCGAGGATTCAGAATAACCCTATCAGTTTTTCGTTTTACTTCCAAAACAAAAAAAGCCCGCTTTTTTTCCAAGAAACGGGGTCTTGTCTTCAATCACTCCACGGGGCCTCCTGTAATGATGAATAATTAAGGAATTAAGGGGACATAAGGAATTAAGGGGAATTAAGGGGACATAACATATAATTTTCTTGACCGTTGCACGGGAATGTCTTAGATACCTTACATGCCTAGAATATCAAGAATTGTTGCCGTAGATTATCCGCATCATATCACTCAGCGTGGCGTTCGCTCTATGGACATCTTTCACAGCGACCACGATCGGAATCAGTATTTGCAGTTTATAAAAGAAGAGGCCCGGAGATTTGAGATGGACATTCTTGCCTGGTGCCTTATGACCAACCATGTCCATTTCATTGGGGTACCCCACACTGAAACCTCGTTTGCCAAGGGATTTGGTGAAGCCCATAAACGATACACCCGCATGAAAAATTTCCGTGATAATGTCCGGGGATATTTATTCCAGGGGCGATTTGGCTCCTGTGTACTTGACGAGCGTCATTTGCTGGCTGCCGTGCGTTATGTCGAGAATAATCCGGTTGCTGCGGGTATGGCCAAGCATGCATGGGAGTATAAGTGGTCCAGTGCGTCATATCACGTCGGTGATATCAAGGAAGATATTCTGGTGAAAAGCAGGGATTTATATGGCCTGGTAAATGATTGGCGCGAATATCTAGATGAAGGGATTGCGGAAAGTGACGGCATAGATAATGTCAGGAGATCCACAAGGACAGGGCGTCCCGCAGGCGATTTTGAATTTGTGAATAAGCTTGAAAAGCTGACAGGGCGCTTGTTGCAGAGGCAAAAACCCGGACCTAAGAAAAAACAAAAGACTGAATTAGGTGTTATGTCCCCATAATCCAATCATGTTGTTAATCGCACAACCTTTTATTGAAAATTCCACTACCACTATAACCGCCCGCTGGTTTCCGGAGGATGAAAGGGTCACTGCCACTGGTCTGGCAATGTTATCCCAGTTGTTTGGGATCATGGGAGGAAGAATTAGTGCGACAGAATCCATTCCTCATGATACAGATACACCAAATCTCTTATCAATGATAAGACACGTCAAATCATTGATAAAACTGAGCTAATCAATAAAGGAGCTATCTTATGCTGATCAAATCCAAGATCCCCGAACCTATTAAAAAATCAATAGCTGTATTCGATGTTGGAAAAACAAATAAAAAGCTCCTTATCTACGATTACAAACTGGAACTCATCGAATCCGTTTATCAGTCCTTTGAAGAATATGATATGGACGGAATCAAAGTGGAGCCCATGGAAGAGATCTCAGAATGGTTGATTGCCTCTCTTACATCAATGGCTGATAAGCACGATATTGGAGTCATTTCAGCCACCTCCCATGGATCAGCATTCACTTGTATTGATTCAGAAGGCAAATTATCAATGCCAGTCCTCTCCTATTCTAACGATCCTGGTCCAGAATTTCATTCACGGTTTTCCGATGAAATTGGTGATCCGGAGACGTTCCAAAGAGACCTGAAAACGCCTGACCTACCTGGCCTTGGATGCTTTGCAAAATGGTTATATTTTACTCGAGAACGTTTTCCTGATCAACTCAATAAGACTACGTCAATTCTCCCACTCGTTCAATATTTTGGGTTTTTATTGACTGGAAATATTGCTGTAGATTTTACGAGCATAGGCGCCCACACTGCCCTTTGGAATTTTGAGACAAACAGCTGGTCATCGATACCGGGAAAATTGGGAATTAAAGATTTGTTGCCAGCCTCACTTTCTAGTCCATGGGACGTATTAGGAACAATCAGACCTGACATCGCACAAAAAACTGGAATTAAAGAAGATACCCTCATTTCTGTCGGGATCCACGATTCCAATTCTTCACTCCTCCCCCATTTAATCAAGCATCAAGGACCGTTTGTGGTTCATTCCACGGGCACAGCACCAAACACGATGCATCCGACAGATACTGTAGATCTTTTGCCACAAGATATTGGGAAGGTTGTGTTCTTCACCCTCTCTGCTTTTATGACGCCGATAAAAACAACGATGTTTCTCGGGGGAATGGAATTTGACTTCTATAGGAGCATCATTTCACCAACACCCGATTCAGCACCACATTATCCGTTAGACCAAAACCTTCTTGAGGAAATACTGGTAGAACGCCAGCTTTTTATACTGCCTTCATTTATTCCTTTTGGAATGTTCCCAGATTCAGCTCCCAGGATCATAGAAGGAGACCGCATTATTCCATTGGACGCGTTATTTGGCGGTGATCACCCAGCTTTCTTTTCTGATTATCCAAGAGCCTATCATGTGCTGGTATTACTCGTTGTAATGCAAGCGGAAGCCGCAATCAGGGCCGCAGGGCTGGTCGATGGCATGAGCCTTTTTATCGAAGGTGGATTTTCACGAAATGACATTTACACAAATTTGTTAGCATCGCTTTTCCCGAACGTTACGACCTATTCAACGAATCTTGTAGAAGCTACCGCATTCGGTTCGGCACTGGTGGGCAAGGCCGCTCTAACAGGCAAGAACCCACATGATTTCTCAAGTCTTTTTGAAATCGAACGAAAAAAAATCATACCTCAAACAATTAATGGGCTCAATGAATATCGGGCGAAGTTCCTAAGTTTAATACAATCGAGCCAAGCAGATTGAAATTCCCAGATAAAGGAATTGATAAGGCATTGCTTTTTGACGGTCGGAGCATGAAACAAGATCGTTTTGTATGTCAAGGGAAAACTTGCAACAAAACTCAGACAAATGTTGAGGCATTGGTAAAAACTGGACAGTTTAAAGTGGTGAGCAATTTGGTTTGCCCTGACTCAGGTGAGTACTGTAAGGGATTACAATTAATCTAATCCAGCGGGAATTCCTCGTCTGTGAGGGCAATATTCAGTAGTCTTTCGTATATATGAAAGACAGGCTGGACAAGTGAAACTTGAATCAAAAAATACCAAGCCTGTAAAGGCGTGGAGATTCATTAAGCCTCAAGCACACATTGCTAAGTGGCAGCTTGTAACTTTTCTGACTTTTTCCCTCTTGATTTTATCAATTTCAGGAAGGAAGCAATAACTTTCAAACTTCAAATTCGGTGTGGGGTTCTATAATCGGAAGGTTAAAGAAGGTTAAAGGAAGGTTGAAGAAATATATTCGCTAAAAATCGAATTTTGCGAATAAAATGGCGGAAGTGCATGGGAATCGAAACCACCTGGGACGGTTCTATCGCGCCACACCGGATTTGAAGTCCGGGAGGCCCATCAAAGACCCTGGCACTTCCGCGCTGATTTGAAATATTTTTTTATCTCCTTCAATGTGGTTGCATTATATTTCATTATGAAATATAATGTTTCAAAAATCGGAGGTTTTAATAATGCCAAAAGCCGTTAAAATATCGGACGAGCTTGCCGCTAATGCGGCGGTGTACGCAAAGGTTGAAAGCCGATCAATAGCCGGGCAGGTGGAATATTGGGCCAAACTGGGAAAGATAGCAGATGAGAATCCAGATCTCCCGATATTATTTATAAAGGATATTCTGATCGGAAGGGCACAGATTCAGGATGGGCAGAAGACTCCATATATCTTCGGTGAAAAGGAATGAACCGGAAAGTGTTCCAATCACCGCTTTTTGAAAGGCAAAAAAAACGCCTGACAAAAAGAGAAATCGAAGCCTTGGATACAGGAATTAAAGTTATTATGGAAAACCCCGATGCGGGTGAGTTCAAGAGAAGCGATATCGCAGGTGTATACGTTTACAAGTTTAAGGTGGGACCTAACCTGTTTTTGCTGGCTTACGAGTATGACGATTTGGAGATCGACCTTTTGACAATAGGCCCCCATGAAAATTTGTACAGGGATTTGAAGCGTTATCTGAAATGAGGGCAGATTAATGGCCGGAATTATGAAAATTCAATGTGCTGTATGGATAAATCGGGATAGCAGCGCCCTTTTATTTAATCATTGCTAAATACCAGAAAAACATACAATAAAATTGAATTCTTCAGGAAGGCATCAATAGAAATTCCATCTGGAGGCTTTTCGAGATGACTTAGCCGACCGAGTTGTTTTCACATACAATTCCACACCTTACTTTTTTCTCGATAACCACTGATTGGCAATAGCAAGTCTCATTGTAATATTGTTGTAATATCCCTTGACAAGATACCATAATGCAGTTTATTGTCCGCCGAATTCAATTAGTCTTGAACTCAACATATATACATTTGGACAGCTATTCCCACTGGAGGATTACGCTCTGATCATCTAACGCTCTGTTCCTCAAAATATAAGGGGCAGGGCTTTTTTGTGCACAGGTCATTGGCGGTGCTGGTTATAACAAGATGACAGATTGTAAAAATGAATGTTTTGTCCATTCAATAGATTTTGGATATTTTTCACTTTGGACGAGTAAAGAATGAAAGTAGATTTTCTATCAATTGCTTTGAAATTGTGTGTGATCGTGATGCTTTGCGGATTTGGAATGAAGCTGTATGCAGTAAATGTAAAAACTGCTGAAGCCGCTGAGTATATTGACCTGGGCGACGGCGAAAAATTCTCAAGTATGAAAATCCCTGTGATAAGAAATCGGCTGCGCTCCGAGGCGAGGAATTCATCGGTAGATATATTGAAAAGAAACAGAAGATTTTAACTCTATGATAGAGCATGCATATATCTGGGGAATGGAATATTACGGTGTGATTGTTACGAAGGGAAAGAAATAAATTTATTAAAGGGGCGCTGTTGCCCCTATTTTTTCTAAGAGGAACAGAAAGGAGGCAGTGTGGAAGCGTTTAATGAGATAGTGGGGCAAATTGGTGGGTTTGCCTGGGGACCTGTTATGATTGTTTTTCTGGTCGGCACAGGTGTTTTATTGACTGTTGGGACACGGGTTGTTCAGTTCCGTAAACTTATTGATGCCTTTAAACTTTTGTTATCCAAAGATCATAAGGGTGAAGGGGACATCACCCCCTTTCAAGCCCTGATGACATCAATGTCAGCCACCATAGGAACAGGTAACATCGCCGGAGTAGCCACGGCCATCGCCATGGGCGGTCCCGGGGCTGTATTCTGGATGTGGGTAACGGGCACTACCGGTGGCGCCGTAAAGTTCGGTGAAGCAGCACTTGCGGTCAAATACCGTATCACCAATGAAAAAGGTGAACAATCCGGTGGCCCGATGTACTATATCAAAAACGGTATGCAGGAAAAGTACGGTGGAAACTGGGCCTGGCTGGGTTGGCTATTTGCACTTTTTGGATTTCTTGCATCTTTCGGTATTGGTAATATGGTTCAATCCAATTCCGTGGCGGCTGCGATCGAATCATCTATAGGCATACCTCCGATGATTACAGGCATTGTCCTCACCATAGCCACAGCCCTGGTTATCATCGGCGGGATAAAGAGTATCGGCAGCGTGGCCGCCAAGATCGTTCCGACCATGGCGCTCATCTATGTCGTCGGAAGCCTGATCATTCTGATTGCGAAAGCATCCTTTATTCCCGAGGCCTTTGGACTCATTTTCAGCAATGCCTTTAGCGGGAATGCTGTTGCCGGGGGTCTCCTCGGCTCTGTGATTAGATTCGGAGTTGCCCGGGGTATCTTTTCCAATGAGGCCGGTCTGGGAAGCTCGCCTATCGCTCACGCGGCATCTAAGATCAAAGATCCTGTGGTTCAGGGAATCATCGCCTCTCTGGGTTCCTTCATCGATACACTTGTCATATGTACTATGACCGCGCTGGTCATTATTGTTTCCGGTCTGCTGTCCTTTGCCGACAACGGTTTGATGGCAATTACCAATAACCTGTCAGGCGCTGCGTTGACTTCCACGGCCTACAACCAGGCCTTGCCAGGGGTGGGTGGATTCATTGTCACTTTCGGGCTGATTTTCTTTGCCTTCTCAACGATATTGGGATGGTACTATTACGGTTCCAAGTGCTTTGAGTATATCGCAGGTGTCAAAGCGGTTGTATACTATAAGTGGGCCTGGGTCGTACTGGTCTTCGTCGGTGCGAATGTTCCATTAAACTTTGTCTGGAATATTTCAGATGCATTTAACGGGCTCATGGCCATTCCAAATCTCATCGGCCTGATCGCGCTTTCGCCAATGATTTTTGCAATGCTGAAAACCTACGAGAAGAAGTAAAGATAAGATTCAACTCAACTGCGCTCGTATACTCCGCTGCTTGCGGCGGGGTATGCGAGCGAATATAAATGGTGGGGGAGGTCGGGCCGGACTAACTCACTGAAAATCCTCTTTTATCATTCCCCAAACAGCTATTATCGTTGCTTAATTAAATGAACTCTGTCCCCGTTTTCCTTAAATCAACAGTATAGTTCTCTGCTTTACCTGTTAAAATCTTGCTGCCAGGTGATGATATATTCAGTCAGTTCGTCAGGTTTTTCTATACTCTGTTCAGAGTGTATCCATTCTCCGGACAACCCTGTTTCCCGAGCGGTGAGTTCGAAGTGACACATGGCAATACCCATATCGATCCGCTGCATATCGGCCAGCTTAAAGAGAGTTGCGTTTCGATCGCCATAGCCGCTCGTGCGCTGCAGATAGAAATGCCACTTTGTGCCGTCTCTAATTACACGCCAGGGTTGTTTGTTCGACGCGGATGGTCCCAGGCGTATCATTTCGAGCGGGGTCGCAAAAGGACCGGAGGTGTCGGCCGACAAAGCGGTGCGGAAGGTTTGGTCAAAAAAGAGTTCTGTCCAGGGGAGGCGCCTGTCTGATCCAGCTCTCCGGCGAATGAAGGAATCGAACCAGCGGGGTTTGTCCGCGACATATCCCACAGCTATCGCTGCCGGGAGTATCTCGGTCTCTTTGAGCGAAATCTTTTGAGCAAAACGGCTCTTTTTGAAAGTGCCGCCCAGCCAGCAGGTGCCGAGACTGATATCCGTGGCGAAAAGGATGGCACGTTCCAGCAGGTAGCCATAATCCTCCATATTGTTTTCGCTCTGGTCAACCGCGCCGATGATAAAGCCGCTGGCCCCCTTGATGAAACCGTATGTTCCCAGTCCTTTCAACGCGGCCAGGTCATCTTCCCTCGCGGATACCAGTTCAAATCGCATCTTTGTGCCGAGTGGGCCTGTAGATGACGCGGCCAGCACCATCGCTAATTGATCTCTCAGTTCTGGCTCGATTGCTCTTGGATCATAGTTACGACAGGAAAAACGCTGTTCTATAATCCCGGTTACCGCTTGATTAAATGTTACCATTAAATCACCTTTTCAGATTCTCAGGATCAATATTGACATTGTTCTTTGTTGCTTCCGTTCAAACAATCCCCCCTCTCTTTTATCGAGTAACGGGGTTATGTTTTCAATCTCTTCACGGCTCCCTTCCTGGCGGGTTGCAGTTGAAAGGTTTCTTGGAGGAGATACACCCTGAGACAGAAATGTCAAGAAAATTCAGAGCTAAGAACGGAGTAGGTCGTGTGTCGGGTACAAAACAGCGTGTTTCAAATCCTGCTTTTCAGGCGACCACCAGGCCATGTGCAGGCAGCAGCGTACGCAATACATATATGCGATGAAGGGCCGCGGCCTGGTAAAAGCGGTACAACGGCATATCCAGAGCTTTCTTTGAACGTGTCGTGTTATTCAGGGCATCAGCTTCCTTAAGCCATTTATCGCCCATATATGTCGGGATTCTACTGCTGTAGGGTGTAGAGAATATCTCCTCCTTAATGGCGGTTTTCCATGCGTGGATACGGCCGATCTTTTTGGCCTGCCTTATTAAAATTTGTGTTATTGGTTTCTCGATCTGTTTAAACTTCGTGAATGTTTTTTCGGAGAATTCCGGTCGTGCTTCCGCTACTTTCCTGAAGAATTCGTGGAGTGCTTCACATGCTTCAAGGAATGTCCGGGGATTATTTCGTGTCTCACACCGCCGATTTGATTTGTCGTACACGAAACTCCAGACAAGGTACGGTCTGTCAGGGTAGGTGAGCGCCGCCCCGTGTCCAAGAGCACCGGATAGTTTTTCCGCGCCATATGACAGGATATGGTCCATAGCTCCGCACTCAACCTCATAATTTTCAAGGAATGCTATTGCCTTATCGCCAATGTATTTTTTGATTGAAGGCTTTACAGCTCCGAGATCAAAGCTGTCATTGTCTATCTTGTTTTCATTGTCGCTCACACCGGAAAAGCCATAATGCGAGAAGGTGTCCGCGTACACATGGGCTGTGATTCCTGCCAGTTCCAGGGCAAAGGGCTTATTCATGTGAGAGAGGTTGTGTTCGACCATTTCCCGCGCGATTGCGCTGTTTTTCCGACACACGAGACATTCAAGGAAGGTTTGTCCTTCATTGCCGGGCAGGAAGTGGAATGGCACCCATATCTGGCGCTGATCCTCCTCGTCGATATTCTTCAAGTGGGTCGTATGGTGGGCGGTTGCTTCGAAATCAATTCGCCCGCCGTCGCCGAAGACCACATGACCTTTATTTCCATTGTCATCGACAAATTGTGAAGCCGTAGCAATTATGTGCGCTGCCTGGTGTTTGAGCCCCGCTGCCAGCGCCAGTGCAAATACACCATAATAGTGCATGTCAAGTTGCATGATATACCCAGTTATTCTTACGCAGAGAAAAGTTTGCCTGCGGGTTCTTTACCGGATCCATTTTACTTCTTTTTTATAATGAGATCACCGTATCCCATCAACTCAAGAGAGTTGGGGAATTCCCTGAAGGCGGGTTTGACCACGGGGAGAAGTTTCATCATGGCCGTTATCTTCCCACCCTGTTGTACCTTTCTCCTTGTGACAGCTGCAATCGGATTTTCGAACCCGTGCCAGAAACTGTGGGAAAAATCAGCTTTCTGCTTGGACCAGACATCTTCCTTTAAATCACACGGCCCGAGGTAGAAATTCCCGTAGTAACCCTCCTTCTGTGGGGGGTTTTTCAGGTCTATGGTGATCTCACAGTCTGGATCGGTATAGATGAACTTGATGATGATATTCGCCTTTGACATCTTGGGCCCGATCTTTTCGTCGGTAAGAACACGATCCAGGAAATAACCGTAAATCTCATAAAGGTGATCGGCGTCTCTGTAATAGATTCCCATGTGTCTTCCTCCTCCTTATATAACATATTTAAAAGCCTGTGTGATGTTTACTTACCCTTTCGCTGATCAAATCTCCGCCCGAAAAGAAGGCTTGCAATGGTGATCTTCAACATGTTGATGGTACCCCCCGCTACCCTCCATGCCCGGCCATCGCGGAGCATCCTTTCTGCGGGGAACTCCGTACTGTATCCATAGCCACCGAAAACCTCCATTGCGGCGTTCGTCACGTCAATCACCATCTCGTTGGCGAAACACTTTGCCATTGACGATTCATACATGGAGGGCAATCCCTGGCCAGCTCCGGTCGCGGCTCTGTAGACGAGGAGACGTGCCGCATCGAGTTGCATGGCCATATTGACAATGGGAAACTGGACGGCCTGAAATTCGCATATGGGCCTCCCGAAGGCCTCCCTCTGCTGGGCATATGCCTTCGCCTCCTCGATGGCGCCCCCTGCCACCCCGAGACACATGGCGGCATTTCCGCACCGCTCGATATCAAAGGTCATCATCAGATTCCTGAAATCACCGGGCTGTACCACGACATTCTTTTTTGGCACCTCAACATCTTCAAATATGAGATCGCAGGAAGGCATCCCTCTGAGCCCCATAAATTCTTCCTGTCTGCCGAAGGTAAAACCGGCACTGTCCTTTTCCACGAGCAGTCCGCCGATACCCTTATAGCCCGGGATATTGTCAAACCTCGAATAGACCAGATAATGGCTCGCATAACCACCGCCGGTAATAAATGTCTTTCGGCCGTTCAAGATATATGTATCTCCACGGTCTATGGCGGTTGTTGACAGCGACGTGAGGTCGGACCCGGCTTCAGGTTCCGTCATACTCACCGATACGCTTCGCTCTCCCTTGCATACTCCAGGGATGATAGACTTCTTCTGCTCTTGTGTTCCGAAGATATCGATCGCCCGCACCGGTCCCACATTTGACTCGAATACCGGTGCCGCAATCATGGGGCTGAACTTTGCCAACTCTTCGATGGTAATCATTGCTTCGATCGCCGGCCTCCCTCCGCCTCCGTATTCGGGAGACAACGTCATGCCCAGAAGTCCAAGTTCGGCATACTTTTTCAGCAAGTGGTGGGGGAATTCCCCCGTCTTGTCTACCTGTGCAGCGAGTTCTTTGAAGTTCTCCCGCTTTCCCATTGTCCGCAGGGTCTCAACCATCATCTCCTGTTCTTTTGTAAAACTGAAATCCATTTCCGTTCCTTTTCCCGTATCTGTCAGATTAATCTCATTAGCTTTTCGATCGTATCCAGGCGATCCATATCGAGTATTGTGTCGATTACCGTATCAACCCGTTCCCTTTCCTCTTCACCGGCAAAATATCTCACTTTATCGGCGATCTCCTTCTCATTCATCGGATCACGGGGATCTCCCTTCGGGATATCAATCTGTGTGACCAGCGATTTTCCGTCTTTGAGAACTATCTCCACCCTGCTTGATGTTATATCGGGATATACTTTGTTCAGCTCGTCATCCATCAGGACGGCAACCTTTTTTGAGAGGGCGACAATGGTGGGGTCTTCAATCCGGGCCTCTGTCATTTGACGGGGTCCGAATTCCCCGTCCATGATGGATGCGGCGACACAATACGGTATGGAAAACTGTGCCGAGACGAAGGTGTCTTTTGCCTTGACACCCTTTCCTACCGCGATGACCGCAATTCCGTACGTATGGACCTCGACCTTTTCTATCTCTTCGGGAGCACATTTGTGTTCCTTGACGATCTCAAGGGTCGCCTGAATCGCACCGTGGGTATGACGACAGGATGTATAGGGTTTGAAATATATATCCATAATCGTAAAGTGCTCACCAAGTCCTTCGGTAAGTTTTTCAATTGCCGGTTCCGCATCCGTGGTGATCTGAGTGAATCCGCCATTAAGTGCTGAACCCTCGAAGACATACGGTGCCCCGGTGATTCCTATGGATGCAAGATCGGCCGCGGTCATTCCAGCACTTGCCGCCTGTCCCCCCTGGACAATCTTTATCGTGAATCCGCCCATAAGCTGTTCCGCCATTGAAATGGGTACCAGATATCCGGCATTTCCCAGGGCATTCAACATGCCTTCATTATCAAAACCATAGAGTCTGGAGACCGCCGCTGCCGCACCGAATGTGCCGCACGTCCCCGTCGGAAGAAATCCCGAAAGCGTATGTCTCGGGTGCATTGCCGCGGCAGGCCGATTTGCCGCCTCATACCCGGCCACAACGGCCTCTATCACTTCTCTGCCTCCGAGGCCGCGATGCTCAGCAATTGCCAGGGCTGCCGGTATCACAGCAACTCCGGGGTGGTTGCCTCCGAAACGAAGACCGTCCTGGGCCTCGATAGCCTCGGCAGACGTACCGTTTATAAACGCGGCATTGTGCACCGTGGTTTTGAATCCCCATCCCAGGGCCGATGCCTGAGGGGGGCCCCCCAGTGAACGAATGTATTGTGCCACTTTTTTTACGGCTCCCAATTTACGGGACCCATAGATATTGGCAATACAATCCAGAATGCACAGTTTCGTCTTATGAACAACCTCGGGTGGAAGGTCCCTGATAGAAATACCCGCACAGAAATCAGCCAAAGTTTTCGTATCATTCATATTTCACCTACCCGTATCTATTGTATTCACACCACAATTCGGCGGGTTGTTACACATACCCGCGACCTTCATAGATTTTGATCATTCCAAAGGGATCAAGAATCTCGCGTATGACACGCAGTTCCTCTGCTCTCGGGGGCTCCGTTTCATGGACATCATCGGCCACCTTGAGGTCCCAGGGGGTCAATGCTGCGATTTCATCCACAGAGCTGTCGGGATGATAGGTTGCAAGGTATGCCTCTTTTGTTCCAGAGTCGAAGCGCATTACCGCCTTATTCGTAATGATCACCTCCGGCCCCGTATCGGGGGGGAGGCCCGCTTTCTCTCTCGCGCCGGGACCATCAATATATCCCGGTGTGGTAATGAAATCGATTCGTTCCGCAAGCCGCCGTGTGTCATGGAGGGCGATGATGAGAATCTTCTTTGCAAGGGAACCGATCGGATTGGCTCCACCGCTTCCGGGGAGGCGGCTTGTTGGGTTATCATAATCACCGATAACCGTGGTGTTAATGTTCCCAAATTTATCAACCTGGCTTCCCGACAGAAATCCCACATCGACCCATCCCGCCTGGAGAAACATTGCCATTACATCCACCAGACCGCCTATCATGGCGGCGCCGGGATTGAGACAGGGATCACCGACGGAAAGAGCCGGCCTCGTTGGTCTCGCATCGTACACACCCGATTCCTGCATAAGGGTGGCATACGGCGCGTTCGTATGTTTCGCAATATTGGCGGACATGGTGGGAAATCCCGTACCGACGAGGACAACATTTCCATCCGATATCTCCCTGGCACCGCAGCATGCCATCAACTCCGGTTTGATATAATCATCGGGATGTTCGTGCATATTCATTTCTCCCCTTTCGATGGCTAATAGGCATAACTCACGGGATATCCGTAATCGAACCCCGCTTCGAGTTTCTTGAAAACCCCGTATCCAAAGCGCTCGATATAGTGTTGTATATAGGCTTTTCTGTCCTGCAGCCCGAAGACCCACTCATTGAGAAATTCCTCAAATCCTTCGACCGTATTGGAGGCCTGCTGATACTGAGAGCCAAAGAAAAAGTCCACATCATAAAATCCGGGGGTGTATCCCGGATGGGCGCCGAAGGGTTCTTCAACCACCGCCGCCACCTTGAAATCGGGAACGATGGTCCGTGACGGATCCTTCCCGATCACCTCTCTCGATACGATCCTCTCACAGCTCACGATTACTTTTTTGGCTGCATTGGCGCCGACCTTGCAATCACCTCCGATTCCCCAGATCTGGGCATTCCCCGATTCGTCGGCCTGCTGAACATGGATTATCGCGACATCGGGATTAAGGGCCGGCACGAGAAGCGTGGGGCTTCCGTCAAAGGGGGAATCGATCATTTTATACTTATTTTCCCCCATAAAGGATTTTACATTCAGCAGATCCGAACCGGCCATATCCTTTACGGGGACAAAGGGCATTCCCATGGAGCCGGCCAGGAGCATCATGGGCAGGGAGAGATTCGTGTATTCCTCAATCTCGATTTTGTGGGGAATTTCCTTTTCGATTGAACGCCGATAGCAACGGCCAAGTCCATAAAGTCCAAGGGAAAGAAAGGTCCCGATGAATCTCTTCACGACACCCGCCCCGATCATCATGTCGAAATCATCGGAGGCATTGCCCCGGGTAATGGTCAAGTCTTTCTTCCCCTGCCGTATAATCTCATGGATAGCCGCGAAAGGGGTCCTGCAAACATAGCCGCCGATGAACAGGAAATCGCCGCTATTGACATGCTGTTTTATCGCTTCATCCATCGGCATAATCTTGTTCACGGGACACCTCCATTGGTTGATCGTTGTTTTTCTCTCTGAGCGAGAACGGATCTCACACTATTTCTACAGGTCATATTCGGTACGGCTGATGATCTCATCCTGCGCGGTTTCGGTGAGCCCCGTAAAGAGGGTTGAATATCCGCTTATCCTAACCACGAGATCCCTGTACTGCTCCGGATGCACCTGGGCTTCCTTCAATACCTCAGGGGCTATCATGTTGTATTGAACCTGGATGCCACCCCGATGGAAATAAGCCTTCATAAGATTCATGAGGTTTTCGGAGCTGATCTTTTTACCGGAAAATCTCATATTGAGATTTGCACCATTATAGAGCCTCGTGAGGGGCAGTTTCGTCACCGAATTCATCACCGCCGTCGGTCCGGTCAGTGCGTTCCCCGTCGTTGGCGTCAGGCCATTTCCGAGGACATCTCCCGAGAATCTGCCATCGGGTGTGGCTGCCGTAAAGGAACCGAAGGCAAGGTGAAATCCGACGGAAAATACGCCGGGCCAGAAGTATCCTCCCCGGTAATTCGTATGTTTTTTCAGCTCGTCACAGAAGTGATTCAACACCTGTGCGCCCATTGCATCGACGTCATCTATGTCGTTGCCGTACTTCGGTATTTTATTCAGAAAATAGGTTCGCTTGTCTTCCGCATCGTCCCAATCGTCGGCAAGCCACACGGCGAGATCGGGCAGCGAAACGGTCCCATCCTCAAAGACGGCTTTTTTTATGGCATAGAGGCTGTCCACCACATTGCCGAATCCGATATACTGGACACCGGTGGAGTTATAGACGGCGCCTCCCTTTGTGAGATCAATGCCTTTTTCTAGGGGGCCTTCGATCATGGCGGAGGCCAGCGGAGAAGGCAGCTGATTCGCAATGACACCATCGAGAACATCCATCCCCTTGACGACCTGGCCTATAAAATGCGACATCTGAGCGCAATAGGCATTCCAGACATCATCAAAGGACGTGAGCGATTCCACCTCACCCGTCTCAATACCAGACTGATATCCGAAGGTATTGTCGATGCCGTTGCTGAGCGCAAACTCCACGCATTTTATGCCGCTTATCTGGACGGCAAAGGTAGAACCGAAGGTCTTTCCCTGGGCATTCGGCTCGAGACATCCCACAACGCCATAATTTCTCGCGTCTTCAAGGGTATGTCCCCCATTAACCAGTGTCTTGACGATAGTATCGTCGTTAAAAAAATGCATGAGTACGCCGTCTTTTGCATATTCTACGGCCTTCAGGAAAAAATCATCGGGGGCCTTTGAACTGAGGCGTAATCCGAAATCGGGTTGTACCGTTCGGACATCGCCATAGGCATTCAGCCCTATGTAGCTCAGTTCATTAGTCGCATCTTCTCCATCTATGCCGAGACCACCCACGGTTACATTCTGAGTCGTCTTTCCCTCCGTACCCTCACCACCGGGAATAAATGCCTCTTCAAGGACATTCCATATCTCATTGATTTTGATGAAGAGCATGGCCATCAGTTCCCGTGCCCGAGCGGGGGTTATGCTGCCCGCTTCCAGGTCCGTTTTATAATAGAGGTACAGTATCTGATCTATGCGGCCCAGGGAAATGGAGTTCCCCCCCGATTCGATCTGGGCGATAAGGTGCACGAAATAGACGCTCTGTATCGCCTCTTCGAACGTCTCGGCGGGATATTCTGGTACCCGTCTGCAGATATGGGCAATCCTTCTCAGCTCTTCAGCCCGATCGGCATTTTCTTCTTTTTCCGCCATTGATTCGGCCTGTGAAGCGTACCTGTGAGCGAAACGGATCGAGGCATTGAGTGATCGGATCACGGCGTCATAGAATAGGCCTTTTTCTCCTTTACGATCTTTCGGAGAAAGTGCATCGGCACGTTTCTCGGCATCCTCGATGATCCCCTTCAGGCCTGATACGAGAAGCCTCGGATGATCCATGGTAAAATGACCGATTCCATAGGTCATTTCGAGGGCCATGAGAAAGATATACTTATCCATGTCCTCCTCGATATCCTCGGGCAGGGATTCATAGAGACGATCCTCTATGGCTTTCCCCTCCCAGAAGGGAAGAATCTCCTCTACCAGTTCCCGCTTTTCCTCCTGTGTTATGAGGGCCCGCTGATAGACTCGCGTATCAAAGGCATCCACATCCCCTTCGATCCAGCGCGATTTACCCTCCGGGAAAAGGGGTGCCCCTTTGAGTTTTTTCGTTCTGCACCCAACGATGAACTCATCGTCCCTGATGGTAACGGTGATATTATCGAGTATATCCTCCAGGGCCATGCTGATTCTTGTCAGAGGATGGAGTTCCCAGTTTTTCGACATCGACCGCGTGAGATACCGGGCTCTCTCCACGCAGACCTCCTGGGGTGCATCTATAATACGGTTCCTGAGCCGCTTCACGCGCGAATCAGGTACAATGTTGACAGGTCTTTCCAGTGTTGACATACGGACCTCCTTTAAGAACTATTTCTCCCTGTTCTTTAAACCTGTGACATCTTTTTATCGCACATTGTGCGATATCACACTTTTATATTCATGTGATTCAAGAGAATCGCATCCCTCACAGACACGGGAAGATATTTATTCAGCAAAAGGAAAACGGTGCTCATGAAGTCCACCTGATTATGAAGCTTCATTTTATCGGACTGTATCAATTTTGCGATCTTATGTGATGCCTGCAGGGGATTCGGGGAGGTTTTTATCAGATCATCGTCCCTTGCGATAAAGCGTCCGGCCCGCTCCCTGTAAGGCGACCCTTCCGGTGGAAGGACGTGAATCTTCGCGGCAAATGTCGTGGAAACCTGGGCGGGTTCGACAAGCGCGACCCTGATCCCGAAGGGTTCCACTTCGTAGCGCAGCGACAGGACAAGACCCTCTATGGCAAACTTGCTCGCCGAATAAATGGACTCGAAGGGGAAGGGGACCTGTCCCACGAGGGAAGACATGGCGATAAGTTTTCCGTGCCCCTGCTCGCGCATCGAAGGGATAAATGCCTGAAATATGGCGGAAGCGCCGATGACATTGATCTCGAGGCACTTGAGGGCCTTTTCGAGATCCACTTCCTCAAAGGGGCCGAAAAATCCGATCCCCACGTTGGACAGCACCGTGTTGACACTGCCGAACTTTTCCAGAACCCGATCACGAAAGGCCAGAATCCGGGGCCGGTCCGTTATGTCCACAACCTCAAGGACGTGTTCGCCTCCTATCGATTTCAGCTCTTCTCCGAGAGACGCAATCCCCTCTGCATCGACGTCAAAGCCCGCAACATTCCATCCCTCACCTGCGATAATTTTTGCCACCTCGCGACCCATTCCCTGGGCCAGACCGGTAATGACTACTGATTTCTTCATAGAACCAACCCTCCTTTCACCCCTTCGTTCCAAGCACGAAAGGGTGCGTCTGTGTCAAGATTATTTTCAATGATGTGCCTGATCCTCGTACCATTCCCCCATCTGTTTCATCGACTCCTTAAAATCGGGATATATGAGCGCGTATCCCGTGTTTTTCAGCTTTGCGTTATCCACCACGTAATCCTCATAGAGATACGTGACGGCGTCATATTCCAGGTCGGGAACTTTTCCCTTCATCTTCGATACAAATCCGTCTACACGGGCGGCGATCTTTACGATTCCTAGGGGAAGATGCATTGTCGGTGGTTTCGTTTCGAATGCCTCAGAGGCGAGCAGAAGGGCCTCCTCCAGTGTGGGATTACTGTTGTCGGAAATATTATAGGCCTCACCGACGGCTTCATCCAGATGAGAAAGGTATTCGACGGAAGCCGCTACATCTTCGGCCCGTATATTGGCAAGGAGTTGCTTCCCGCTTCCCGGAATGGCGGTGATCGATGTCGGACGGGAAAAGGCTTTGCCTGCCCCGTCGGTACATCGCGGCCCATAGACGGTACAGGGCCGCGTGATGATAGCTGGCAGTCCTTCGTCTATCCTGCCCCGTACTACCTTTTCGCCGTCCCGCTTGCTTTTTCCGTAGGAACTGGTCGGATCCTGCAGATAATCCTCCGAAAAAGGCGTCCCGTTATAGGGCGCATAGACGCTGGTAGAACCCACATGAATATAGCGTTTCACCTGTGCCTCAAGGGCATGTTTCGTGATGAGCTCAACCCCCTTGACATTTATGGGGTAGAGCTGTTCATAGGGCGTGGAAAAGTTGCACACGGCACCGAGGTGAAACACCCTGTCCACGCCCCCCTCAAAAAGGGGCGGCAGGGTTTCCGGCTTTGTCAGATCGGCTCCGACATATTCTACACCCAGATTGTCGAAAAAAGACGTGTCCTTCCTCGGCCTGGCCGTTGCCCTGACGCGAACTCCCCGACCTGCCAGGTATTCGACAAGATGACTCCCCATAAAACCGGCGGCACCGGTCACCAGCGTGATTCCATCAAAATCCATTGTATTACCCCCTCCCTGGTAAAACTCGTAACGTTTATCCTGGCGGAGAAGCACAACTCTTTTGTTCCGATTCCCCAAAAAGGCCTCTCTCCATAATGTCCACCATCAAACGGTATAGTTCTTCCGGGTCAAGGGAAGCAATGTTGAATCGATAGGATTTGTTGGTGTGAAGAAAGATACCCTTGTTTATGGCAGACATCAGATGAAAAAGAAGCTCAGGATCACAGCCCCTCAACAGCCCCTTGTTCTGAGGCTCTTCATTCGCCCGTACGACATCGTCGATCATAGCCCTGTTCCACATCTTAATGCGATTGACCAGTTCATCGGGAATGACGCCGTCAAATTCATCAGTACTCAGGGACCAGAAAAGGCGCATAAACCTCTCATTCCTTCTGGTAAATTCAAACAAGGTGGCGGTAAGCTCTCGCAACAATATATCCATCGTAAGATGTTGCGTGAGGATCTTTGACATTTCGTCATGCAGCTGCTGGAGATAGTCATCGAAGACATGGACAAACAGTGCAAGCTTGGACGGAAAATGACCGTACAGGGTCTTCTTGGTAACTCCCGCGCGATCAGCAATCTGATCAACGGTGATGGTAGCGTATCCATATTCAAGGAACAATTCCTTGGCGGCCTGAATGATCACAAGCTGTTTCATCTTTTTGTTGAAATCCTGTTTCCCTGCCATCTTCCCTCAACTTAAAAAGCTTACATCAATACTAATAGCATACTGTTAGTTTAATACATATAATTTATTATTAAGTCAATATAATATTTCATGTGCCAGGTATTGTAATAGTATTCGTAATTACGGATGGTTATATTCTACGATGTACAGTGTTGCCGCATCATAATATATATACTGTTAGTGTAATTTAATTAGGGGCAGTTGTGCCTGATTTAGTAAACCCATCCGAGAAAACCCATGCAAATTACGTTCGCAATAATAGCTGTTGCGTATATGATACTCACCATCGTAATTTTTGCTTTGACAGTTTTCAGGCTGATGACGATTATTGCTGCCACGTAGAAGTGAAAGTAACCGAAGAAGAAAATCAGCCAGATACCGGCGAATGACCTGCACCACCAGGGATATACCCACACAAGATGGCCGCCTATGTTCAGAAGCACCTCTACAAAGACGCAGAATGCCGAATACGCGATGGCCCAGAACCACCAGTTCGGGATTCCCATTATCTTTACACGCCTGTCCTCAAAAAGGGTGTTGTAGAAGATGATACCCGAGATGGCGAACATGAACATGATCTCGATATTCCATCCGACCATGGTCCTCAGCGCCGTATCGCCCGGCGCCGTCCAGAAGGCGGAATGCTGTGTCAGATGGAATACCCATCCGTTCCATGTTTCGTTTATGAAATCCATCCCGAAGACCGTCAACCCGGCAAAAACGGCATTCCAGTTTCTCGATGCCAGCGCCTTCTTCATCTCAAAGGTATAGATGTACAAGACAAAGGCAAGCATGGGTATTACGTACCACTTGATCGTGGAAAGATCTCTCAGACCCTGAAGCGCGAGCTGTGATGCTTCTGTCATAACAACACCTCCCGTATGTTATTTTTTATGAAATAGAGAATATAGTGCCCGTTGGTCAGGAAAGAGGGGAACGGCCCCGCTTCCTATCCAGCAGTTGAAATGGATATTACTGACTTTCTTTCCTCTTTTTCAGTTCCAGAGCGGCCTTTAGTCCCTTTTGTCTTATGAACTTCAATTTCAGCCTTGTCTCTGTAATCTTGAAGAACCGTTTTCCGTATTTTCTCAGGAGTTTTTTATCGATCTCGAACCCGAGTCCCGGCTTAGTGAATGGCTGGAGCATGGCGTTTTTGTCGGGGATGATGGGTTCAATTATCCCATCTCTGAATTCAGGCACCCATGAGGGTTCCTCGAGCGGATATTCCAGTGAGAGATCGTTTCCTTTGTCGGCGAGCACCATGTTCCATCCGATATAAAAACCGATACCGTTAGTCCATGTATGGGGAGAGAATCCCCTGTTGTTGGCGTGGCACGCCTCGATAACCTTCATGACCTGAGCGATGCCGCCGGCAAATGTGGCGTCGGGCTGGTATATGTCGAAACAGTCTTTCTCAAACATGATCTTTATTTCATCCCAGCCATAATTGAGTTCGGCTCCGGATATCTTTACATCGGATACCGCTTTCAGCGCCGCGTTGCCGTCATAATCTCTTGAATCCAGCGGCTCTTCCAGCCAGCCGATATTATTTGAGTGACATGCCTTTGCGAATTCTGTGGCGCGTTCCAGGTCCCAGGCAGGGATCTTATCCACTATGGTGACAAGCCACCCCTGATTTGCGTCGACTCCCAGACCGAAGTCATCGCCCATGCCCTTCCGGACGACCTCGACGTGCCGTATGTCGTCCTTCAGCTCGATGTTTTTGACACGCAGCTTGGCCTGTTTGAATCCTTTTTCTTTGATTGCCATGAGTTCATCGACCCGTTGCTCCGGTTCGTGCATCTCACCGGTGGAGCAGTAAACGGGGATCGGCCTGGCATTTCCGCCCAGGATTTCGTATACCGGTTTTCCCATACTCTTTCCGATGATGTCCCAGCAGGCAGGTTCTATCCAGAAATTCCTCCATCCCAAGACCCCCGCCTGTTTCAGAAGGTTCTGCACCCCTTCAATATCGGTGGGATCGGCCCCCAACAGGTACCCCCCTATGAGGTCGCCCAATCCCTGCCTCTCAACACCGAGAGCGGTCCCCGCGGAATATCCTTCTATGCCGTTGTCTGTTGTAATTTTTATCAGGGTAAAACCGTTGTGGGTTTGCGGATAGCCTGGAATCCATGTCGGCCAGAAGGTATGTTTCAGAGGGACCGATACATGATAGAGCTCTATTGCAGCTATCTTCATGGCTTGCCTCCTATAAACTCAAGGGACTTGTGGTAGATCAAACATTTCAAGGTTCTCGAAGACGGCCGAATATCTGCCATCTTCCATACCCCGCACCAGCTCGACGACTTTATCGTTCACAGGTGTGGGTACTTCAGTCTTTCTGCCGTTTTCACATACTACACCGTTAATCGCGTTGATCTCCGTTTTCAATCCCTTCTCGATATCCTGAAGCATACTGGCTTTCAGGAGGGCATGTGGTCTGAAGACGAGTTCAAACAGTTCGAGCTTGCCCTTCAATTCCTCCCTGTTGCTGAAGGCGAGGATATTCACATCGACGCCCTGCATCGGCTCCATGGTGATTCCCGATTTTTCGGCCACTTTTAGCGTTTCGTTCGCGATATGTGCCACACAGGTGAGGGATTTTTCATTGTCGAGAATGTCCCCGTAGGTACACCCGAGGGATACCGACATTCCGCTCATGGTCGCGTTAACAAGGAGTTTAGTCCACCTGACCCCCGTGAGATTCTCCGTGATCACGACAGGACATATACATTCCAGAATTTCTGCAACCTTCCGGGTTCGCTCCTTTACGGAACCGTCAGGTTCTCCCGCATCAAAGGTCATCTTGTCCGTTTCGGATGTAAGCTCGGTAACGCCTGGCTTGAGCCAGGTGGCGCCCCAACCGACGGCGCAGCCCATTACCTTTTCTCTTCCTACATATTTTCCGACACTTTCTTCAGGAACACCGTTCTGCAGCGTGCAGACGACACTATCCTCATGGAGATGGGGGACAAGGGCCTTCAAGGCAGGTTCATTACTGGTCTGCTTAACGAGATAGAAGACAATGTCGTAGGTGCCTTCCATTTGATCCGGTGTAACAGCCTTTACGGGGACATTCAGTTCCATCTTTCCCGTAATTGTAGCCCCGTGCTTGTTCATGGCATCTACATGCTCTGTGTTAGCATCGATCAGCGTAACGTCATACCCGTTCTTTGTCATCAGTGCCCCCGCTATTGTTCCCATGGAGCCCGCGCCCAAAACTGCCAGTTTCATTATTCCTTCTCCTTATCAGTTAGTGAATTAATTTAGAAAACACTTACACATATCGGGAAAATCAGTCAAGGGTTTTCAGGGGGAATTCATAAAAAAGGCCCGGGGTTATTTCCCGGGCCTTTTTTGTCTTCAGGTGTTTCTGATTATGAATTTGCGTTTATTTTTTCATCTTCAGTCTGGCAACCTGTACAGTTATTCCTTTTTGACTTCTTCGAAGTCCGCATCCACAACGTCGTCGTCGGCTTTTGCTGATTCGGCCTGGGCACCTTCCGAAGCGCCGGCTGCGTCTGCTTCCGTCTCTTTCGCGGTTGCCTTCGCGTACATGGCTTCTGCCAGTTTGTGCGATGCCTGGGTTGCTTCTTCCTGGGCGGCCTTTATGACGTCAGCGTCATCACCCTCCATGGCCGTCTTGAGTTTGGCGATGGAGTCTTCTATCCTGGATTTCTGGTCAGCGTCTATCTGATCTCCCATATCTTTCAGGTTCTTTTCGGTACCGTAGATCAGCGAATCTGCCTGATTTCTGAGTTCTATCAGTTCCTTTTTCTTCTTGTCCTCATCTTCGTGAGCCTCCGCGTCTTTTACCAGCTTGTCTATCTCTTCTTCGGAAAGTCCACTTGATGCGGTAATCTTGATGCTCTGCTCTTTGCCGGTGCCGAGATCCTTGGCGGACACATGCACTATGCCATTCGCGTCAATATCGAAGGAAACGTCGATTTGTGGAAGTCCCCGAGGTGCAGGTGGAATACCTGTAAGTTCAAATCTTCCGAGTGTCCTGTTGTCCGGCGCCATGGAGCGTTCTCCCTGGAGGACGTGGATACTCACCGCGGGCTGATTGTCTGCGGCCGTGGAGAAGACCTGGCTCTTCTTCGTCGGGATGGTGGTGTTCTTTTCGATAAGCTTGGTCATAACACCTCCCAATGTCTCTATCCCGAGAGACAACGGGGTTACGTCGAGAAGGAGAACATCCTTCACATCACCGGCCAGCACACCGGCCTGGATGGCGGCTCCCACTGCGACCACCTCATCCGGGTTTACACCCTTGCTTGGTTCTTTGCCGAATATCTCTTTGACCTTCTGCTGCACTAGCGGCATACGTGTCATGCCTCCGACAAGGATGACCTCGTTAATGTCTGAAGTGCTCAGTCCGGAGTCCTTCAATGCTGCCTTGCATGGAGCTGCGAGTTTTTCTATCAGGTCTGAAACGAGCATTTCCAGCTTGGCCCTGGTGAGTTTCATGTTGAGGTGTTTGGGGCCGGATGCGTCGGCCGTGACAAAAGGTAGATTTATGTCTGTCTCCATGGATGATGAGAGTTCCATTTTTGCCTTTTCCGCCGCTTCCTTGATGCGCTGGAGGGCCATCTTGTCGCTTCTCAGATCGATTCCCTGGTCCTTTTTGAATTCATCCGCTATATAGTCTATCAACTTCTGATCGAAGTCTTCCCCGCCGAGGTGGGTGTTGCCGTTGGTTGATTTGACTTCAAAAACGCCGCCACCCAGCTCCAGGATAGAGATATCAAAGGTTCCCCCGCCCAGATCGAATACCGCTATCTTCTCGTCTCCTTTTTTGTCGAGACCGTAAGAGAGCGCCGCTGCAGTCGGCTCGTTTATTATTCGAAGGACGTTCAATCCCGCGACCTTCCCGGCATCCTTTGTCGCCTGTCTCTGTGAATCATTGAAGTAGGCTGGAACTGTAATTACCGCGTCGTCAATCTTTTCTCCAAGGTAATCTTCGGCGGTTTGTTTCATCTTTGCCAGTATCATCGAAGATATCTCCGGAGTGCTGTAGCTCTTGTCTCTTATCTTTATCTGGGCGTCGCCGTTTCCTGCCTTTGTAATTTTGAAGGGGCTGATGGTGATATCGTACTGGACTTCCTCTGACGAAAACTTTCTGCCAATCAACCTCTTCATCGCGTAAACGGTATTTTCCGGATTGGTGACTGCCTGTCTCTTGGCGACCTGACCAACGAGGCGTTCGCCACTGTCTGTAAAAGCGACCACTGATGGAGTAGTCCTCCCCCCTTCCTGGTTTGCTATGACATTAGGCTCGCTTCCTTCCATTACGGCGACACACGAGTTTGTTGTTCCTAAATCGATTCCTATAATTTTACCCATTTTAATCAGACCTCCTGTGATATTTGTTTTTATTTGTCTACATGTTTTGAGATGGATACCTTAGACGGTCTCAGCAACCTGTTGTTCAAAAGGTATCCCTTTTCAAATTCTTCTACGATCTTGTTGTCTTCCTTCTTTTTGCCCTCCACCTGCATCATTGCTTCATGAAAGGTTGGGTCAAAATCCTTTCCGATGATATCTATTTTCTCAACGCCATGCCTGCCGAGTGTAGCGAGAAAGCTGTCGCGAATCATGGCGAGTCCGTCCACAAATGCCTCAAAATCTTCCGAGTTGGATGCTTGTCCCAGCGCCCTCTCCATGTTGTCTATTGTCGGCAGCAGGTCTTTTATGAGGGTTTCATTTCCATATTTTATATAATCCTCGCGATTTCTTGCCACCCTTTTTTTATAATTATCAAATTCTGCGCAGGCGCGGAGATACTTATCATGATTCTCGGCAGCTTTTTTGTCTGCTTCCTCCAGCTTTGCGAGAAGTTCTTTTTTCGAGGCCGGCTTTACATGGGCAACACCGCTGTCTTTCTCGTCATGTTCTGCATTCTTTATATCGTCACTCATAATTATATGATTATCCTTTTTTACCAACAGTCCGCGTTAAGTGAATAAGTAAAGAGATGGCTAAGAGTCTATTGTTATGCGCGTAATATCGTTCATCTGAAAATCTGACGTTTTGCGCGACCAAAGTCCTAACGAGCCGTTTTGCCATGCTTTTTACTTACTCTCAGCAACTCAACTATTTGACGATCTCCGTTGTCAGGAGGGATTATCCGGTTTCCTGAACAGTTTATAGTCTATCATGTCACAAATGACATGTCCCGCTGTGATATGGGCTTCCTGAATGCGGGCCGTGCTGCTGGAAGAAACATTAAGGCAGTGATCCGCTACTTTTGCCATTTCGCCCCCATCTTTTCCGGTAAAGGCGATGGTTATCATTCCCAGTCTGGCAGCGGTTTCGAAAGCCTTCAATATGTTGGGCGATGATCCACTGGTGCTTATGCCCCAAGCCACATCCCCTTTGTTTCCGATGGCTCTTATCTGCTTGGAAAAGATATCTGAGAAATCATAATCATTGGCGATGCTTGTTATGATTGAGGTATCCGTGGTGAGTGCGATTGCCGGGAGGGGTGGTCTCTCGATCAGGAATCTGTTTACAAATTCAGCCGCAAGGTGCTGAGAATCCGCGGCGCTGCCCCCGTTTCCGAACAACATTACCTTATTGTTGTCGCTCATGGCCTGTGTAATTACATCGACCACTTTGACGAGTTTGGAAACATTCTCATTTATGAAAACTTCTTTGACCCGGCCGCTTTCCCGGAATGCTCTTATTACCATGTCTTCAATGTCTTCCATCTTATTTTCTCCGTTTCTGGCGTTTCTGGCGTTTCTGGAGCGTAATATATTTATCGATTTTTCATATGTCAAGAAAGGTGGCCATGATAATTGGAAAAATGGGATTGAAAGAATGCCTGAGACATGTTAGAGATTCCTTCCACTTTTATTAAGGGAGATTGTTATGAAGAGAAAGTATAATCCTCGGGAAATAGAAAAGAAATGGCAGAAATTCTGGGAGGATGAAAAGACGTTCATAGTAAGCGAGGATACGGAAAGGAAAAAATTTTATCTCCTCGAAATGTTTCCATATCCTTCCGGCAGGATTCATATGGGGCATGTGAGAAACTATACCATCGGCGATGTGGTGGCACGGTACAAGAAAATGAGAGGATACAATGTTCTTCATCCCATAGGATGGGATTCCTTCGGTATGCCGGCGGAAAATGCCGCCATTGAGCATGAGATACCTCCCGCGAAGTGGACAAATGAAAATATCGACTCCATGAGGAAACAGCTTAAGACAATGGGGTTCAGTTATGACTGGGACAGGGAGATATCCACATGCGAACCGGAGTATTACCGGTGGGAGCAGCTCTTTTTCCTCTGGATGTACGAAAAGGGTCTTGCCTATAAGAAGGGCGGTTCGGTCAACTGGTGTCCCACATGCAAAACAGTCCTGGCCAATGAGCAGGTGGAAGCGGGCCTGTGCTGGAGATGTGGAAGCGAGATCATTGGAAAGAATTTTGATCAGTGGTTTTTCCGTATTACTGATTATGTGGAGGAACTGCTGGATTACTGCGACAAACTGCCCGGATGGCCTGAAAGGGTCCTCACGATGCAGCGAAACTGGATCGGTAAGAGTTACGGATGCGAATTAGTTTTTCCAATGGTCGATTCCGATGATGTAATCAAGGTCTTTACAACCAGGCAGGATACGATATTTGGCGCAACATTCATGCTGATAGCGGCGGAACATCCCCTCGTAATGGAGTTAGCGAAGGGAAAACCGGTGGAGCAGGAAGTCAGGGACTTTGTGAAGCGCGTCAACAAACAGGACAAGATGATGAGGACGTCCGATTATTACGATAAAGAGGGCGTGTTCCTGGATGCCTGGTGCCTGAATCCGGTTACAGACAAAAAGATGCCGATCTACGCGGCGAATTTTGTGCTTGCAGAGTATGGCACTGGATGTGTCATGGCAGTCCCCACGCATGATCAGCGCGATTTTGAATTCGCCGAAAAGTACGGCCTTGAGAAGATTGTAGTTATACAGGATCCTGATAATCCGCTGGATGCCGACACTATGACCGAGGCCTATGCGGATGAGGGAATTCTTGCTAATTCCGGAAAGTTTGACGGCATGAAAAACATGCAGGCCCTGGAGGATATCGCGGAATACCTCGAATCGATAAACAGAGGGAAAAAGACCGTCGAGTATCGTCTGAGGGACTGGGGCATATCCCGGCAGCGCTACTGGGGGACTCCTATTCCCATCATCAACTGCGAAAAGTGCGGCACTGTTCCTGTTCCTGAAGAGGACCTCCCCGTTGTTCTGCCGAAAGATGTGGAGTTAACGGGGGAGGGCGGATCACCGCTTGAGATGATGGACTCATTTATAAACGTGACCTGTCCCAATTGTCATGGAGCGGCAAAGAGGGAAACGGACACAATGGATACATTTGTTGAATCCTCATGGTACTTTGACCGGTTCTGCTGCGCGGATTGTTCTGAGAAGCCTGGACTCGACAGGGCAAAAGTGGATTACTGGATGCCTGTGGACCAGTATATTGGCGGAATCGAACATGCCATCCTGCACCTTCTTTACGCGAGGTTCTACACAAAGATGCTCAGGGACTTCGGCGTGATCGGTATAGATGAACCCTTTTCAAATCTGCTTACCCAGGGGATGGTCTGCAAAGAGACCATGAGATGCGCGAAACATGGATATCTTCTGCCCGAAGAGGTGAAAGACGGGAAATGCACCCATTGCGGTCTTGAGGCAAAGGTAGGAAAGACCGAGAAGATGTCAAAATCGCTAAAGAATGTTGTTGATCCCGATTTTATAATTGACGAGTATGGGTCAGACACGGCCAGGATATTCTGTCTCTTTGCTGCACCGCCTGAGAAGGATCTGGAATGGAGCGATCAGGGTGTTGACGGCGCTTTTCGTTTCCTTGGCAGGGTATGGCGCATTGTTGTGGATTATCTTGATGATATTAGAGGTGTGGAGCCTTTTGACAGCGGAGAAAAGATTGAAGGTGATCTGAAGGAACTGAGAAAGAAGACGCACCAGACCATCAAAAAGGTTACCACCGATATTGAAAACAGGTTTCACTTCAACACGGCGATCAGTGCGGTCATGGAGCTTGTAAACACGCTTTATCAGACCGAACGACCGGAAAAGAATGACAGAAAAGCCCTCTCTGTGATAAGGGAAACGGTAGAAAGCATCATCACTCTCCTTTCGCCCATAGTGCCGCACATAACGGAAGAACTCTGGGAAATGATCGGCAGAAGTGGAGGTCTTTCCGAAACCGGCTGGCCTGTTTTTGATGAAGCGGTTGTCGCGGAAGAAAAGATCACCATAGTCATTCAGGTCAATGGAAAGGTGCGAAGCAGGATACTGATCGACGCGGATGAAACCGACGAGAAAATCAAGAAACTTGCCCTGAATAATGAAAAAATAAAACAGTTTACCGGGAACAAGGATATAGTCAAAGAAATTTATGTCCCGAAAAAACTGGTCAATATTGTTGTTAAATAGGGTTCAAGTATTCGAGGAAAAGTCACGGGGATATCCTGACAGCGCAACCCGCAACCCGCAACCCGCAACTCGCAACTCGTAACTCTTTAAACGAGAGGTTTTTCATGAAAACAAAATGGATTATATATGTTTTACTGCTGTTCACCTGTCTCGGCTGTGGGTATCATTTTTCTCCGGGTGGAGAGAATATCGCCGCTGAAATACAGGAGATTTTTGTCGGCGAATTTTCCAACAGCACCAGCGAAGCGAATGTTGAAAACTATATTAGGAACGCGTTTTTTACCCGTTTTAGAAGGAGCTCCCGATTTACTGTTGTCGCCGACAAAGACAGGGCTGACGCGGTTCTGGCCGGAAAGATAAAGAGCATCACTACATCCCACGTTGCGTACAGCAGCAGTGATATGGCCAAAGAGGATCGTGTTTATATGGTACTGGAGGTAGCGTTTACGAGAACTGACAATGGCAAATCTATCTGGACTAACAAAGGCCTCACGGGAAGAGAGGCCTATAATGTTCAAACTGACGTCTCATCGACCTCGGCGAACAAAAACGTCGCCATCAGAGAGCTGTCAATTGATATGGCAGATAAGGCATTTCGGAATATAATGTCGGGATTCTGATGCTATCCCAGTGAGTTCACCTTTTTTGTCAATCTCGATATCTTGCGGGCAGCTGTCTTTTTGTGGAACAGCCCGCTGGCGGCTGCCTTGGCTATTGTTCTGGTTGTGTTGAACAGTACGCTGCGTGAATTTTCCACATCCTTTTCATCAACGGATTTGAGCACCGCCTTGACGCTTGTCTTAACGCGAGTCTTCGCGGAGGCATTTCTCATCCTCCTCTTCTCGCTTTGTCGGGCTCTTTTTTCCACGGACTTATGATTTGCCAAAAATATTTCCTCCCTTGTGATGTTTTGAAGGGTGTCTCACTATATCACTTTACGTATCATGTCAAGCTCAAAAACCCGCCCTCATTGCTGTAGAGAACAGGCGCTTATCCATTGAATCGGGTGTTCTCTGGTGCATCATTGCTCTGTTTATTTTCAAATACGGTGTTTCTGCCCGAACAGTTTTCAAAGGTAGGCCCGAACGAGACATCCGGTGGTACCTGATCATCTATCTTCTGATATCTGTGGGTTTTGATTACATATGTGCCCGCTATCTTATCATGCCATCCCTGTTTCCTGCCATCGAATCCTATCCATATAAAACCCAGGAAGAGTGGCAGCTTGGATATTATGTATCCTACCCATCTCAGAAAGGCTGTCCCAAGGGTCATGGATTCTCCATCTGTCCGAACAACCTTGAGACCAAGCAGTTTCTTTCCCGGTGTCTGACCCGTGGTGCCGTAAAAATAAGTGAAATAGGCAGCGTTTATCAAAATGGTAAAGCCGTAGTATCGGAAAAATGCCGAAGAAGAGTCCGTCAGATACATTGGATCGCATTGAAACGGGACGATAAGACTTCCCATTAATAACATGATGAAGGTGAATATATTAAGTATGAACATGTCTATTGAAAAGGCCACGAATCTTTGCCAGAATCCGCCGTAGAACACCATAGTTCGATTATCTCCTTTTTCTTTCATCCTGCGAGCGCACCGAATACTCCTTTTTCATACTGGAGGATGGAGATGATGGCAAGTGGGGCAGTCTCGGTCCTCAGGATAAGCCTTCCCAGGTTTGCCGTGATAAAATCACATTTTTGTGCCTTTTCAATCTCTTCCCACGAGAATCCGCCTTCAGGACCTATGACGACAAAAAAGCTGTTCGCGTTCGCGTGTTTTTTTTCCGTCAATATCTCCCTTATTCCCCTTTCCGGTTCCGCCTCCCACAGGATTATACGGAGATTATGACTGTCAGGGCTGCTCAGCATTTCATCGAAAGATACTATCTCGCTCACCTCCGGTACATCTCCCCTGCCGCACTGTCTGGATGCTTCTATGGCTATCTTGCGCCACCTTGCAGCTTTGCTCGTGGCCCGGGTGCCTGCCGGTCTTGATATGGATCTTGAGGATATAAAGGGTAATATCCTGCTTGCACCCAGTTCCGTAGATTTTTGAATAATCATTTCTATTTTGTTCCCCTTGGGGAGCGACTGGGCGAGGGTGATGTGAATGGCCGGCAGTTTAATAATCTCTTTACTGATAATATCAAGACAGACATTGTGGGTGTTGAAATCCCTGATGACTGATCGGTATTCGTGGCCGGAACCGTCAAAAAGTATCAGCTCATCTCCTTTATTGAGACGCAGAACTTCTTTTATGTAGGTAAAATATTCATTGCCTAATTTCGAAGTTATTCCCGCACTGATTTCCTGCGGGCTGTAGATTCTTGGTATTGCCAATCGCCGTCTTCCTGTCCTGTGCCCTGGGGCACCTCTGTGCCTGTATGCGCGTGCATGTGCGTGTCCGCACGCAGACAGGTTGGTATAGGGGGGTTATCTGTCGGTCCTCTTAAAAGTGAAACAGACCCATTCATTTTCCCGCTTTGTTTCATGCAACACGGTTTCACCGTTGCAGAATGTCATCTCTACGTCTTTCGCGTCCTGCTCTGTGATCCCCGATGCTATGATATGCCCCCCGGGTTTTGTCAGAGATATCAATTGCGAGTGAAGCTTTATAAGTGCACCCGATATCAGATTGGCCACTATCAGGTCGAAACTGCCACTGAACTGGGCAATATCGCGATTGATAATCTCAACCCGATTCTCCACCCGGTTTATGCCGATATTTGTCCGTGCTATCTCAACAGCCTTTGGGTCTATGTCGATGCCTGTTACCATGCGTGCGCCGAGCTTTGCGGCACATATGGCGAGTATGCCGGTGCCTGTGCCGACGTCCAGTATGTCATACTCCTCCCGCCTGCTGTCTTTCAGCAGTATGTCCTCAATGGCCATGATGCACATTACCGTTGAGGCATGCTGCCCAGTGCCGAAGGCCATTCCTGGATCTATGTCAATGACAATATCCCGCCCGGCAGGGGAATATCGTTCCCATGTCGGTTTAATCACTATATTATTGCTCACCCTGAGAGGTTTAAAAAATTTCTTCCACTGTTCACCCCAGTCGGGATTGATGATTGTCTTTGTGGAGAATTGCGGTTTTACCACTCCGGGAAACAGTGAGAAAACACTGTTGATATATGCTTCGATTTGCGCGGTCTGTTTCTTCACGCTGCGTTCCCACGGAAGGTAGGCTTTTATCGTTTCCCTTGTGGAGGTCTTAAGGTCGGTGAATGAATCTTCTATTTCAGCTTCCTGAAATACGCCGTCCGCCCCCATCTCCTCCAGGAAGTTTGACAGCGCGTCAACCAGCTCAGGCGGCGTCAGAACGGTTATCTCGATCCATTTCTCCTTTATTTCCGGCATGGCTTACCTCCTGATGCTGAAACTATCATCCATTTGCCGTTATTTCAAGCAACTTGAAGTTTCACGGCCTTCATGATATTCCTTTCTTCTATTTTAACATGAGGATGGAGCTGATGAAATTTTATCCCGTAAGTCTTGATGTCTCGAATGAAAGATGTGTTGTCGTGGGTGGAGGCGATGTTGCCGAAAGAAAGGTGATAAGACTCCTCGAGTGTGGCGCGACAGTTGTTGTTGTCGGGAAGATCCTGACCCCGGGGTTGCGTGCAATGAAGGATGATGAGGCTATAGAACATGTGCCTGATGACTACAGTGAAGAACACATAGAAGGTGCCTTTCTCGTAATCGGGGCAACCAACCGGAGCGAGGTCAATGAAAAAATCTATCGTGACTCGCGCGGCAGGGGAATATTGGTGAATGTAGTAGATGAGCCCTCGAGATGCAATTTCATATTGCCTGCAATCTTTCGTCGGAAAGACCTTGTTATAGCCGTATCAACCGGGGGAAAGAGCCCCGCGATGGCCAGAAGACTGAGGGAAAATATGGAGGAGAAATTTGGCCCGGAATATGGCATTCTCCTCGATATCATGGGTAATCTCAGGGAGAAAATAATTGCTCGTGGAGACACGTCTGCGGAAAACAAAAGGATATTTGAATCTGTGTTGGATTCCGATATACTCCGGCACATAAGAAAAGAGGAATGGGACAAGGCAAGAGAGATCTTCAGAGACTGCACCGGCAAGCAGATGGAACTGTGAGGGCTGAAAAAAAGAGTTCGGGATTCAAGGGGCCAAATGGTCGAGGGGAACAGAAAACTGGTTTGAGGAATCAGGGATTATAACACTCGGGTGAACCTATGGAGATGATGTTTTTCAGGATGTCGCTTGTCGCTTACTTTGTGAGCACGGCCGGATATATCATCTCGATTTCTGTCGGGAGAGTCAGGGTGGCGAAGGTCTCGATGTGGGCGTTTTCTCTGGCATTCGCTCTGCACTCGATCTATGTAGTTATTCAATGGATTGGGGCCGAATCTGTGCCGTCCGCTGACATCTATGGTTCGCTGTCATTCATCGCCTGGGCTGTTTCCGGCGCTTATCTTGCTTTCCAGACAAAGACGAAGACGCGGGTACTTGGCGCTTTTGTGTCCCCCGCGGTTCTGGTTATGATGATAGCGGCATCCGCCGGATTGGTGGATGGAGCCTCCATACCTTCCGCCATGCGAGGAGACTGGGTTCCCGTCCATGTTGTGTTACTGCTTACCGGAGGGGCTCTCTTCGCGCTGGCATGCCTTGCAGGGATGATGTACCTGTTGCAGGACAATCTGATAAAGGGCAAGAATGTGAGCGGGTTCAGTGGGCTGCTTCCGTCCCTGCAGGATCTTGACAGGATTAATCATATATGTATTGTCTGGGGATTTCCGCTGCTGACGTTCGGCATTATTGCCGGCTCGATATGGGCCCGGACCATCTGGGGTAATAGCTGGCACTGGGACCCGAAGCTGATATTTACCGCAATCTCCTGGCTTATTTATGCCATTCTGATTCACCAGAGGATAGCCATGGGATGGAAGGGAAGGAAGGCGGCCCTTCTGTCCATTATCGCTTTTGCGGGACTCCTTTTCACTTTTGTTGGCGTGAATATCATTTTTGTAACCATGCACAATTTTTGATGAGAGAACATGAGCATAACCCTCCTCGGAATAAATCATAGGAGTGCCCCTCTGAATATAAGGGAGAGACTGTCCATATCATGTGGGGAAGAGGAGAAGACCCTCGCGCAACTGAAGGACATTCCTCATGCCGGCGAGGTGATGTATCTTTCCACCTGCAACAGGTTTGAGGTGTTGGTGAACACGAAATCCGGCGACGCGATAGAGGAGGATTTAAAGGCATTTATCATATCGCAGGGTAACCTTTCTCCCGAAGAAATGGGAAAATGTCTCTATCTGTACCGTGATGAAGATGCGGTGCGCCATCTCTTCAGGGTGGCGTCAAGTCTCGATTCAATGATCATGGGGGAGCCACAGATCCTGGGGCAGGTCAAGGATGCCTACCGCCTGTGTGTGAGACAAAAAACATCCGGTGTCATATTAAATAGGCTCCTTCACCATGCTTTTTCGGTGGCAAAAAGGGTGAGAACGGAGACATCTATAGCAAACAATGCGGTCTCAGTGAGTTACGCGGCGGTAAAGCTTGCCAAAAAGATATTCGGAGAGCTTGACAGAAAAACGGTACTCCTTGTCGGTGCAGGCGAGATGGCGCAGCTTGCGGCGAAGCATCTCATGGACAATGGGGTTAACCGGATAATCTTTTCCAATCGTACCTACGGGAACGCGGTAAAACTCGCGAACGACTTTCACGGATTCCCTGTTGAATTTGAACTGCTGGAGGAGAAACTCGGAGATGTGGATATAGTGATAAGTTCCACAGGTTCTTCGGATTGTATTATATCAGTGGATATGGTCGCGACGGCCTTGCGCAGGCGTAAAAACAGGCTGATGTTTCTTATCGATGTGGCGGTTCCGAGAGACATTGACCCCGCCGCGGGAAAAATTGACAATGTGTATCTGTACAATATTAACGATTTACAAGGGGTAGTTGATGAGAATATGGAAGGCCGCCTTAACGAGGCAAAAAAGGCGGAAGCCATTATTGATGAAGAAGTTGCCAGATTTTCCGGATGGTTCGCCGCCCTGGAAGTTGTTCCCACGATAGTTGAGTTGAAGAACAAGACGGAAGGCATAGTTAAGGGAGAGATGGAGAAGTCTCATTCATGGATGAAGGACCTCGACGGGGAACAGAATGAAAATATAAAAATACTTGTCAATTCCATTGTGAACAAAATACTGCATGATCCCGTCGTGGGACTGAAGAAAGAAGGTCGCAATGGTGAAGCCGGCCCTTATCTGGCAGTGGTAAAGAAGCTGTTCAGGCTGGAATAATCAGGGTTGATGCGGTCGCAAAAAAAAGGCGCCCCGAAAATAATCAGGGCGCCGGTTTTTGCTAGGAATAATATTTATATGATCTTGACGTTAGCGGCTGACGGGCCCTTGTTGCCCTGCTCAACATCAAATGTCACGCGCTGGTTCTCCTCCAGGGTTCTGAAACCTTCGGTTTGAATGGCGCTGTAATGAACAAAAACATCCCCGCCTTCATCGCTTTCAATGAAGCCGAAACCCTTGCTTGAATTAAACCACTTTACGGTACCTTCAGGCATTACGGCAATCCTCCTTTCTTGATTTTTCTAAAGCAGGATCGCCTACATGTAAAAAGAAAACAGAATACCGAAAATCCGAATGTGCAATTTTGTACTTTAAAATGTCTCAATCCTAACTTTACCGCACCCCACCAACTGACTGTCAGCAAAAGCACTTTTTTCTAATTGGAAAAACTATATAGTATTTTGGACGTAAGTCAAGATGTTTTTTCCTCTATTTTTTCCCGCCTGAGTGAATGATGATTGCCCTGGGAATCGCAATCCGGGAGCCTGGTTAACGTCCCAGTTTCTATCTGAGAGGGGTTCCCCGTTGAGGGTTCGTTGATTACTTCTCTGCCGCTTCACCCAGTATCTTCTGCATTGTCTCCCTGTCTCCGAACACCTGTTCGATGGCATCTGAAAGTGCAGTGTTTATCTGTTCCTCCAGTATCTTTTCGGAAAATCGCACATGTACCAGCGAAGGGTTCGTTTCAATCTCCAGCTTGCGGAATAAGCGTGCATCGCGTATATCAGCAAAAACTATCGTCAGTTTTACATCCGTGTGGTATTGTTTCTTTATCCCGTCTTTGTGACAGACAACCTCAAGCTTGTCGATAGTGCCACCAATCAGAACTGTTCCCCATCCTTTGTTGATCGAATCGCTCCGGAGGTTCCACGCAGGTATGTCCGGGGACAGAGAATATCCTGCCGCGAGCAGGCATTCTCTGATACCGTCGGTAACCGCGTCCACAGGCTTAATGTATTTCGGTAGTACCGGTATCGTGCCGCCGTCAGACGACACCACTGTGCCGATAACCATCTTATCTTTCGCGCTTCTTGAATCGATGAATCTGGCTACGACAAGCTTAACACTTTCAGTGTCTTCAACCTGGGCCGAAGCGGCTTCAGACGGCGTGTATTTCATGTTGATTGTGTAAAGGTTTACGGGTGTGCATGAATAGAGGAGAATCAGTGGCACGACCGCGGCTGTTGCTATTAACGAAAGACAGCGTTTCATGATGATTTCGTTCCTCCTTTTGATTTATTCGTTCTTTGAGGGAGTATAAGTGTGCAGTGACCTGATGTCAATTATAAACCATGAACTCATAATCCATCGCCAATAAATGGTGAATCAGGGGCCACCGGTGATATCCATATTGTCCTTCATCTGATGGATTTCGGAAGGCAAAAAAACTTGACAAAAGAATAGGGATTGTATAGTAAGCAGACCTTCTACAGGTATATATGGTGTGGGTCGGTAGCTCAGTCGGTAGAGCACGGGACTGAAAATCCCGGTGTCGGCAGTTCGATTCTGCCCTGACCCACCATTTATTTACAGGGGTTGTGTATCAACGCAACCCCTTTTTTTGTGCCGGGCGTATGGACTGATGCGTATTTCTGTGCATTAGAAACTGTACCCCCGCCGTGCATCAAACAGCCATCGAGAAAGCGTCGAGAAAGCGTCTTGACTTTTATCGGGTGAATTGACATAATCACTCAAAAATATTATATCACTACGCAACTAAGATGAAATCCGGGTGAAGAGTTGGGAAGATTTGACGAGCTTGAACAAAAAATAAAGGGAATCGTAGAAGAGTATTCCGTGCTGAAGGAACGGAATCTTGAACTGGAAAAGTTGCTGGAAAGTAAAAGCGTGGAACTAGGTGATGCGAACGATCGGATACGGGCGTTAAATCATGATAAGGATGCAGTGCGTACCAAGGTGGATATGCTCCTTGATATGTTGTGTGATATAGAGGAGCCTCAGGATTAAACACAGGGGAATCGCATTTGAAACAGCGTTTCGAAATAAGGGTAATAGGACGGGAGCTTTCAGTCCTGAGTGATAAAGGGGATGAATATGTAAGTAAGATTGTCCGTTATATAAATGAGAGGGCTAAGGAAATAAAAGATGTCTCAGAGGATGTAACAACTTCAGATATTGCCATATTGGTTGCTTTAAATGTTGCCGAAGAATTGTTTAAGGAAAAAGAAGAAAAAAAGGACCTGCATAGCAGGTTTGAAAACGAAGTAGACGGGTTAATAAGTTATATAGATAAAAAAAGCAAGTTAATCCCCTGCGATGTGCGTGATGACCTTTAGTTTTTTGAACCAACAATCTTATAATCGGGGCCCCTTCCTTGTTAGTGGTGTGCATGCTCACTGAAACCTGACGTTGGGATGTGTGGGAAGCCTGAAGCAGCAACAGGGCGCCAAATCTTTTGTAAGGTTCAAAAAAGTGGTTACTACGGCATAGGCGGGGGAGAAATATGGCAGAAGCAGTCCCATTTCTCTCAAGGTATTGGGCGAGATATATCGTGCGCCCGTCCCTATGCGATTGTGCCTCGGGGCTATCATTCCTCGGGCGCAACATGTCTTTTCCTGACCCCTCCCGTTGCTGCAAATCTTAAGTTCCCGGTTCTGTATGTTATAATTTCGGGGGAGGTGAGGGAATTTGTCAAACATCAGTTTTATAATACTCATAATGTTGGGGTCTGTTGCGGCAGGCATGGCGCTGGGATATTTTGCCAGAAAGAGCATTTCAAGCAGGATGCTGGAGTCGTCTGAGAGCCTGTCGTTGAGGATTACAAGCGAGGCCAAGAAAGAAGCGGAGAACATTAAAAAAGAAGCTGTCCTCCAGGCCAAGGATAATCTTCTCAGGTCCAAAAATGAATTCGAAAGATCAACAAGAGACAGAAGAACAGAATTTGAGAAGATAGAAGACAGACTTCGGCAAAAGGAAGAGAATCTGGACAAAAAGGCGGACATTTTTGCCCAGAGAGAGACCGGTATAGAGAAGAAGGAAAATGCAGTTCTGAATAAAGAGTCGCTCTTGAATGAAAAACACTCCAACCTGGATAAGGTTATTGAAGAGCAAAAAGAAAGGCTGGAAAAAATTGCCGGAATTTCATCAGAGCAGGCAAAGGAATACCTTGTTCAGTTGATGACGGATGATGCGCGGCACGAAGCGAGTGGTGTAATAAGGAGAATTGAGGAAGAGACCAAAAGGGAATCCGAAAAGAGGTCCCAGGAGATATTGGCGTATGCGGTTCAGAGATATGCCTCCGATTTTGTGGTCGAGAAGACGGTATCAGTTGTGAATCTTCCCTCGGATGAAATGAAGGGAAGGATAATCGGTAGAGAAGGGCGAAACATAAGGGCAATTGAGGCCGCAACCGGTACAGACCTGATTATTGATGATACCCCCGAGGCTGTGGTTGTTTCGAGCTTCGACCCCGTGCGGCGGGAAGTGGCCAAAAGATCCCTGGAAAATCTGATCAGTGACGGAAGGATTCATCCGGGCAGGATAGAGGAGATAGTCAAGAAGGTAAGATCCGATATTGACAAGGTGATTCGCGAAACAGGTGAAAGGGTGTCGTTCGATGCCGGTGTCCATGATGTTCATCCTGAGTTGTTGAAGCTCCTCGGAAGGTTGAGATTTCGGACAAGCTATTCTCAGAATGTCCTGGAACATTCCATTGAGGTTTCGCATCTTGCGGGTATGATGGCCGCCGAACTGAGAATGAATGTAAAAGACGCAAAAAGAGCCGGGTTGCTGCACGATATCGGGAAGGCTGTTGATCATGAAATAGAAGGTCCTCATGCAACCATTGGAGCGGAATACGCCACGAAGTTTGGTGAATCCGACAGGATTGTTCAGGCTATAGCGCATCATCATGACGACGGGCGTAACAACACTGTTCTGGATGTTCTTATACAGGCAGCGGACACTCTTTCAGCAGCGAGACCGGGTGCCCGAAGGGAGATGTTGGAAACTTATGTGAAACGGCTGACCGAGCTGGAGGGGATAGCGACTTCCTTCAAAGGTGTCGACAAGTGTTATGCCATACAGGCAGGGAGAGAGATACGTATCCTTGTAGAAAATGAAAAGGTTTCTGATAATGATGCCGTGATGCTCTGCAGGGATATTGCGAAAAAAATTGAATCGGAGCTTACCTACCCGGGACAGATAAAAGTTACAGTAATAAGGGAAACACGTATATCCGATTTTGCAAAATAGATAGAGAGAAGATTTGAAAAGTGAAAGTATTTTTTATAGGAGATATAGTCGGAAAACCGGGGAGACAGGCGGTAAAAGCCCTCCTACCCGGAATAGTTGGACGACACAGGGTGGACATTGTCATCGCGAATTGCGAGAATGCGGCCGGCGGTTTCGGCGTAACCAGGAAGATAGTGGATGAGCTCTACCACCACGAAATAGACGTTTTGACATCAGGAAATCATATATGGGACAAGAAAGAAACCAGTGGTTTTATGGGTGACTACGAGACCCTTTTAAGACCAGCCAATTATCCGGAAGGAACCGTGGGCAATGGGAGCGTGGTAATTGACACCAGACTGGGAGTATCCATGGGCGTGTTGAATCTCGAAGGACGAGTCTTTATGAAACCTCTCGATTGTCCATTTCGTGTTGCCGAGAGAGAAATCGAAGGACTGAAAGATAAAACGAATATAATAATAGTTGACATGCATGCCGAGGCGACATCTGAAAAGGAAGCGATGGGCTGGTTTCTGGATGGAAAGGTCAGCGCTGTCCTGGGCACGCATACACATGTGCAGACGGCGGATGAGAGGGTGCTGCCCGATGGAACTGCCTACATAACAGACGTCGGTATGACGGGTCCCTTTGATTCTGTCCTCGGAATCAAAAAAGAGGTGGCGCTTGAGAGATTTTGGACTCAACTGCCCAACAGGTTTAGTATGGCGAAAGGGGATATCCGGCTCCAGGGGGTGCTGATAGATATTGACAACAAGACAGGCAAGAGCCTTTCCATTGAAAGGCTGAGTGTTGATATGGAAGGTTAACAGTGATGGGCGTGAAAAGTGCGTATGACATACTTCAAGAAAGAGGCTTTATAGAACAGGTAACAGATGAGGAGTCGATAAAGGATCTTTTGAAACGGGAGGAGATCACCTGTTATATCGGCTTTGATCCCACCGCAGTGAGTCTTCACATCGGGAGTCTTGTTCCGATAATGTCGCTCATGCATATGCAGCACTGCGGGCACAAAATCATCGCTCTTGTCGGCGGAGGGACCGGCCTTATAGGTGATCCGAGCGGCAAGACCGAGATGCGCTGCATATTGACGCGGGATGAAACTGATATAAACGCGGAGGCTATCAAGAAACAGCTCTCACAATACCTGGATTTCAAAGAGGACAGGGCTCTTCTGTTGAACAACGCGGACTGGCTGGCTGAGCTCAACTATCTGGAATTTCTAAGGGATATAGGATGCTGTTTCAGCGTCAACCGTATGCTCACTGCGGAGAGCTGCAAAATGCGTCTGGAGAGGGGGCTCAATTTTATTGAATTTAATTATATGCTTCTGCAATCCTACGATTTTTATTATCTCTGCAAAAATTATGGGTGCGTCATGCAGATGGGCGGCAATGACCAGTGGGGCAATATTGTTGCGGGAATAGACCTTACAAGGAGACTCGAAGGTAAGAGGGTCTTTGGAATGACTTTCCCCCTTCTTACCACATCCCATGGACATAAGATGGGCAAAACCGAGAAAGGTACTGTATGGTTGGACGCCGGACTCACCACGCCCTATGATTATTTTCAGTACTGGATAAACACTGAAGACGCTGATGTCGGGAAATTTCTTGCACTGTTTACACTCCTGCCTATGGAAGAGGTAAAGGAGGTAGAGAACCTTGTGGATTCCGATCTGAACATGGCAAAAGCCGTTCTGGCCTTCGAAGCTACAAGGATTACACATGGACAGGACGCGGCGATTGCCGCCTGGGGGGCGGCAGTGAATAACTTCGGGCTGAAACCGGTAAGTTCCAGCCTGTTCCAGTCAAGCTCGATACCGAGGGGTAGCGCTGACGTTGGAGCATCGGCAATACCAACGGTGGAAAAGACGAGGGAAGAATTTGTGGCTGGTATTCCCGCCTTTGAGCTTTTTCATGATGTTGATTTGTGTGCGACCAAAAGTGAAGCGAGAAGGCTGATCTCACAGGGCGGAGCATACGTTAATGACAGGCAGGTGGGGGCCTTTGACGAAAAGATCGGGTCAGACGATATCGAAGATGGTGAAATCCACATGAGAAAAGGAAAAAAACAGCATATTGTTATTAAGGTGTCCTGACAGGTTGTTCAGACTGTAGACATTCAGGCTGAAACTGTCAGCCTTTATCCTTTATCCTTTATCCTGTCTTCTGCCAGCGATCTGTTGATAAGCGCCTTATTGTATGCCGAGAATATATCCCTTCGTGAGAGTATGCCCACTATCTTTCTCGGGTTATTTTCGTCGACCACCGGAAGCTGTTCTATATTCTTCAGGCCTATCTTTTTCAGTGCCTCATCCAGGCTTTCATCCCGTGTTAGGGTTATGACGTCGGGGATGGCGATATCCTTTACCACAACGAGGTCTCCCAGGCCTTCCTCAAAAACCACCTCCTTGAAATCCTGAAAGCTTACTATCCCGTTTAGCAGACCATTATTGTCAACGACGGGAAAACTCGAGTGTTTGCTTGAAAAGGTATGCTTAAGCAGTTTATTGAGGTGCATATTTTCAGATACCGTTGACACCTCTGTTGTCATGGCATTCTTAACGAGAAGGGATTTCATGATATTGACTTCTCTTCCCGCTTTTAGATCCACCCCTCTTCTTGCGAGCTTTAATGTAAAGATGGATTCTCTGTTGATGTTAGAGGCTATAACGTAACCTGTAATACAGGCAAGCATCAGGGGAACTATGACCTTATAATTTCCGGTCATTTCGAATATGATGAGTATGGCGTGAATGGGTCCGTGAGTTGTAGCCGCAAGGACCGCTCCCATTCCCACCAGGGAGTAGGCCCCTGCAGAGGCCGTTATTGCGGGGAACATCTGATGAATAAAGTGTCCGAAGGCCCCTCCCGCCATCGCTCCTATGAATAAGGACGGGGCAAAGATTCCCCCTGACCCTCCCGATCCAATTGTAAGAGATGTGGCGATAATCTTCACGAATACAAGAATAATCAACATGTACCAGGCGAGATTCTCCCAAAGTGCGAGACTGATAGCGTCATACCCCACGCCGTATATATAAGGGAGAAATATTCCGATTGTCCCGACCATCAGACCGCCCACTGCTGCCTTTGTATATTCGGGAATCTTCATCATGCCGAACAGGTCTTCCGTTTTGTAGAGGAGCGTTATGAATAATGCCCCTGTCACACCCGCGACAATTCCAAGGAGCACGTAGAAGGGAAGCTCGAGAGGGCTTACCAGGCTATAGTGTGGGACAAGAAAGGCCGGATAGTCTCCAAGATGGATCCTGGAGATGACGGTTGCCGTGACGGAAGATATTATTATCGGACTGAATGTGGCTATGCCGTAGTTTCCGATGATAATTTCCATGGCGAACATAACACCGGCAATGGGTGCATTGAAGGTTGCAGCGACTCCCGCCGCCGCCCCGCAGCCGACCAGGGTTCTCATTCTGTCAGCCGAAACCCGTGTTATCTGTCCGAATAGAGAGCCAATTGCCGAGCCTATCTGTACTATAGGGCCTTCTCTCCCAGCTGAACCACCCGATCCTATGGATATTGCCGAGGTGAGAATCTTAACGAAAAACACTCTCTTTCTGATCAAGCCACCTTTCAGGGCGACGGCTTCTATGGTTTCGGATACCCCCGGTCCACGCGCTTCACGCGCGAAAAAATAGATAATGACACCGACGAGCAGGCCGCCTGTGGCAGGTGGGATCAGTTTTGCGTACCATGGCAGGGCCATCACATGGTCGAGAAAACTTGTCCCGCCCGGACCGAAGAAAATGGACTGTGAAAAACGAACAAACAATCTGAAGACAATCGCTCCATACCCACCGAGTACCCCGACGATAATCGCCATAAAAATCATTATGGCATGTTCGCTTACATTCAGATGTGGCAGGGATATCTTTTTTAAAAATCTTTGCATAGGTTTCCGATATTGTTGTTCACGGAATGATATCTGATTTTGCGTCTGTTGAAGACCTTTAAATAACCGGACTTTCACCATTAGTAGCTCTTAATGCAGGTTCTTTGCAAGCAGAATCTGTAAATCATGGCGTTTCGGATATTCCCGGTTGATCTGTTTTGCGATTTACTTTCGTGTTGTGTTATGATGCCCTCAAAATCGGAGAAGGTCCATGAAAGTTACATCAGCAGAATTCATAAAGAGCGCTGTCGACCTCTTTTATTATCCGGATGATTCGTTGCCGGAGGTGGCCTTTGTCGGCAGGTCGAATGTGGGGAAATCTTCCCTTATTAATACCCTTGTGAACAGGAAGAGGCTTGCAAAGACAAGCAATACCCCCGGACGCACCCAGCTTGTAAATTTCTTCATGATAAATAAAAGCCTTTCTTTTGTCGATCTCCCCGGTTACGGGTACGCGAAGGTGCCCGTCTCCGTAAAGAGGGGATGGAAGGCGATGGTGGAAGGGTATCTTGAAGGTCGTGAGAACCTGCGCCTCGTGGTCATGATACTCGATATAAGGAGAGAACCCTCGGGAAATGATGACCAGCTTATTCAGTGGCTCCGCAGTAATAATATCAAAATAGTGTTTGTGCTGACAAAGGTGGATAAATTTTCCAGAGGCCAGGTTAATATATCGAGAAGAAAGATAGGAGAACATCTCGGAGTTTCCTATGATGAGCTTGTTTCATTTTCCGCCAAGACTCGCTACGGCAAAGACGAGCTTTGGAGGGTGATAGAAGGCGCCTGCTCTCCTGACTCCTGATCCCTCATTTTTTGTTTCTGCCCCCGCCTTCATTACTATGCGTCATTAAGGGCCTTTCAAATAAATCCCGTAGAATTGACAATTATGTCTTGACATGGAATGTAAATCTTGGTAACCATCCCGCGGTTGAATTTAAATGACCGGCGGTCATAATTTGTAATCCGGGGAACCTGCCACAACAGGTCCTACGTCAAATCCGAGGTGCAAAAAGCGGTGGTAAAAGATAGCGAAAAGATCGGCGCTGTTATGGTTGTAGGGTCGGGGATAGCAGGAATCCAGTCTTCTCTGGACCTTGCGAATTCCGGAATGAAGGTATACCTTGTCGAAAATGACATCAGCATCGGCGGTGTTATGGCTCAACTGGACAAGACCTTTCCGACCAATGATTGTTCTGCATGCATACTTTCCCCCAAGCTCGTCGAGGTGGGGAGACATCCGAACGTAGAAATCCTGACGAAAAGAACGGTGGAGACGGTTGACGGAGAGCCGGGGCGCTTCAAGGTAAAGCTTGCGAGGGCGCCGAGATTCGTCGATGTCGACAAGTGCACCGGGTGCGGCGACTGCGCCGACGTCTGCCCGGTGACGCTGTCAAACACCTTTAACGAGGACCTGGATGACAGGAAAGCCATCTACCGAAAGTTTCCCCAGGCTATACCCAGCGCGTTTGCGATCGAAAAGACAGGGACGGCCCCTTGCAAGGCGGCCTGTCCCACCCATATCAGTGTTCAGGGCTATGTGGCGCTCATCGCCGCAGGAAAGTACAAGGAGGCCCTGAAACTTATCAAACAGGAAAATCCGCTCCCCTCCGTGTGCGGCAGGGTTTGTAACCATCCCTGCGAGGCGGCCTGTAAGAGGGCTGAGGTTGATGACCCCGTATCCATCATGTATCTGAAGCGCTTCGTTGCCGACCTCGATCTGAACGATGAGACAAAATATATTCCCGAGATAAAGGAAAAGAAAGATAAAAAAGTTGCGATAATAGGCGCTGGGCCTGCCGGCCTGACGGCCGCGTATTACCTCGCTATTGAAGGCTACCAGGTCACTATATTCGAAGCGCTCCCTGTTGCCGGCGGCATGCTTACCGTCGGTATCCCTGAATACCGTCTCCCCAAGGATGTCCTGAATGCCGAGATCAAGACCATTGAGGAGCTTGGTGTCGAAATAAAATACAATACGAAGGTGGGCCAGGATATTACCATGGACACCCTCCGGAATGATTTTGACGCCACGTTCATCGGTGTGGGATCTCATGTCAGCAGCAAGCTGGGTGTTTCCGGTGAGGATGAACTGAACGGTGTTGTCCACGGGATAGATTTCCTGAGAAGGGTCGCATTGGGCGAGAAGGTATTTCTCGGTGATCGTGTTGCGGTGGTCGGCGGTGGTAATGTTGCAATGGATGCCGTCAGAACGGCGCTGAGGACCGGTTCCAGAGAGGCATTTGTCCTGTACAGAAGAACGCGCGCCGAGATGCCTGCTGCCGATGAGGAGATCGAAGAGGCCCTGCAGGAAGGAATCAACATGGAATTCCTCACCGCCCCGATGAAGGTGCTTGGAACCGGGGGGAAGGTGACCGGTATCGAGTGCATCCGTATGGAACTGGGCGAGCCGGATGAAAGCGGCCGGAGACGCCCCGTGCCGATCGAGGGTTCGGAGTTTACCATTGAGGCCGACGCGATCATCCCCGCGATAGGGCAGACGAGCGATCTTTCATTTGTTACCGAACAAAGTGGGATAGCCGTCAATAAGTGGAACACCTTCGATGTGGATACGGTGACCTTTGCTACTAATGTAGAAGGGGTTTTTGCTGGTGGTGACGATGTGACCGGACCGGCGACGGTGGTTGAGGCCATCAATGCAGGCAAAGAAGCTGCCAAGTCCATCGATCGGTATCTGCGTGGTGCGGACATCAATCTGGGGCGCGAGAGAGACTGGACACAGAATATAGCCGACAAGGCGGACAACAGCTCCGTGGTAAAGGAGAATCGTCCGTTGATGCCGGAGCTCGAGCCCTCAATACGTAGGACCAATTTTGAAGAGGTCGCCAAGGGGTACAGTGAAGAGGATGTTCTCAGGGAGGCAAAGAGATGTCTGAGCTGCGGTATCTGCTCCGAGTGTTACCAGTGTGTCGATGCCTGTGTGGCCGGCGCGATCGACCACGAGATGAGGCAGGAGGAAGAAACGATCGAGGTGGGTGCGATTATCGCTGCCCCGGGAACCGAACTCTTCGATGCTCACTTAAGGGGTGAGTATGGATTCGGTATTTACGACAATGTCGTAAGCAGTATTCAGTTTGAGCGGATCCTCTCAGCTTCGGGTCCCTTCTTCGGTCATGTACAGAGACTTTCCAATGGCCAGGAACCTAAAAAGGTTGCCTGGATACAGTGTGTGGGTTCAAGGGACGTCAATTGCGGAAACAGCTGGTGTTCATCCGTCTGCTGTATGTACGCGACCAAGCAGGCCATTATCGGGAAAGAACATATCAAAACACTCGAACCCACGATATTCTATATGGATATGCGTGCCTACGGGAAAGATTTTGACCGTTTTGTAAACAGGGCGAAGGATGAATACGGTGTCAGATATATCAGATCCATGCCATCGTCTATCAAGGAACTCCAGCAGACCAAAAATCTGCTCCTTGGATACGTTCAGGAAGATGGAACGCTGATCGAGGAGGAGTTTGATATGGTTATTCTTTCCGTTGGGTTGACTCCGCCGAAAGATGCGGAAAAACTGGCAGAGAGCCTGGGCGTAGAACTTGAGGAACATGGTTTCTGTAAAACGCTGCTGGAAGATCCTGTAAAGACTTCCCGTGAAGGTGTTTTTGTCTGTGGTGTCTTTGGGGGTCCCAAGGATATTCCGGAGACGGTTATGGAGGCGAGCGGCGCAGCGGCACATGCAGAGAGCCTCCTGGCCTCGCGACGCGGGTCGCTGACCATTGCGGAACAACTTCCCGAAGAGATGGATATGAGGGGTATCGGTCCCCGGATAGGCGCCTTTATCTGTCACTGTGGTATCAATATCGGAGGCGTGGTTAATGTCCCCGAGGTGGTCGAGTATGTCAAGACCCTCCCCAATGTGGTGTTTGCCGAGGACAACCTCTTTACCTGTTCTCAGGACACCGCAGTAAAGATGGGAGAGATGATCAAGGAGCATAACCTCACGCGGGTTGTGGTGGCATCATGCTCGCCCCGGACACATGAGGGGCTTTTTCAGGAAAACTGTGAAAAGGCGGGACTCAATCGCTATCTGTTCGAAATGGCCAATATCCGGGACCAGGATTCATGGGTTCACATGAATGAACCCGAGGCGGCGACCGAAAAGGCGAAAGATCTGGTGCGAATGGCCGTAGCCAAGGCCCAGTATCTCAAACCCCTGAAGCCGGGTCAGCTCAGTGTAAATAAGGCCACACTTGTCTTAGGCGGTGGGCTTGCCGGTATAACTGCCGCTCTCAGTCTTGCCGATCAGGGTTTTGAATCCTATGTTATCGAGAAGGAAAATGAGTTGGGCGGGAATTATGAGAAGCTTTACTGTACGCTGGAGGGTCTTGATACAAGGGAGCATCTGGCCCGTCTGCTGGCCCGTGTCGACAAAAGTGATTTAATCCATGTTTTCAAAGGGGCGGAGATAAAAGATATCGAAGGGTTTATTGGAAATTACAAGACAACCGTTGAATCCGGAGGAAAAGAACACCAGTTTGAACATGGCGTGGTCATAGTGGCAACCGGTGCACAAGAGAACAGGACAGATGAATATCTCTATGGCCAGGATGGAAATGTTGTTACCCAGAGAGAGTTGGAGGAGCTTATTTACGAAAAAGATTCAAAGGTTGCCGATGCCAAAAGTGTGGTTATGATACAGTGTGTCGGTTCGAGGACTGCGGAGAGACCGTATTGCAGTAGATACTGTTGCACCGAAGCATTGAAAAATGCCCTCAAATTAAAAGAGGACAACCCGGATAGGGATATCACCATACTCTATAGAGACATCAGGGCCTATGGCTTCAAGGAGGATTATTACAAAAAGGCCCGGGAGGCCAATATCAAGTTCATCTGCTATGAAGATGAAGACAGGAAACCTGAGGTGAGCTCCAGTGATTCAGGGGTTTCTGTGAAGGTCTTCGATCCCATATTGAATGAACGGGTAGAGATTGAAGCGGACCTGCTGGCACTCAGTGTTGGTGTCCTTGGGAATCCTGATAATCATGCCATTAGCAATATGCTGAAACTGTCAGTCAATCAGGATGGTTTCTTCGCTGAGGCCCACGTGAAGCTGAGGCCTGTCGATTTTGCCACGGATGGTGTCTTCATGTGTGGAATGGCTCATTCACCCAAATTGAGCGATGAGACTATCACACAGGCCAATGCGGCTGTCGCGCGTGCATCTATAATCTTAAGCAAGGACTTCATCGAGGCGGAAGGCAAGACGGCGTATGTCAACAAAGATCGGTGTATGGCCTGTGGGCTTTGCGAGGCTAATTGCCCCTTCAGCGCCGTGGAGGTGGATAAGATTGAAGGATGTGCCGTGGTCAATTCCGTCCTGTGCAAGGGGTGCGGGGTGTGCACGGCGTCCTGCAGGATGAACGCGATTGATCTCAATGGCTATAACAACGAAGAAATCCTGGCGCAGATAAGCGCTCTGTAAGAGGTGGAATAGGAACATATGACTGAAAAAGCAAACGAAAACTGGGAGCCGAAGATAATCGCTTTTGTGTGCAACTGGTGTACCTACGCGGGGGCAGATCTGGCCGGGATAAGCAGGTTGCAGTATCCTCCCAATGTCCGGCTGGTCAGGGTACCCTGCTCGGGAAGGGTGAATCCGTTTTATATTGTGAAGGCCCTGCAAGAAGGCGTGGACGGTGTCCTTGTCTCTGGCTGCCATCCAGGTGAATGTCACTATATCAGTGGCAATATGTCGGCCAGACGAAAATTTGCCTTGCTGAAGAACTTTCTTGCCTATGTGGGCATTGAGCCTGACAGGACGATTTTCACGTGGATTTCCGCCTCGGAAGGTGAAAAATTTGCCGAGGTTATGAAGGGAGTCACTAAAAAGGTAAAGGCCCTGGGCCCGGCACAAAAGCTGGTGAAGAAACTCTAAACTGTCAAACAACAGGAGCGAGGGATCAACAACTGTGGAAAATATAGAAAAACAAATGCAGGAACACGCAAAGAAACTGCTTGCCGAAGGCACAGTGGATGTCGTTATAGGATATGAAAGAGGCACGCTTCCGTTCCAGACGGCGCCCTGTTTCATAACGGCCCCCGATGACGCAGAGCGGCTTGTCTGGAACCGGTTCTGCTCCGTCAACCTGGCAAAATATGCCCATGACATCATTTCCCGGCACAGGGAATCTCAGCAGCGAACCAAGCCGGAGGAAAGGACGAAAAAGACCGTCGGCATTGTCGCCCGTGGGTGTACTACCCGGTCTCTTACAATTCACCTTCAGGAAAAACAGTATGACCGCGAGCAGGTTGTGATTATCGGTGTTCCCTGTACGGGATTTGTTGCAAACAAGAAGATGTCGGCTGCCGTAGGCGGCAAAGAGGTCATAGCCTGCTCCGACCTGGGAGATAGCCTGTCCGTACAGACCAAAGACGAAGAGAAGACCGTCTCCCTGAAAGAGGTGTTGGCCGACAATTGTCTGACCTGTCGATTTAATAACCCCCTCATGTCGGACGTGATGATAGGCGAGGCGGCCCCGCCGATGCCCGATGCAGGAAAAGAATATGAAGGCGTTGATGCGTTTGAAGATCTCCCCATAGAAGAACGATGGGCCTATTTTACGAAGGAGATGGGCAAATGCATACGATGTTACGCCTGTCGCAACGCGTGTCCTTCCTGTTACTGCAAGGTATGCTTTGTCGAGCAGAGTCAGCCCAGGTGGGTGGGCGCCGGTATAGATGAGACGGACACGCAGGTATTCCAGATCATGAGGATCTTCCACACTGCGGGCCGCTGTGTCGATTGCGGATCATGCCTGGAGGTATGCCCCATGGGTGTTGATTTGAGAAAGTTTCTCAAGAAGCTGGACAAAGACGATCTTCAGCTCTTTGAGAACAGGGCCGGTGAGTCAATGGACAGTCTCCCCTCCCTGAGCGTGTATTCAGAGAATGATGAGGAAGGATTTATCTTTGAACCATGATGGCGTCGTAAAAACTCTCCATCTACTGCGTTGCAGTGTTTTTAAAGACCTCGACATACCATATGTATGCCCTCGCCCTTTAAAAACACTACGCCTTGTATATGAAGCTTTTTACTTAGCCATCTTGTATTCCAAAGTTCAACTTTTTACTTTGTCACCAACCATAATGGAGAAAAAATGAGTAGCTTTCTAGAAGAAGTCAATAACAGGATAGGTGGAGTCCCGATACAGAGCTGTTACCACTGTAGGAAATGCACGGCGGGATGTCCGGTTGCGTTTGCCATGGACTACAATCCCAACACCGTCATCAAGATGATACAGATGGGAATGAGGGATAAGGTTCTGGGCAGCTCCACCATATGGCTGTGTGCTTCCTGTGAGACATGCGTAACGAGATGCCCCAATGAGGTCGATATCGCGCGGATGATGGATACTCTCAGAGAGATGGCGATAGAAACCGGTGTGTCGGTGGGGGAGAAAAATATTGTCAAGTTTCACGAGGCATTCCTCTCAAATATCAAGATGGGCGGGCGGATCAACGAACCCACAATGCTTGTCCATTACAAGCTGAAGTCAGGTGATCTGTTCTCCGATATGGGCCTGGGACTGAGTATGTTCATGAAGGGAAAGATCAAGCCCATTTCTCCCAGGACAAAGGATATGGAATCGGTACGAAAAATATTCAAATCAACGGGCAAGTAGCGTGTGAGCTTCTGCCCGGGGTTGAAGGAGGCTGTAGTTGAAAGTTTCATACTATCCAGGATGTTCGCTTCACGCCACGGGGAAGGAATACGATCAGTCGGTGAAGGCCGTCAGCCGTGCCCTGGGGATTGAGTTGCAGGAAGTCGATGACTGGTCCTGCTGTGGCGCGTCTTCGGCCCATATGACCAATTTTAAGCTGTCTGTCGCCCTTCCGGCGCGAAATATTATTGCTGCGCAGAAGGATAATAATCGGGACATGATGGTCCCCTGCGCCGCTTGCTTTAATCGTTTCAAGAGCGCACAGTACCACCTCGAAGGGGATGACGCCCTGAAGGCTGAGGTAGAGGGGATCATCGGCGCGAAGTATGATGCCAGTGTCTCGGTACGGAACCCGATAGACATTATATACAATTACGTAGGCCTTGAGGAACTGGGCAAAACTGTAACCAGAAAGCTTGATGGCCTGAAGCCGGTTTCCTATTACGGATGTCTTCTCCTGCGGCCGCCCGAGGTATGCCAGTTCGACGATTACGAAAATCCATATATGATGGATGGGATCATGAGCGTATTGGGTGCCAATGCCCGCAACTGGTCATGCAAAACGGACTGTTGCGGAGGGAGCCTGACCCTCACCAATACCCAGATAGTCGTACATCTAGTCGACAAACTGATGATGATGGCCACAGAGGCCGGGGCGAACTGCATCGTGACGGCGTGCCCGATCTGTTTCGCCAACCTGGATACACGGGCCAGTGAAAAGGGAAGGCTGCCGGCATTCTACTTTACAGAACTGATAGCGCTTGCCCTGGGCCTGAAAGGGACTGAAGAGTGGTTCAAGATGCACAACGTTGACCCGAGACCCCTTCTGGCATCATTGGGGTTGCTATAGGGTTTTTACATTTTGACACAATAAACGAGGCAACTAAGGGAAGATATGGAAAAGAGAGTAATAAAAAAATCCACCTTGGCTGGTATAATCAAGAATATGGCAGAGAGCACGGTTGTATATGCCCCCGTCCGGGATGAGGACAATGTTCTCTTCAAGGTCCTGGAGAAGGGGATGGAACCTCTTCTGGCCTTTGATAATACGAAGAACGCCCCGAAGAATTTCTTTTTCCCGCAGACCGAAGTCATGATGAGATACATGAGAACGGAGAGGGGTAAGGAACTCTCCACCGTGGAGGAAGCGGCACAAGAAGCGGTGCTGTTCGGCGTTCGTCCTTGCGATGCAAGAAGCTTTGTTCTCCTTGACAATGTCTTTAACGATCCGAAATACAAGGATCCTTACTATATCGAGCGCCGGGAAAAGACCACCGTCGTTTCACTGGCCTGTGTCCATCCCCCCTACACCACCTGCTTCTGCACCTCTGTGGACGGGCATCCCTTCTCTTCCGAAGGTTCCGATGTATGCCTGATAGACATGGGGGATACCTATCTCGCCGAGTTCGTAACCCCGAAGGGTGAAGAACTTCTGAAAAAAATGGGAGACCTCCCGGTGGCGGATGAGGCTCTCGATGTAAAGAAACAGGAACTGTCCGATGCCGCTGAAAAGGAAGTCAACGGAGCGGTACCGGCACGCGCGATAAAGCCCTGGTTGGATGAGAATTTTGAAGATCCCTTCTGGGATACGATCCATCAGAGCTGCCTTGCCTGCGGCACGTGCACGTATCTCTGCCCCACCTGTCACTGTTTTGATATAACCGATGAGGTCAAGAAAGAGGATGGCAGGAGAATCCGCTCCTGGGATTCCTGCATGTCGTGGCTCTTCACGGTGGAGACGTCGGGACATAATCCCCGTTCTTCCCAGAAGGAACGGTGGCGTCAGCGGGTCATGCACAAGTTCAAGTACTTTGTGGACAACTTTGATGCCGTTGCCTGTGTCGGATGCGGGCGCTGTGTGATGTACTGCCCTGTGAATATTGACATACGAAAAATCGTAACAGACATTTCTAAACTATAGTTTGTGGAGATACTGATGCAAAACCCATACATACCGATGCCCGTTGATGTGGATAAGATCATAACGGAGGTAACGACGAAGGACATCAAGACCTTTCGTTTCACCTTTGTCAACAAGGAGGATGAGGATAAGTTTGCCTATCTGCCCGGTCAGTTTGGGGAGCTTTCGATCTTCGGCAAGGGGGAGTCACCGATCGGGATAGCTTCATCGCCGACCAATCCCGGCTATCTGGAATTTACGGTTCAGAAGGCTGGGGTTGTCACGTCGGAACTTCACGAGCTTGCAGAGGGTACCCGCATGGGTGTTCGTGGCCCATTGGGTAACACCTGGCCGATCGAGTATCTCCAGGGTAAGAACATCGTGATCGTAGGAGGCGGTTTCGCCTTTACGACCCTGCGGTCCCTGATCAACTACATGCTCCATGAAGACAACCGGGCAAAGTTTGGTAAGATCACGGTGGTATACGGTGCCCGTGAGCCAGGTCTCCTGATCTACAAGGACGAGCTTGCGGCCTGGGAGAAGCGAGACGACATCGACATGAACGTGACGGTGGACAAGGGAGACGAAACCTGGAAGGGGCGAGAGGGATTTGTTCCAACGGTATGCGAAGAGGTTGCCCCCAGCGCGGAGAACACGGTGGCAGTCATCTGCGGTCCCCCCATCATGATTCGATTTACTCTTCCGGTCTTCTTCAAGCTCGGTTTTTCGAAGGAGAATATCTACACCTCTCTTGAGATGAGGATGAAATGCGGCATAGGGAAATGCGGACGCTGCAACGTAGGCAGCAAGTACGTATGCAAGGACGGACCGGTCTTTTCGCTGGCAGAGCTGGACAAACTTACAAAGGAATACTGAATTAATGTGATTTCAGATATGTTTTATGAAAAGCGGAGCTTGTCTCCGCTTTTTTTGTTTCGAGCTGTCTGTTTTCATCTGGTAGTGGTTGACATGGACACTCCGTCAGAATATGGTACTAAGTCAGCAAGTGTCCTTTTGCCTGTTTTCTGTGTTGTGTCAAAGCTTACATAACACGTTATGCTTGCTTCAACACACCTTAAAAACAAACAAAATTACGGCGCAATCTGTATAACTTATTTATTCTTGATTCCTAAGAGTTGTATGATTGACATATACAAGATGGTTTTGGAGGTGAGGATTTGAACAGAATAGTGAAAAATACGCGGTTATCTGAAAATGTATTCAGAATGACGATTGATGCCCCCCAGATTGCGACAAAGAGAGAAGCCGGGCAGTTTGTTGTCATTATGACCGATGAGAAAGGGGAACGTATACCCCTGACCATAGTTGATTCCGACAAAGACGCGGGAACGGTGACCATTATATTTCAAGTCGTTGGCAAGACCACTATGTGCCTTGCGGCAATGAAGGAGGGAGAAGACCTCTTTGCCGTTCTGGGTCCGCTCGGAACGCCGACGGAAATGGAAAAATTTGGGACTACCGTAGTTGTCGGCGGCGGTGTGGGCATCGGTGTCGCCTATCCGATAATCAAAGCCCTCCAGGAGGCTGGCAACAAGGTGATAGCCATTATAGGCGCCAGGACAAAAGATATTCTTATACTTGAAGACGAGATACGGGAGATATGTGACAGGCTCATTGTAGCCACCGACGACGGAAGCTATGGAGTGCATGGTTTTGTGACGAATGTGCTGCAAGATCTCATTGAATCTGGAGAGGTTATTAACAGGGTTTTCGCTATAGGCCCGGTTCCGATGATGAAGTTTCTGTGCGAGGTCACAAGACCTTATAAAATAAAGACCATCGTAAGTTTGAATCCGATCATGGTAGATGCGACCGGTATGTGCGGTGCGTGTCGTGTTGCCGTTGGAGGGAAGACGAAATTTGCATGCGTCGACGGTCCCGAGTTTGATGGGCATGATGTGGACTTTGATCTCCTGACGAACCGCCTCAGGATGTATAATGGTGAAGAAGAGGAAGCCAGAAAGGGGTGCAGATGTCATGAGTAAAATAGACAAGATTCCCAGGCAGGATATGCCGGAGCAGGATCCAAAGGTTCGCAGCGCGAATTTCGATGAGGTTCCTCTCGGTTATACGAAAGAGCAGGCTATGCTCGAGGCAAAGAGATGTATCCAGTGTAAAAAACCCTTATGTATTACTGGTTGTCCGGTGGATGTGGATATACCCGGATTCATAAGACTGATTGCCGAGGGGGATTTTATCGGGGCTGCCCTCAAGCTGAAGGAGACAAACGCGCTTCCCGCTATTTGCGGAAGGGTTTGTCCACAGGAAGACCAGTGTGAGGCGGTTTGTGTTCTTGGAAAGAAGGGTGAGCCTGTTGCCATAGGGAGACTGGAGCGCTTTGCTGCCGATTATGAACGTGAGTCGGGCAATATAATGATTCCTGCGGTTGCTTTGCCCACCGGGAAAAAGGTCGCAGTTGTAGGGGCCGGACCTGCAGGGCTGACGATTGCAGGGGACCTGGTAAAGGTCGGCCATGATGTTACTGTATTTGAGGCCCTTCACAAAGCCGGAGGCGTTTTAATTTACGGCATTCCGGAGTTTCGTCTTCCAAAGAGCATCGTGGACGCGGAAGTTAATTATCTTGAAAAACTGGGTGTAAAAATCGTAGTCAATGCGGCAATAGGAAGGATAAAGACGGTGGATGAACTTTTTGAAGAGGGTTTTGATGCCGTCTTTCTTGGAGTTGGCGCTGGCGCTCCTGTCTTCATGAACATACCGGGTGAAAATCTTTCCGGCATTTATTCGGCCAATGAATATCTTACCAGATCCAATCTGATGAAGGCATATAGATTCCCAGAGTATGACACTCCGATAGTTCGCGGCAAGAATGTAGTTGTTATCGGCGGTGGTAATGTCGCCATGGACTCTGTGCGTACCGCATTGAGATTGGGTGCGGATAATGCGTACATCATCTATCGCCGTACCGAAATCGAGATGCCGGCGAGGGCCGAAGAAGTTCATCACGCGAAAGAAGAAGGCGTACAGTTCAGACTCCTGACCAATCCGATAGAATATACAGGCGATGAGAATGGATGGGTTACAGGGATGAAATGCATCCGTATGGAGCTCGGTGAACCGGATGAGTCGGGCAGGCGCAGACCTGTTCCGGTAAAAGATTCCGAGTTCGTTATAGATGTGGATACGGTTGTGGTTGCCGTAGGGGCAATGGCCAATCCGCTGGTTGCTTCCACGACTCCCGGGCTGGAAATAAACCGCTGGGACTATATTGTTGCGAACGAGGAAACGGGCGAGACCAGCCGCAAGGGGGTTTATGCCGGCGGAGATATAGTGACCGGTTCAGCAACTGTTATTCTCGCCATGGGCGCCGGCAGAAATTCAGCCAGGGCAATTGATGAATACCTTAAGAAGTGAAGGAGGCAGGAGTTAGAAAACGGGTGGGTTGCTGAATCCCGATTCGTTGGGACTGGCCACTGACCCCTGACTACTGCCCTTATCCATCCTTCCTTTCCCAGTCATAAGGCAGGTCATTATCGTGTGGGTGGACACGGAATTCGTCCGGCTCTTTGTAGTCGTATGTTTCGGTTGGGGTATTTACAACGATGGCCTCCTCCTGCGAGACGCACTTGAATCCGTGATATACATAAGGCGGTATGTGTACCAGGATGGGGTTGTGTTCTCCGACAAAGAACTCATTTACCTCCCTGTATGTCGGGGAGTCTTCTCTTCCGTCACACAGGACGATCTTCATGGTGCCCTTTACCACGGCCATATTGTCGGACTGCTTCTTATGGTAGTGCCATCCCTTTACCACACCCGGATAGGCGGTTGTCATGTAAACCTGTCCGAATCCCGCGAACATTTCATCGTCGCGGCGGAGTATCTCCATCAACCTTCCACGTTCATCAGGTATAACTTTCAACGCCTTGACTTTTACCCCTTCTATCATAATGCTGCCCCCTGACTGGTTGTTTTATTGTAATCGTTCACGGCTGTCGGTTCACAGTTCACAGTTTTTCCAGTAAGCGATAAAACTATTAGCGAAGCATAACGATTGAAGTGTTTTTGGCATTGATTTTAATTCTCTGTTTTTTTCAACCGTGAACCGATAACGGTAAACTGTGAACGATTGTGTTTTATTTTGCTTGCTGACCCCTGTCTCCTGTTTGTTACACCCTGTTGGCCCCGGTTTGTGCGACCATGTTTCCCGCGTACTGGAGTGATTCAAATGTCCCTGCGTCCGTCCACCAGCCGTCCAGGATGTCATGGGTGATGGTTCCCCTGTCTATGTAATAGTTGTTCACGTCGGTTATCTCCAGCTCACCCCTGCCCGAGGGTTTCAGTGTCTTTATGAAATCAAAGACGGTGTTGTCATACATATAAATACCGATAACCGCGTATGAAGACGCGGGCTTTGAAGGTTTTTCTTCGATGCCGACAATTCTGTCATTCTCGAATGCCGGAACGCCAAACCGTTGCGGGTCGTGAACCTCTTTGAGCAGCACCTTGGCTCCTTCATTCTGCTTTTTGAAGTCTTCGACCGCGCCCCTTATGTTCTTTTCAATGATATTGTCTCCGAGCATTACGGCTATTTTGTCATTATCGGCAAAGAATTCCGCCAGGCTCAGGGCGTCCGCTATACCGCCTTCTCCCTCCTGATAGGTGTAATTCAGGTGTTTGAGTCCGAACTCCTTTCCATTTCCCAGCAGCTTCAGGAAATCGCCGGCGTTATTACCCCCCGTCACAATGAGTATTTCGTCTATCCCGGCATTCACCAGAGTGGTGATCGGGTAATAGATCATGGGTTTGTCATAGATTGGAAGCAGATGCTTGTTGGTGACCTTTGTAAGCGGGTGCATCCTGGTGCCGAGCCCCCCCGCGAGAACGATTCCCTTCATGTATATCTCCTCTCGTTCAGTGCACTTCCCGATTTGTCGGGATCGGTTCTTTCACTTAGGCTGATTTTGAAGCCTTCATAGCACATTTGGAAAGGCCATGACAACCGGATAATGCGGATAAGGGCGGGACCATCACTTTTCTTTACATGATGCGTGCCGTATAGTATACCGTCCGTGGTATGGACATTCTGTTCCGGGTTTAAGATCATGACTGACGAATATTATATGAAGATGGCCCTAAGGCTTGCACTCAGGGGAGAGGGATGGACGAGTCCCAATCCCATGGTGGGGGCTGTTATTGTTAGAGACAAACAAGTAATAGGGCGTGGATATCACAGGAGATACGGAGAGGCGCACGCGGAGGTTAACGCGATCAATGATGCGTCCGCATCCGTTGAAGGAGCCACTTTTTATGTTACGCTGGAGCCCTGTTCACATCATGGAAAAACGCCTCCCTGTGTTGACAGAATCATCGAAGCAAAGCCATCAAGGGTGATCATTGGAACCGTCGACCCCAATCCTCTCGTCTCAGGAAAAGGGATCGGAGCATTGAAAAAACACGGTATAGAGACGAAAGTGGGAGTCCTTGAAAAACAGTGCGAGAAGCTGAATGAAAAGTTTTTCAAGTTTATGAGAACCGGCATGCCCTTTGTTACGCTGAAATACGCCCAGACCCTGGACGGGAGGATAGCATCATCCACAGGCCACTCCCGGTGGATAAGCTCGGAGCCATCTCTCAAATTCGCGCACAGGTTAAGGGCCAGGCATGATGCGGTCCTGGTCGGGACAGGGACGGTTTCTGCTGATGATCCGGATCTTCGGGTTCGGCTGGTCAGGGGTAGGAACCCGCTGAGGGTTGTTGCCGGTTCCATCCTGAGAATCCCGCACGGCGCACGCATCCTCGATAATCAGGATATTGCCAAGACGCTCATTATCACAGGGCCTTCTCACGGGAGTGACAGACTGTCCATAATAAATGAAAAAGGAGTCGAGACGCTGACTGTCGATGTGGACGATAAAGGCAAGCTGGATATGAAGTCACTGCTGTCGGAACTTGGTGAAAGGCAGATATCCTCGGTCCTCGTTGAGGGAGGCGCGGGTATTATCACCTCCTTTGTGGAGGAGGGACTTTTTGACAGAATAATTGTCATCACCGCGCCAAAGATACTGGGCAGGGGGATAGAGGCGGTGGGTGATCTGGGTGTATCACGTATTGACGATTGTATTGCGCTGAAGATTGAACGGGTCCGCAGGAACGGCGAGGATGTCGTTACATATTTAAGGAGAAAAAATTGATATGCCCTGGTACGCGGTTTACACAAAGAGTCGTTTCGAAGATAAGGTATATGCCGGGTTTGTTGAGAGATCGGTGGAAACTTTTTTCCCGAAGATAGAGGTTTGGAGCCGGAGAAAAGACAGAAGAAAGAAGATAATGATCCCCATGTTTTCAGGATATCTTTTTGTGGAGTTTCCTGAATACACAAATGAGAGAAAAATCAATGTCCTCACCACTCCCGGTGTGGTAAGGATGCTGGACAAACCGGACAGTTACGAGCCGATACGTATCCCCGATTTGCAGATAGATGCGATCAAACGCCTGATAGCTTCAGATGTGGAAATTCAGCCTTACATATACCCGAAAGAAGGTGAGCGGGCGAAGATAACGGACGGTCCATTCAGGAACATAGAAGGGATTGTAGTACGGGCCGATTACCGCAGGAGCCTTTTTGTTGTATCCATAGACATGCTCCAACGCTCTGTGGCCATCCAGCTTGAAGGCTTCCAGATAGAGAAGATCTGAAGACGTCCAATGGCCTTCTTTTTACGTCTTACCCGAGGATTATTGTTAGGATATGGTTGTATCCCTGCAAAAAGAAGATTCACTTTCCTTGCGTATGGAGGAACTGGGTGTAAAAGAGGAGGACCTGCGAGAGACTTTTATCAGGGCGTCCGGCCCGGGGGGGCAGAAGGTAAACAAGACGTCCTCATGCGTGTTTCTCGTGCATATTCCGACTGGACTTTCTGTAAAGTGTCAGCAGGAGCGCTCCCGTGAACTGAATAGATTTCTTGCGAGGCGCATTCTGCTTGACAGAATAGAGCGGATAAAGAAGGGTAAGGCAAGCCTGCAGCGCCAGAAGATTGAGAAGATAAAACGGCAGAAGAGAAGACGATCAAAGAAGGCAAAGGAAAAGGTGCTAAAACTGAAACACCTACAGTCTGAGAAAAAGGCCCTGCGCTCAAAGATTGAATAAAAAAGGGGAGAAACACTTTTTATTCGTTCCTCCCCTTTTTCGATTAAGACCTGGTAAAAAGATTATCCAGCTATTAATTTGAGCAGAGGGTTGGCGTAGACTATAACCAGTGCCACCACCAGGGCGTAGATAGCGATGGATTCTGTCATTGCCATGCCGACCAGCATCGTAAGCATAATCTTACCCTGAGCGTCGGGATTCCTGCTGACTGCGTTTGAAGCGCCGCCAGTTGCCTGTCCCATTCCCAGTCCTGGTCCAAGTGCGCCTATCCCCATAACAATAGCGGCGGCGATAACACTGCACGCTACTACCAGAGCCTTATTATTGGCAATGGTGTCGGGGGAAGCCTCAGCTGCGACCGCGATAGCGGCGGTTACAAGCAGAAGCCCCACGCTGATCATAAAAACAGTGATGCCTTTTAAAGATTTTCTCATACCAAAATACCTCCAAATATAATATTTGCCGATTTCCCCATGATACGATCCTGTCTCAGACTCTCTTTATTCGCAGGGATAGGATTAACGTGAAAAAACAACCCAGTATATCTAATAGTGAAGGCAGCAGTTGTCAAGGAAAATTTGTCAAAAATATCCGCATGTGGTATGGAGACTGCGGAAGAGGACCAATCGGGAAGCAGGGAATTATGGCTGTAATAACAGATAGGGACAAAAGAGTCGCACAGGAGGTACAGGGAAATATCCCTCTTGATAGAAGACCTTTTGACACTATCGGGAAAAGAATCGGAATAAGTGAAAACGATGTCATCGATGGATTGAAAGGATTGAAAGAGAGGGGAATCATGCGCAGATTCGGCGCGGTTCTGAGGCACCAGAAAGCGGGTTTCGCCGAGAATGCCATGGTCGTCTGGGCCGTTCCGGAAGAGAGATGTAAAGAGACGGGCGCACTGTTGGCGTCATACAGGGAGATTAGCCATTGCTATGAGAGAACGCCTCCGCTTGAGGGCGTATATAACATCTTCACGATGGTGCATCTGGCCGGGGAGGATCTCGAAGAGACCTCAGAGAAAGACGGGATGGAGCGATTTACGGACGACGTCGCCTCGGCCATCGGCATCGGGAAATTCAAAATTCTCAGGAGTCTCAAGGAATTCAAAAAAAGCAGTATGGAGTACTTTTAGATGGATATATCCGGATCACTTTTCCAGGAGGCCCGGAGGTACATTCCCGGCGGAGTGAACAGTCCCGTGCGCGCCTGCGGATCGGTCGGATCCAGTCCGTTATTTATAAGCAGAGCCTCCGGATCGAAGGTGTATGATGTTGATGGAATGGAATATATCGACTACATTGGTTCGTGGGGGCCGATGATCCTCGGACACGCCTGTCCGGCGGTGGTGGATGCGATACGGCAGGCCGCCGGCAGGGGTACGAGTTACGGTGCTCCGACGGAGATGGAAATCGAAATGGCGAGACGTATTGTCGATGCAATCCCGTCGATCGATATGGTGCGGATGGTCAGTTCCGGGACCGAAGCCACGATGAGTGCGATCAGACTTGCGCGTGGATACACAAAAAGAAACAGGATCATAAAATTCGAGGGGTGCTACCATGGCCATGCCGATTCACTTCTGGTAAAGGCGGGATCAGGCGTCGCGACACTGGGCATCCCCGGCAGCCCAGGTGTGCCTGAAGAGCTCGCGAAACTGACGATCACGGTTCCCTATAACGATATTGAGGCTGCAAGATCTGCGGTGGACCTGTATGGTGATGAAATCGCGTGCGTCATCGTTGAACCGGTTGCCGGAAACATGGGCGTTGTTCCACCGGTCCCGGGATTTCTTGAGGGGTTGCGTGAGATTACCTTTGAGAGAGACATTGTATTGATATTTGACGAGGTGATTACCGGTTTCAGGCTGACGTATGGTGGTTTTCAGAATATTCTCAACATCAGCCCGGATCTGACATGTCTCGGAAAAATTATCGGCGGCGGCCTTCCCGTTGGAGCATTTGGCGGCAGAAGGGATATAATGGAGAAGCTGGCCCCGACAGGGCCGGTGTACCAGGCCGGTACCCTCTCGGGGAACCCCCTCGCCATGGCGGCTGGCATCGCGACCCTCGACTGCCTGCGGGAGCCGGGGGTATACGATGAGCTTGAGGAAAAAACGGAACGCCTGTGTGACGGGATCAAACGGATACTTGAAGAAAAGAAGATTTCATACCGGATAAACAGGGTGGGGTCCATGTTCACCCTGTTCTTTACCGGAGAGGACGTCACCGACTTTGCCACAGCCGCGAAGGGCGATACAATACTGTTTGCGCGCCATTTCGGAAATATGCGGGAGAAGGGAGTTATGATTGCCCCTTCGCAGTTTGAGGCCTCATTTGTCTCCCTCGCTCATACCGATGAAGACATAGATGCAACCTTGACGGCATTTTCGTAGCGTGAAATAATTGCTGTCATCTATTTAACATGAATAATTGCAGTCACGGGATTTCAAATGAATGATTCAAAATCGAACATTGAAAATCACATTCTTGTTACAGGCGTCGCCGGTTTCATAGGTTTTCATCTGTGCAGGCGTCTTCTCGATGACGGGTATGATGTCATTGGTCTTGACAATCTTAACAATTATTACGATGTGAGTCTTAAAGAGGCGCGTCTTGATATTCTGAAACCATTTGACAAATTTCGTTTTGTTCGGCTTGATCTATCCGACCGGGAAGGGATAAGGAAGCTCTTCGCCGATCACGCATTTGACAGAGTCGTTCACCTGGCCGCCCAGGCGGGTGTGCGGTACAGTCTTGAAAATCCGCACGCGTATGTGGAGAGCAACCTTGTCGGCTTTATCAATATCCTCGAAGGCTGCCGCCATGCAAGTGTGCCGCACCTTGTATTCGCCTCGTCCAGTTCCGTTTATGGCGCTAACACCACGATGCCATTTTCAGTGTACCAGAATGTTGATCATCCGGTAAGTCTCTACGCCGCCACGAAAAAAGCGAATGAACTCATGGCGCACTCTTACGCTGCTCTCTACAAAATCCCGTGTACCGGCCTGCGGTTCTTTACGGTATACGGCCCCTGGGGAAGACCCGATATGGCCCTCTTCCTCTTCACCGACGCCATTCTTAACAAGAGGCCGATAGATGTCTATAATCATGGCAAGATGAAGAGGGACTTCACTTATATCGACGACATAATTGAAGGCATTGTCAGGGTAATGAACCGGATTCCGGCGCCGGACGCTGACTGGAGCGGCGACAGGCCGGACCCCGGAACGAGCTTCGCGCCATACAGGATATACAACATCGGGAACAACAACCCCGTTGAACTTATGAAGTTCATCGAGACCATTGAAAACGCCCTCGGCATGAAGGCGGAAAAGAACATGCTTCCCCTCCAGCAGGGAGATGTCCCCGCGACATTTGCCGATGTGGATGACCTGATAAGAGACGCGGGTTTCAAACCATCAACGCCGATAGACGAGGGAATAAAAAGATTCATAGAGTGGTATAGACAGTGGGTCACATCTTAGCTTGTTGATGTTTGTGTGAGAAACCTCAGAAGCTAATGATGTTTAGCGAAATGGAGAATTAGTTGGCGAAGGGATACACCGAATGAACCGGAGAAACCACAAGATATACATCGCCGGCCACCGCGGCATGGTGGGTTCAGCTATCAGGAGAAGGCTTGAGGCGAAGGGCTGCAAAAATCTTATTTGTAGATCTCATGGCGAGCTTGATCTCATGAGGCAGCAGGATGTTGAAGACTTTTTCGAAAAGGAGCGGCCTGAGTTCGTTTTCCTGTGTGCGGCAAAGGTCGGGGGCATACTGGCCAACAGTACTTATAAGGCCCAGTTTATTTATGAAAATCTGATGATAGCTGCCAACGTGATCCATGCATCTTATAAATGCGGAGTCAAAAAGCTCCTGAACCTCGGTTCTTCCTGCATCTATCCGAGAGGTGCCCCACAGCCACTGAAGGAAGAATATCTTTTGACATCGGAACTGGAACCGACAAACGAACCCTATGCCATAGCAAAGATTGCAGCGATAAAACTGTGCAGATATTATAACGAGCAGTACGGGACAAATTTCATGTCCGTCATGCCCACAAATCTCTACGGCCTGAATGACAATTTCGATCTTGAAACATCACATGCTCTCCCCGCTTTGATACGCAAGCTGCACCTCGCGAAGCTCCTTTCTCAAAAAGATTACATAGCCATTAATAACGACCTTGAGAAATATGGGAACAAACTGCCGGAGGATTCAACCGCTGGCCGGGAGTTGATAACAAAACATCTCGCAGGTTTCGGTATTCATGCCGATAAAGTGATGCTGTGGGGAACCGGAGCTCCACGGAGAGAATTTCTCTATGCGGATGATATGTCCGATGCCTGCGTTTTCCTCATGGAAAATTATGACGCGAACAACACCGGTGAATTTATCAATATCGGGGCCGGGAAAGACATAACCTTAAATGAACTCGCGGACATGATATCACAGATTACAGGCTACAAAGGCCGGATCGAATGGGACAACACAAAACCGGATGGAACCCCGAAGAAACTGCTCGACATCACCAGAATTGGAGGCAAAGGCTGGAAGGCAGGCATTTCTCTTGAGAAAGGCGTGGAAAAGACTTATGAATGGTATGTTAATAATGTTTGATTATCTACCGACCGGATGCAGCTACCGGGAGGGTTCAACGTATCAGTAGATCGAGTGAAAGGAGAAATTGTGCAAAATCGCATTCTCGTTACCGGGGGCGCCGGATTTCTTGGCTCGCATCTTTGTGATCGCCTCGTTGATGAAGGACATGACGTTTTGTGTCTCGACAATTTTTTCACCGGCGGGAAACAAAACGTAGCGCATCTGCTTGGCAGGTCTAACTTCGAGCTGATACGCCACGATCTGGCACAGCCCATCTTCCTTGAAGTGGACGAGATATATAATCTGGCCTGCCCCGCCTCGCCCATCCACTATCAGTACAACCCGGTGAAGACCGTCAAGACCAGTGTCATGGGCGCCATTCACATGCTGGGACTGGCAAAACGGGTGAACGCCAGGATCCTGCAGGCCTCCACCAGTGAGATCTACGGAGATCCCGCTGTTCATCCTCAGAAGGAGGACTACTGGGGCAACGTCAACACCATCGGCATAAGATCCTGTTATGACGAGGGCAAGCGCTGTGCCGAGACCCTCTTCTTTGACTACCACCGGCAGAATAATGTAAACATCAGGGTGATCCGGATATTTAATACCTACGGGCCGAGGATGCGACCGGACGACGGCCGGGTAGTCAGCAACTTCATCGTCCAGGCCCTTAAGAATCAGGATATAACAATCTTTGGCGACGGAACCCAGACAAGATCCTTCTGCTATGTAGATGATCTGATAGAAGGCATGATTCGGATGATGAATGGTTCCGATGACTTTATCGGTCCCGTAAACCTGGGGAATCCCGGCGAATTTACCATCCTTGAACTCGCCAGAAAGATTATCGAAATCACAGGTTCAGATTCAAAGATTATTTTTCAACCTCTCCCGCAGGACGATCCCAGGCAGAGGCAGCCGGACATTTCCCTGGCCACAGAAAAACTTGGATGGAAACCGAAGACCGATCTTGAAGAAGGCCTCAAGAAAACAATACAATATTTTCAGGAAGGAAAGGAGTAAAAGTGAAAGTTCCGTTACTCGACCTGAAGCAGCAATTAAAGGCAATTGAAAAAGAAGTAAAGGATGCTGTAAATGATGTTATTGATTCGACCCATTATATCATGGGTCCCAAAGTCGCGGAGCTGGAAGAACAGATCGCGGAGTATACGGGTGCGAAATACGCAACGGGAGTCTCTTCCGGTACCGATGCCCTGCTGATTTCTCTTATGACACTGGATGTCGGCCCCGGCGATATCGTCATCACAACACCATTTTCCTTTTTCGCCACGGCAGGCGTTATCGCAAGGCTTAGCGCGACCCCCGTGTTCGTTGACATAGAGCCCGACACATATAATCTAAGCCCGGACGCCCTGAGCCGTTGGTTTGGAGCAAGCAAGGAAAAGATTGGCAAGGTAAAGGCAATAATCCCCGTGCATCTCTACGGGCAGTGCGCGGACATGGACCCGATTCTTGAAATTGCGCAGCAACACAACATTCCTGTCATTGAAGACGCGGCTCAGGCAATCGGCGCTGGATATCCCTCAAAATACGGAGAAAAAAAAGCCGGCAGCATGGGAACAATTGGCTGTTTTTCATTTTTCCCCAGCAAGAATCTTGGCGGTATGGGCGATGGCGGGATGGTTGTTACAAAAGATGCGAACATTTATGAAAAACTGAAGAAACACAGAAACCATGGCGCCAACCCGAAATACTACCACGAGCTGATCGGAGGCAACTTCCGGCTTGATCCGATACAGGCGGCGATTCTTTCGGTAAAATTGTCTTACCTCGACAAATGGCATTCAATGAGACAGGGGAATGCCGCCTACTACGATAAAAATATGAATATCAAAGGCGTAAAAACCCCCACAATTGTCTTCAAGAGAGAATATCATATCTACAACCAGTACGTCATATCAGTCATGAATCGAAGGGATGAACTGCGAGAATATCTTGCGAAGAACAACATAGGCACAGAAATATACTATCCCGTACCCTTCCACAAACAGAAGTGTTTCCAGTACCTGGGCTATCAAGCGGGCGATTTTCCCAACAGCGAATACGCTGCGGAACACACCCTCGCTCTGCCGATATATCCGGAACTAACCACTGAGATGCAGGATTATGTTATCGAGAAAATAATGACAGGATATCGCGTATAAGAAAAAACCGGTCAGCCCATGAGAATGTGAAAATTGGTAAAAATGATACATGCCGTGTCCTTTAAAAGTCTAAAAAGGAATAGAGGTTAAGGTGTGAAAAAGTGAACGTGAAGTTATTATGGATCGTTTAGACAGGGAAATTCTCAACATAATACAGGAAGGGTTTCCCCTTGACGCCAGGCCGTTCAGGACCATTGGAAAGCTTGTTGGTATCGATGAAGACGATGCCCTGGAACGTGTCGGGAGGCTTAAAAATGAAGGCATTATCCGCAGGATAGGCGCTGTTTTTGATACCGGGAATCTTGGTTTCACGAGTACGTTGTGTGCCGCGAAGGTGCCCACCGACAGGCTTGAACAGTTTGTGGATGTTGTCAATTCTTACAGGGGTGTCACCCACAATTACCTGAGGGCCTATGAATATAATGTGTGGTTCACGTTTATAGCGCCCACTAAAAATGAGATTGAAAAGTCGCTGTCGGATATTTCGAAGGATACTGGCATCAGCAATATTGTAAGCATGCCAGTTAAACGCAGATTGAAGATCGATGCGAGATTCAGGCTGTGATATGGGGTCCGGATCTCTTGATACAGATTCCCTCAATATAGATTGACTTCACAAAACCTCTGTGTTATAGGCGGCTCGGCAATGGGTGAAGGCAGTAAAAAGAAGATGGCGTTCCAGATGGGATATGCCGCGAGCCTTGGTCTTGCCATGGTTATCGCGATCTTTGGCTGTCTCATGATCGGTGTGTATCTTGACAAGAAGCTAGGGACGGATAATATTTTTACCCCCCTGTTTTTGTTGATAGGTGTTGCCGCCGGCTTCAGGAATTTTTATCTTTTTATTAAGAGCACCTTTCCCGATAAGGAGAAAAGCCCGGATGAGGCTGTAGACGATGGTCGACATAAAAAAAACCATCATGCAGAGAAACATTGAGAGAGGGAACTGGGTGGTGCTCGGTGTGCTCCTTGCAGTCAGTTTTCTGTTCCTGCCGGGGAGATTTACGCTGGGGGTGCTGCTGGGAGGGTTTATTAGTATAGTAAATTTTTACTGGCTCTCGAGGGATCTGCGGGGCACCTTTCTGAAGCACGCACACAGGGCAAAGCCCTTTATGATGGCAAAATATTATATCAGGTTCATTGTTACGGGAGTTGTGCTTTTTTTTGTCATAACCAGGGCTCCGGTTGATGTCTTCGGGCTTCTGCTCGGCCTTTCGCTGGTTGTGATAAATGTCATAGTAACAGTTATAGGCACAAATTTGAAAAACCCATTATTATAGGAGGTTCAAAAAGAAAAATGCATCCCTTATTATTTTTAGGTAAAATCCCCCTTCCACCTCATGTGACGTATACTTGGGTTGTTATGCTGTTGCTGGCCCTGTTCTCTTTCTTGGCGACTCGGAAACTCAGCATATATCCCGGAAGATTGCAACATGTGTTTGAAGTAATTTTGGGGGGCATCAAGAATTTGATGTTTGATGTCATGGGACCTACTGGCCTCAGATTTTTCCCACTGATAGCGACATCTGCCCTCTTTATTATAACCGCCAACCTGCTGGGCCTTATCCCCGGGTTTGAGTCGCCGACAAGCAACCTCAATACCACCGTTTCCATGGCGCTGGTCGTGTTTGTTATGACGCATATAGTGGGAATCTGGGTACACGGTTTCAAGTATGTAAAGCAGTTCATGGGGCCTGTCTGGTGGATGACTCCCATTATGCTGCCCATCGAACTCGTGAGTCATCTCGCACGACCGATTTCTCTCTCAGTGCGGTTGTTCGGGAACATTATGGGTGAGGATCTCGTACTGGCAATCGTCCTGATGCTGGTTCCCTTCCTCGTTCCGCTTCCGGTTTTTGTGCTTATGATCTTTACATCCGCCATCCAGACCCTGGTCTTTATCATGTTGTCGATGATCTATATACAACTCGCGATGGAGGAGGCACATTAGAAAGTTAGAAATTACTTTCTGCGTTCTTTGGCAGAAAATAATTTCGTTAACGCACTTATCCCGTTTATCGGGGTTAGGAAAAGAGGTAACCATTCCTGATTTTCTCATCGTAGATGTTGAATGGTGAATGTTGAATTTTACATGGGGGGTCATCCTGATACGAGTCAGGATAACCCCCTTTGCTTTTATTCAAAGGTAATATTATATTTTTCCAGCTTTCTCTCAAAGGTGGGACGGGAAATTCCGAGGATTTCGCAGATTTCTCCCTTGTTTTTTTCGTTTTCCCTGATAACCTTTTTTATATGGATTTCTTCTATTTCGTCGAGGGTCATGGGCCTTTCCGGTTCATCCCGGACGATGTCTCTGTCTGTCTCTTTGCTGTTCGCATCTTCCATGAGGTCCGGAAAGTCTTCTTTTCCGAGGATCTGTCCTTTCGAAACAACAGCAGCCCTGACCAGCAGGTTTTCCAGTTCTCTGATATTTCCGGGCCATTTGTATTTGAGAAAGGTGTCCATCATCTTATCGGAAATACCGGCAATCCGTTTGTGAAGTTCCCTGTTTATCTTGTTGAGCAGGTATTTAACGAGCGGTTCTATGTCTTCGCGCCTTTTCCTCAGCGGCGGGATGTGTATGGACACGATATTCAGGCGGTAGAAAAGATCATCTCTGAACTTCCCCTCCTTCACCAACGTTCGGAGGTCCTTATTGGTTGCGGCTATAATCCTCGCGTTTACCTTGACACTGTCTTTCCCTCCTACCCGTTCAAACTCCATTTCCTGAAGCACCCGGAGAAGCTTGGCCTGAAGGTTTATGGACATCTCGCTTATCTCGTCCAGAAATATTGTGCCATAGCGGGCAAGTTCAAACTTCCCCTGTTTTCTGGCTATTGCCCCGGTGAAGGAGCCTTTTTCGTGGCCGAACAGTTCGGATTCCAGGAGAGTCTCCACAATGGCTGAACAGTTGACCGCTATATAAGGCTCATCCCTTGACGTGTTGTAGTGTATCACCTTGGCGATCAGTTCCTTTCCCGTGCCGCTCTCGCCCTGTATCAGTATGGTTGCCTTGTTCTGAGAGGCAACACCAATGGTCTTGAATACCTCCTTCATCGCACTTCCTGTGCCTATAATATCTCCCACCTTGAAATCACGTGATGGTTCCATAAGAAGGCCGCTTATTTTTTTCTCCATCTCTATGGTGTTCAGTGCCTTTCTGATGGCTATGTCCAGTTCATCAATGTTGATGGGTTTATGGATATAGTCGAAAGCACCTTCCTTCATAGCTTTGATCGTTGTTTCCATGTCGTGATGGGCGGTTATCATAATTACCTTGACCTTTTCATCATCTTCCCGCAGGTCCTCAAGGACGGTGAATCCGTCTATGTCAGGAAGTCTGATGTCAAGGATCACCACATCGGGTTGTGTTCCTACAAATTTGTTCAAACCTTCCGTGCCGGTGGAGGCGGTGTGTGCTTCATGCCCCTCCTCTGTCAGGTAGAGTTTCAGGCTTTCGCAAATGGATCTATCGTCGTCAATGACAAGAATCTTGGACATGTTCTGTGTATCTCCCTTTGTTGGAGGTTCAAATTTGTTCCCTGTAGGTACAATTATGGTTCTTCAGGAGAGTCTTGATGGTTTCTCTCCGGCTCATGATATTCTCCGTCTGTTTTCGCTGAAAAGGCTACGACGACGCTGGTTCCCTGTCCCTCTTCGCTCGAGATTTCTATTGTGCCCCGGTGCAGGTCCATAATCTTTTTGATCTGTGTAAGCCCGAGTCCTGTACCGTAACTTTTCTTGGTGAAGAAGGGGTTGAAGATATGGGGTATGTCTTCCTTGGAGATTCCACACCCGTCATCCGTGACCTCGACGAGCACCCGGTCGTTTGTTTGCCTCGTGGATATTGAGAGTTTTCCGCCATCCTCCATCGCGTCAATGGCGTTGTGATAGATATTAAGAAAGGCCTGTTCCAGCATTGCCGGGTCCACGTTCAGTGAAGGGAGATCTTCTGCGAGGACTGTCTCCACCCGGATGTGTTTGTCCGACACAGATTTTTCGGCCATCGCGAGGGCATGACCGATGATCTTTTCTATGTCAGAAGGTTTTTTCATGGGATCGGATGGCCTGGCGTAAATGAGTATGTCATTAACGAGTTTTTCAAGATGTCCGACTTCCCGCCCGGCAATCTGGAATCTTTTCGAGTCGTTTCCCTTCGGCTTCATACGTTTTTCAAGGATCTGGAGACTCATTTTTATCGAGGACAAGGGATTTCGAACCTCATGGGCTATGCCGGCTGAAAGCTGTCCGATAGCGGCAAGCTTCTGGCTCTCGTAGAATTTTCTCTCCAGTGCCTTGAACTCCGTGATATCCCTCTGAACAAGGATATATCGGTCCGTTTCCTTGACCGGTCGGGGTGTTATCAGCAGGTTTCTCCGGGAACCGTCCTTTGCGGTTACCGTCATTTCGTAGGCAGTGAATATTCCCTTCTTTGCGTCCTTCCATCTGTCCATGACAAACTGCCTGTTTTCCTCGTCAACAAAGTCGGAGAAGTGCTTCCCCCAAAATTTCTCGGAGATGATTCCTCCATCTTTCTTCACATCCCTGCTTACATAGTTGATGATCCCGTCCCTGCTGAGATCGAAAATCTTGTCCGGCAAACTGTCGATGATGGACTGGAGATAGTTGTACAATTTCTCGACCTCCCTGCGGAGGCCGATATTTTCGGTCAGTTCGTTCTGGAGAGTTTCGGCATATTCCTCCAGCCGGATATCCATTTCTCTCTGTGAAGTCACATCCTGAATGGTTTCAATGGCCGCAATAATTTTTCCAGTCTCATCATATATCGGGGCAGCCAGAAAATATATGTGCCGGTTTTCCCCTCCAAGATTTGTGATGTAATCCGTGGCTTCGTAAGCCCCACCCGTAACCGTCTCCGATTCCCGTACGTTCTTGGTGTCGTAGTATTGTTTGAGGGTATCCATATCGGAATCGACGATTATGTCGGCTATCGTGGGACGTTTGCTTTTATAAAAGGGGATGGAATGATGATCTGTGCCTACCATGTCACCGGCGGCAGCACCCGTCAGTTCGGAACAAGCCCTGTTCCAGAGGATGACGCGATGTTCTCTGTCCAGAACAAAGGTGGGAATCGGTGATCCTTCAATAACACCCTCCGTTGTTTTATGCTCTTTCAGCAGCTTTTCCTGCCACCCCTCCCTTTCCCTGAGTCGCTTCAGCTCTTCTTTGAAACGCAGTTGTTTTACGCCGTAGTAGGCTGTCGAGATGCCGGCGATAATAACCGCGATAATAAGTCCGAGGGTCCCGAATATGATGTTTCCAAAACCCTTTCGCGCCAATAAAACTGTTTTGCTGTAGGGTGTGGCGATTACGATGAACCAGCGTCCCGAGCCTGCATTAATCGGGGCGTAGGCTATAATGTTTTTTTTCGTTCCCCCCTGCACTACGGGAAACATGTATTCACCATAACCTTCTTTTCTGTTCGTAAGGATGTCTTTAAGACGTGCTCCGTCGAGAGTTTTTGCGTTTCCCAGTGTCTCCAGTTCCGTGCAGGCATGGGTCTTTTCTGGGCGTACGAGTATGGTTCCGTCACTGTTTATTATCCAGCAGCAGCCTGATATCTCGCTCTTGACTTTGATATAGCGGTCAATAATAGCGGAGAAAGAAAGTACCGTCATCACTGCTCCGGAGAATCTGTTCTCTGAATCGTATTTGGGAACGGCGACGACTACAGATTGGACTCTGTTTTCTGCCTCTCCCTTCCATGTCAGTTCCATGTCACCTATATACGTTTTTCCCGTTTCTCGTATCTTCTGAAGATAAGGAATGTTTTTGAGGCTTTCATCTGTTATTCTTTCAAAAATGGAAGGGGGATATCTGGCTGTCACCACGCCAGCCTTATTTTTTACTACTATAAACTCAACCGCTCCACCCAGATCGTCGTAGATTACCTTTATACTCTGTCTGGTGGTTTCGGGCGTGATTTCCGTGGCGCATGGGCATAGGGGGCATGAGGGCAGCCTGGAAATAATTATCATGCTCTTTTCAACGCTGGAAATGAAATCTTCGATCCCGGTGGCTGTTCCCCTGGCAATGGCCATCTGCTGCCGGCTGAACTGTTCAACTATGCCCTTTTCGCGCGCATAGTTGACGGTAAGCGCCAGGATGAGAATAAATGCGATAACAACTGCTGTGGTCAGCCAGATGGAAATTCTCATATTGGGCCGGAAGGACTTATAACCATTGCTGCCAGTGTCTGTCTTATCCATGATTCCTTGAAATTCCAGACAGCCTCTTTTTATCTGTCATCATTTTTGTTTTTGTCTTCGTACCACTTGGTTGCGAAAATCACATAAACGGACACGGCCGCACCAAGAGAGATGACAAGTGTAACAAGTCCGCTCTGAATACCCAGAACCTTTTTGCAGATAAACCAGACAACCAGATAGGTTATCACTGTCAGTATTTCCTGCATTGTCACCTCTCACGTTTTAGTATTCCCATCTTGAAATAAAGGCTTTAAAAAAGTGGGCACTGAAGAATTGGTACTCTACAGACCTTGATGCTAATTTTCAATAAAAATCATTTATAGTTTCCTGTCTCCCCCGCCCCCCCGACCGTTTTACCTTTCGTTCAATTTATCTGGCTAATTGAATGAAAGGTTAAACCGGACGGAATCGGATCTCGTCTTGCGCCGCATTGTAATATGTGATATTGACAGTAATCGCGGTATGTTAAACAGAAAGATGGTTGTGAAGACACAATTGGCATATCTGTTGCAGGTGTACTGGCGGTTTCAAAAGGAGCCATGCCCAAAAGATTTTTGAGCAAAAAGTAAGAATAAAAACCAAGTATCAAAGAGGAAAGGAGAAAAAAATGTTTAGGAAATCAGTAAAATGGGTATCAACCCTGCTGGCGGCATCGGCGATTTTGTTGTTATCTTCACCGATGGTATTTGCAGCTGAGACCCTCCCGGATGAAGGGGGAGCTCTGATAAAGGTTATCTTTGCCGTAGGTGCTATGATTGGAGCCGGTTTGGCGATTGGTCTCGGAGCGATCGGAGCCGGAGCCGGTATCGGTAATGCCGCAAATGGTGCCTGTAGTGCGGTTGGAAGGAACCCCGGCGTTCAGGGAAAGATAATGATGACAATGCTGGTCGGTATGGCTATGGCGGAATCAATCGCCATTTATGCCCTTGTCGTTTCGCTTGTTCTTCTCTATGCAAACCCTTACACAAGTTTTCTTTGGGGTTAATCAGCACTGAGCAACTAACTTCAAATTTAACAAACGTTAGGGGGAGATTAAAATGTCAGAAACTAAAAAGGGTAAGCAGTTTTTTACGGTATCAAGGGTATTCTTCCTGCTTATCGTAATCCCCTTATTGCTGACGTCTTTTTTGATAGCCAATGGCATCTTCCAATTAGGGGACACATCGAAGAAAGGGGCGGCAGCTGTACTTGATCAGAAGGCGCAGGAAGAGATTATGATGCGCACTGTTGCCGTGGCCGAGAATGTTGCCTCTTTTCTGCAGGAATGTGAGAAAGACACACTCGTGGCGACCATTCTGCCAGCAAAAGCCGAGACGTACAGGGAGTTTATGCTTAAAAACAGGAAGGCTCTCTGGATTAAGAGAAACGGGAAAATTGTCAAATCTTCCGAACTTCTGTACGTGGAAATGGCCCTTGTAAACAAGGCGGGTAAAGAGGTTATCAAAATTGTCGACGGGAAGATCGTGCCGAAATCCAAACTGGTGAATGTGAGCGATCCCGAAAATACGACCTATAAGTCGGAAGATTTTTTTATCAAGACAAAAAATCTTGACAAGGGAAATGTCTACGTATCCCACATTACCGGCTGGTATGTGAACCGGGCCGATTTTGAAAAGGGAAAGCGCTTTGAGGGCATCATTCGTCTGGCGACACCTCTGTTTGATAAGCGGGGATTTGCAGGTCTCATTACTCTTGCCCTTGATGTCAGGCAACTTGCAAAATTTACGGACAGTATTATACCAACCGAGGCAGGCTATGTATTTGAAGCGGATTCATCTACGGGAAACTACGCATATATGGTTGATGACAAGGGGTTCGTCATATCGCACCCCGATGATTACCATATAGCGGGTCTATACCCGGATGGAACTCCCGTTCTGCCTCTTACGAGTGAGACATTGGAGAGTATGACGAAGAAGGGTGAGGAGGTTCTCAATCTCTCCTTACTGGGTTTCATGGATCCCGCGCTGCCTGAGGTTGCGAAGGAAGCGACCGCTGGTAATTCGGGAGATAAGGTCTATGAATTTGGTAGTCATACCAAGTTTGTCGCCTATGCTCCGATCCCATTCTACTCGGCAACTTATCCCAAACCTGCCGGTTTTGGGTGGATCGGGATGGGCCTTGATGTAGACAAATTTAACGAGATGGCATTTGCGACCTCTCAGAAGATAGAAAAAGAGGCGCAGGCGTGGCTGACAACAATTATCTTAATTCTTGTCATCGCGGTCTTGATCCTCTTCCTGATCTCCACACTGCTTTCGAGGGGAATCACTCGTTCGATCGAGGCAGAAGTTCCGGAAGGAGCGAAGCCGCACTATTACGATGATGAGGATTAGCAGAGGAAGATATCGTGGTAATATTTCAGTGAAGTTTTTACTTTCGGGTACTGTTTTCCCCGAGTGAAATCTTTTTCAAAGGGCGTACAGCCGGAGGCCGGGAGCTTTTGCTCCCGGCCTTTTTCTGTGGTGGCAGATTCATGGGGGCAAAATTCTTGAAGTTGGTAGTGCATGTGTGGTAGTTGGGGTCTTAAATAACATAAAGGTCGGGGGATTGCCCTATGAGTGAATTTGCCAGGATACTGACGAAGGATGACAAGATTTATGATCTTTTGGATGTGGTTGATGAGGGATCGGAAAAACTTGTATCAGCTGACACACTGGACGATGAGACATCTGAAAAACCTGTATCAGCTGACACACTGGACGATGAGACCTCCGAACTTGTTTCAAGAGTTGCAGAGAGGGTTGCCAGGGATATGTTTCCACCTATTGCCGAGAAGATTATCAGGGAAGAGATAAATAAGTTGAAGGAGAGGTTTGGTGAGTAGGTGCATGGGTCCGATGATATGAGAGAGATATCTTTGAAGGTCCCGTTCTGTTACATCCTGTCTACGGCCCTGTTTTTCTTTGTGCTTTGTCCGCCATGTGTGTATGCTGGCCGCGATGATGTCGTTGTTGTTGTAACTGAGGGTACGTGTGCCGTATACGGTAATGACAGAAAACCGGCACGTGACAATGCGATTGATGATTCGATGCGAAAAGCGGTGGAACAGGTAGTTTATAAGTACGTTTCCGAAGATGTTGTGATAGAGAATGCTGACATTATAAATGAGGGAATTTATTCAAAATCGGAGGGCTATATACAAGATTACAGAATCCTGAAGGAGAAAATAGCGGATGGCCACTACAGGGTCAGCGTGAGGGTTACTCTGTCTGCGAGGGATATTAAGGATGATCTTGCAGTGGCAGGCATTATCACTGATGGGTCGCAGTCCGAAGAAGATGTGGAGGCAGTGACTGTAGAGGTTGTGGTAAGCGGGATAGAAAAATACCGCTATTTCAGGATGCTTATGGAAGCATTAGAGACAGACATAAAATGGGTGGATGCCGTGCATCTGCGAAGGATCGAAGCGGATGTCGCGGTGATGGACGTTGACATGCAGGGAAATGCCGCCGGGCTTGCCAAAAGCCTGACATTGAAGAAATTCGGGAATTTTTCACTGGATTTAACCGACGGTAATTCTAAGGTCATAGAACTCAACATGGTGAAGGAGTAGATGTTTGATTGATAAAATAGAGAAAGTGTTTTTATTGTGTGTTGTTGCCTGTGTCATTTCAGGATGTGCCTCCGGGATTCCACATACCATTGTTCCTGATTATAACAAGATGGGAATAAGGCTCATTGCCCTGATGCCAGTTGACAACAGAACGAATGACAAGCAGGCGGGGCAAATCGTGAGGGAGGATGTATTTGAAACCCTGTATTTCAAAGGATATCCCAGGATACCACTTGATGTGATAGACGAAAGATTGACTGCGGATTGTGGGTGGGACCCTGAAACAAACAGTGGATGCGATGTTTCACCGGAGGTTATCGGGAAACTGCTGGGTGTAGATGCCGTTATGTACTGTAGTCTGCTTGAGTGGAAATCCTCTTTCATCACCGTCTATGGATCCACAAAAGTCTCTATTTTGTTTGAATTAAAAGACGCGGAAACGGGGGCAATTCTCTGGAGTTCAAGATACAGGGTGGCGGACAGGCACTATGATTTTACCCGAATGAGGCTTGAATTGAAGGCATGCCAGTTTTATGAGCAGGCTGTCCGGGAGATTGTTGATGAAACCCTTTCCAGTCTCCCCGATGGTCCCGATTCTGTGCGGAAAACGCCTCCAGAAAAAAGATTCTGGGGATTGTGGTAGAAGGACAGAATCGCAGATGATGAACATTCCCAATACGCTTACACTATTTCGCATAGTACTGGTCCCGATCTTTGTCATACTTCTGATGCATGGTTCTTTTTCTTATGCGCTTTTAGTCTTTGTCATTGCTGGTATTACGGACGGGCTGGACGGGTTTTTGGCAAGGGTACTGAAACAGAAGACGATACTGGGCTCGTATCTGGACCCGCTGGCGGATAAGGCATTAATAATAACGTCCTTTGTTGCCTTGTCGATTATGGATATTATCCCGGGCTGGCTTGCTGTGGTTGTCATAAGCCGGGATTGTATAATCCTGTTTGGCGTGTCTGTGCTTTTTCTTATGGCGGTTTCCTTTGAGATACGCCCCTCTTACGTGAGCAAAGCTACAACTGTATTACAATTATTCACAGTTTTTCTTGTACTGATGTTCAGGTCCACGCCTGAATATATTAATTATACGATGATCGTGACCTTGTTCTGGATCACCGCTTTTTTTACAGTTATTTCCGGATTTGATTATATCTTCAAAGGTATAAAATTCATAAACAACTCATAGGCTTTTGATAATACTTTTGATAATACTTCTTGACAGAAAGCCTATTTGTTGTTAGATGATTCAGTCTTTTCAGATCATAGGCACGTAGCTCAGGGGGAGAGCATCACCTTGACACGGTGGGGGTCCAGGGTTCAAATCCCTGCGTGCCTACCATTATTAAATATATCAATTATGGTAAAGGGGCATCTGTGGTTATGATGCCTTTTCTTTAGAGGGGTATAACGCCTGGAGTGATGTTGTGAAAAAGATCAATGTGAAATTCCCGGATGGTTCTGTTGATACATACCAGTCCGGAACAACAGTCAGAGAGATGCTTTTTTCCCGTGGCGAAGATGGTCTTTCCTCAGCCGTAGCGGCCAGGGTTAGCGGGGAGATAGTGGACCTGAGTTGTCCTGTGCTAATGGACGCTGAAATCGAGCCTGTTGATATATCCTCCGCAGATGGGCTGGACGTGTTGAGGCACAGCATCTCACATATAATGGCCCAGGCGGTGCAGGAACTTTTCGAAGGCGTTATGGTGACCATAGGGCCATCCATAGAAGATGGTTTCTACTATGATTTTGAATATTCCGACACCTTTACGCCGGAGGATCTTATCAGGATAGAGAAAAAAATGCTTGAGATTATATCCGCCGACCATCCCTTCGCTCGCGGGGAGATGTCCAGGGAGAAAGCGGTTTCTTTCTTCGAGGACAGAGGTGAGTTATATAAGGTGGAATTGCTGAATGACCTTCCTGATGATGTCACCGCTGTAAGTCTCTACAGCCAGGGAGAGTTTGTCGACCTCTGCAGGGGACCTCATATACCTTCAACGGGGATGATCGTGGCCTTCAAACTCCTGAATGTCGCTGGGGCATACTGGCGCGGAGATGAAAAGAACAAGATGCTTCAACGTATCTATGGTACCGGATTTGCCACACAGGGGGAACTTGATAACTATCTCAAGGTGATAGAAGAGGCCAGAAAGAGGGACCACCGGAGGCTTGGGAGAGAGCTTGATCTCTTTCAGATAAATGATGAGGCAGGACCGGGGTTGGTGATATTTCACCCCAAGGGTGCCCTTTTAAGAACGATCATAGAGGATTGGGAGAAAAGAGAACATCTGAAGCGCGGTTATGATATCGTTATGGGACCTCAGATACTTAAGGGAGATCTGTGGAAAAAATCCGGGCATTTCGAACACTATCGAGAAAATATGTATTTCACCGAGGTTGATGAACAGTTGTACGGTATAAAGCCGATGAACTGTCTCGCCCATATGCTGATATACAAATCGAAGATAAGGAGCTACAGGGATCTGCCCCTGAGGTATTTTGAGCTGGGGACAGTTCTCAGGCATGAGAAGACGGGTGTTCTGCATGGTCTTATGCGGGCGCGTCAGTTCACGCAGGATGACGCCCATATCCTGTGCACGCCCGATCAGCTTAACGCGGAGATCAGGGCTATCGCAGATCTGGTGGATTATTCCATGGGGGTGTTCGGTTTTGAATATGAGGTGGAGCTGAGTACAAAACCAGAAAACTCGATAGGATCTGATGAAGACTGGGAACTGGCAACTGATGCCCTGAAACAGGCGCTTGAAGATAATAACATAGCGTATGATGTCAATGAAGGAGACGGCGCTTTTTACGGTCCCAAGATAGATTTCAAGCTGAGAGACGCCCTCGGAAGAAAGTGGCAGTGTGCCACGATACAATGTGACTTTGCACTTCCTGACAGGTTTGATTTGTCATATATAGGAGCGGATGGGGAAAAACACAGGCCTGTTATGCTTCACAGGGTCATTCTCGGTGCAATAGAGCGTTTCATGGGAATCCTGATTGAGCACCACGCCGGGGCCTTCCCTGTATGGCTGTCTCCAGTGCAGGCAAGCGTTCTTACTGTGACCGATAAACACATTCCTCACGGCGAGAATGTCTGGAATCAACTTAAGGATGCGGGGATACGCTGCGAAAAAGATTTCAGAAACGAGAAGCTTGGATATAAGATAAGAGAAGGACAGATGCAGAAGGTCCCCTATATGCTGGTTATTGGTGACAGGGAGGTAGAATCAGGCTCGATTTCACCGAGGCAGCGGGATGGCAGTAATCTTGGTTCAATGAGCGTCAAGGATTTTATTTCCATTGTGAATGAAAAGTGCGACAAATATGAATAAAAGTGTGTTATAATAACGTATTATTTTCTGCAAAATTCAGGAGGTGACACATAGCTAAGCATTTGAGAATCAACAGCGAGATCAGGGTTGACAAGGTTAGGGTGGTCAGTTCGGACGGTGAGCAGTTGGGGATAATATCACTTACTGATGCTCTTGCGAAGGCGGAGGGACTGGATCTTGATCTGGTTGAAGTAGCTCCAAATTCCTCGCCGCCTGTTTGCCGTATCATGGATTACGGGAAACACCAGTACCAGCAGAGCAAGAAGACTCATGGTACAAAGAAGAGCCAGAGCACAGTTCAACTGAAGGAAATTCGCATAAGGCCGAAGACGGAGGAGCATGACCTGCTGGTGAAGCTCCGACATATACAACGCTTTCTCGAACAGAACAACAAGGTGAAGGTAACAATGATGTTCAGGGGAAGGGAGGTCGTATATGCGGATAAGGGCAGACAGACAATGGAGAATATAAAGGAAAGACTGGGCGAGATATGTGTTGTTGACCAGTTTCCAAAACGTGAGGGGAGAAACATGATAATGGTATTATCCCCTCCGAAAAAGTGACAGTTTTCATAATAGAACCGGGAGCGATAAAATGCCGAAGATAAAAACGCACAGGGGAGCGGCTAAGAGGTTCCGCCTTACCGCGAAAGGGAAGATAAAGAGGAGCAAGGCATATTCCAGCCATATCCTGACCAAGAAGACGACTAAAAGGAAGAGAAGTCTTAGGAAATCGGATCTCCTTGACAAGAGCGATATGAATGGGATCAAGAAGCTGATTCCTTATGCATAAAATAGTTTCAGGGAGATATATATGCCAAGAGTAAAGAGAAGTATACATGCCAGGAAGAAAAGAAGAGGGATACTGAAGCTCGCGAAGGGATATTTCGGAGCGAGGAGCAGGTTGTACAGAACCGCTACCGAAGCCGTTGAAAGGGCGATGAAATATTCATACAGGGATCGGAGAGTTAGAAAGCGGGATTTCAGAAAGCTCTGGATCGCGAGGATAAATGCCGCCGCCCGTATGAACGGTATCACTTACAGTAGATTCATAAGCGGGATAAAAAACGCTGGAGTTGATCTGGATAGAAAGATACTTGCGGAACTGGCCGTCAATGATCCCGGAGCATTTTCCAGGATTGCCTGTATAGCGAAAGGTGAGTAATTTACGTGAAGGAAGCTCTCGAAAATTTGAGGAGAAGGGCTCATGATGAGATAAATTCAGCCAAAAGTGCGGAGGAGTTACTTGGAATAAAAACCAGATACCTTGGAAGAAAAGGGCTCCTCACAGATATCCTTCGGGGTTTGAAGGATGTTTCCCCGGAAGATAAACCAAGTCTCGGCAAACTTTCCAATGACATAAAAAATTTCCTCCTGGAAAAGATTGAAAGTTCCCTGAAAGGAGTAGAATCCGGGGAAAAGGACAGGCTTCTGTCTGACCAGAAGATTGATGTAACCCTTCCAGGCAGGGGTATAAGGTACGGAAGACTCCATCCTGTGACGAGGGTGGAGGGCGAGATATGCGATATCTTCTCAACCCTGGGATTTTCCGTCGTAGAAGGTCCTGAGGTGGAATTGACTTATTACAATTTCGAGGCCCTCAATATCCCTGAAGATCATCCTGCGAGGGATATACATGACACGTTCTATATAACCGATAATGTTGTCCTGCGTACCCATACATCCCCAGTCCAGATCAGGACTATGGAAAAACTATCTCCCCCTGTAAGAATCCTTTCACCCGGCAAGGTGTACAGGCCCGATTCCGACATATCACATACACCCATGTTCCATCAGGTTGAGGGATTGCTGGTTGATGAGGACATCACCTTCGGGGATCTTAAGGGAACCCTAACTTTTTTTCTCCGGCAGATGTTTGGTGGTGGCACCCTGCTGAGGTTTCGTCCCAGTTTTTTCCCTTTTACAGAGCCGAGCGCAGAGGTTGACATACAATGCGTGATGTGCAAGGGCTCCGGCTGTCGCGTTTGCGGTCACAGCGGATGGATAGAGATCCTCGGGTGCGGGATGGTTGATCCTGAAGTCTTCAAGACAGTACACTACGATACGGAAAAAGTTACGGGCTTTGCCTTTGGTCTCGGTGTGGAGAGAATTGCGATGCTCAAATATGGCATATCGGATATTCGTCTGTTTTTCGAGAACGACCGGAGATTCCTGGAGCAGTTTTAACCTATTTAAATCAGTGGTGGTGAATATATATGTTAATCAGTCTCAAGTGGTTGAGGGATTATATTGATGTAGAGCTGACCCCGGAGGAAATTGCCGATAAATTGACAATGGCCGGGCTGGAGGTTGATTCAATTGACAGGATAAGCCCCGCTTTTTCCGGCGTAGTTGTTGCTAAGATACTTTCCATTAAGCCCCATCCCAATGCCGATAAACTATCATTATGTGAAGTCTCAACTGGTGAGCAGTCCTTTCCTGTGGTGTGCGGCGCAGCAAACATAAAAGCGGGCGATATTGTACCTCTCGCAAAAGTGGGGGCAACCATACCGGGTGGATACACGATAAAGAGCTCCAGACTGAGAGGAGAGCTGTCCGAGGGGATGCTCTGTTCTGAAGAGGAACTGAGCATAGGCGAAGATACAACAGGTATCATGATACTGCCCGATGATCTAACCCTTGGTGAGGATCTGACCTCGGCCCTTGATCTTGAAGATGTCGTGCTTGAGGTGTCCATTACTCCGAACCGGCCCGATTGTCTGAGCATGATAGGCATGGCGAGAGAGATTGCCGCAATGACCGGGAAAAAGGTAAGGCGCCCGGATGTAGGATTCGAAGAAAAGGGAGAGAATACAGATGCCCTGACCTCTGTGAAGATACTCGACCCCAGCCTTTGTCCCAGATATACCGCGAGACTGATAAAAGATGTTGAAATCAGGCCTTCCCCCGCATGGATGCGTACGAGACTCGAGGCAGTGGGGTTGCGCGCGATCAATAATATTGTTGATGTTACAAATTTTGTCATGATGGAATGCGGTCAACCGTTGCATGCCTTTGATTTCCGATTTCTGGAAGAAAAAAGGATTGTGGTGAGGGGCGCAACGGAAGGAGAAGAATTTGTTTCGCTGGACGAAAAGGCAAGGACATTGACCGCCGATACACTTATGATATGTGACGGCGTCAAGCCGGTTGCGGTTGCCGGTATAATGGGTGGTCTTAATTCCGAGGTTGAGGATGATACCAAAGAGATTTTCCTTGAGAGCGCATATTTCAACCCTTCATCCATCCGCAAGTCTGCAAGATTTCTGGGAATGGGTACAGATGCGGCCTTTCGTTTTGAGAGGGGTATTGATCCCGAAGGGGTAGTAAATGCCCTCAACAGGGCCGCTCAACTGATAGCCAGTCTGTCGGGTGGTTCCGTATGCAGGGGATATATCGATGAATATCCAGTGAAGATCGAAACGGCAGAGGATATACCTCTGCGACCGGAAAAGGTGAACAGTATCCTTGGCACGCAGATTGAATCGGGAGAGATGAAAGACATTCTCGAGGGCCTTGAGATGACAGTGAAGGATAATGGAGAGATGGGATATCTTGTAACACCTCCAACCTTCAGGGTGGATATTTCAAGAGAGATTGATCTGACTGAGGAAATAGCAAGGATTCATGGTTACGAGGACATCGCTGCATCTCTGCCGGAGCTTTCGGAAACGGGAACCAGAGACGATAAAAGAGCGCTGGAAGACAGGATAAGGACCATATTTAACGGTTTTGGTTATTCAGAGGTTATCAACTACAGTTTTACAACCCCGACTACGGCGGACATCCTCGGTTTGAACAAGGATGATAAGGGACGCAGGGTGATAAAGCTTGAAGATCCGCTCGGTGAAGATATGTCCGTCATGAGAACAGGTCTTGTATATGGCCTTCTGGAGACGATGAGAAAGAACATCAGTGTCGGGAATCATGACCTCAGAATATTTGAGATGGGGAAAATATTTACTGATATTGACGAAGAACTCCCAGTGGAGGATGAGAAGGTGGGGGGACTTGTCAGCGGTTCGAGATATGACAGGTTGTGGCACTTTGATGACGGGTTGCAATCCGATTTCTATGACCTTAAGGGATGCGTGGAAAATCTGTTTGACGCTCTGAGAATCAGTGATATCTGGTTCAGCTCTGATTGCGACAGGCCTTTTCTCCATCCAGGAAGGTCATGCCATGTTATGTCTGGCAATAAGACCATCGGATTTCTCGGTGATGTTCATCCCGATGTCCTTGACAGGATGGATATAAAGGGGAAGGCGGTAATCTTCGAGCTGGATCTCCGGACGATTGTCGCTCTGCCACGCGATGAAATGATCTACAAAGATATTACGAAGTTTCCATCCATATCAAGAGATGTTGCGTTTTTGCTGGATAGAACGGTTGAAGGGAAAACCATATTGAATCTTGCTCACGAAAAAAGGGAGAATTTGCTTGAATATGCAGGCATATTTGATGTATATGACGGGAAAGGGGTTCCAGACGGGATGAAAAGTCTGGCCGTGAGGTTTACGTATCGTTCAACCACGAGGACCCTGACGGACCTCGAAGTTGAAGAGGTTCATGACAGGATAGTTGAAACGATAACAAGAAACACTGGTGCGCAGATCAGAGGGGTCAAGATTTAGCTGACACCAGATCATGGAGGGGAAAATGACAAAAGCTGATATCATAAGAAGTGTACATGAAAGAATAGGTATATCAAAGAGCGATTCGGCCTGCTTTGTGGAGTCCGTATTTGATATCATTAAGGAAAGCCTTGCCGAAGGTGAGGATGTGAAGATCTCCGGGTTCGGCAAATTAAATATAAAAGAGAAGGCAGCCCGCAGGGGAAGAAACCCACAAACCGGCGAAGAAATGAAGATATCTGCCAGAAGGGTCTTGACCTTTAAATCAAGTCAGGTGTTGAAAAAAGCGTTAAATAGCTGATGAATTGAAGGTTGGTTTTGTGCCGGACGGTTGCCCTTGATTTGCGGATTCTCTATTATGACTATTCCTGATAAGAATTATTTCCGTATTGGTGAGGTGAGCAAAATACTGGGAGTAAAGCCTTACGTCGTCAGATACTGGGAATCTGAGTTTGTGACCGTAAGACCTGTACGTACCAGGTCTGACCAGCGTCTTTACAGGAAAAAAGACGTGGAACAATTACTGGCAATCAAGACCCTGCTGTACAATGAGATGTACACCATAGCCGGTGCCAGAAAGAGACTGATTGATATAAATCGACAAGAGGGGCAGATCCCGTCTGGAGATGATGGCAGGTTGATTGACATCAAAAGAGGGCTGAGGGAGATAAGAGAAGTTATCAGTTGAGCTTGACGGTGGGCGAATTCACCGCAACCTGCCGGAGCAAAAGTGAAGATCCCGTTTTGAAGCTGGATCCTTCAGGCTTACATAAAGAGGCTGGTCAGAGCCGATGGCTTTGACCAGCCTTTCTTGTGACTTTGTTAATACCGGCGGTGTTTTTTGCAGATGCCACGCCACAGCCAGTTTGAAGCCTTTCGAAGTGAAGAGAAGAACTATCTTTGGGAACCTCTTTTTGACGCCTTCAGAGGATTAATCTTCTGCGCAGTTTCTTCCGCATCCTTCTTTATGTGTGTAGCCGATGGACACCCTCCCATGGCCCATTTTCCGGCGGGATCCGGGTAAACGAGGCAATATTTAACGGAAGAATATTCAATACACTTACTGCATCCTTCACACTTTTCGATGATTGGATGACAACTGCCTCCGTTAAAACTACACCCTTTTTTGGTCATAAAAATACATTCGTAATCTTTCTTGATCGTTTGGCAAAGCATGGGACCGTCCCCCTTTTTTTGATTGAGTATATATCGGACAAAAAAAAGGACCGTCATGCCGCAGGCGGCCCCAACATTACATATGTTCCGAATTAACTGGCGCGGTAACTAACAGATAAAATATATCGTGTCAATAAAAAAATAACCCTGTGGCATGTCCTCTTGACAATTGACCGAATGTGTTAAACATGTTACTTATGTTTCGCCCTGATTGCTAATAATATGTCTTCAAAAACTTTGGAAAGCTTTCAGGAAAACAGGGGGGATATTGCAGAATGAAAAAGGTTGACCTGATAGAGATGTTTCTCAGGTCTCTGTTCGTTCAATCTTCGTGGAATTTTAAGAAGATGCAGAATACGGGTTTTGCATATTCCCTTATTCCTCTCGTCAGAAGATTTGGAGTGGACAAAGAGCGGGTTTCCGGGGCGCTGACAAGGCATACTCAGCAGTTCAGCTCGCACCAGTATCTTACAGGGGCGATCATAGGGTCCGTGGCCAGGATGGAGGAGTCTTCTGAAGACAGTAACTGCCCGGAAGCGGTTCGTCTCAAAGAGACACTGATGGCCCCGTATGCTGCGATTGGGGATCACTTTTTCTGGGGAGGGTTCAAGCCATTCACTTCCGTGGTCGGAGTTATCCTTGCACTTGAAGGATTGCTCGTAGCGCCGCTGATCTTTCTGATGATGTTCAATTCCATTCACATATGGGTACGGTTGAAGGGTTTCTGCGAGGGTTATCTGGACGGAAAGGGTGGGGTTCGTTTTCTAAGCGCGATAGACCTTCCCGGTAAAGTCAGGACATTGAAGTGGGTTACTACTATCCTTCTTGCCGTTTTGTGTGCGGTATTTGTTGACTCATCTATCATCCTTGCGGATTTCCCCCCGTGGGTGGCGGTGGGGGGGACATTCTCGCTTGTTCTCCTCTGTCTCTCGCTGGTAGGCAGAGGGATATCTTCTATCGCAATCCTTTATGGAATGGTGTGCTTGTTATTAGTGGTGACAGTATAAGATGAAGAGAATCAAGACATTCACATTAAAAAATAAACTGGGACTTCATGCGAGAGCCGCAGCCACGATAGTAAATGCATCGAACAAATATGATGCCAGTGTGTTACTTGAGAAAGACGGACGAAAGGTTGACGGCAAAAGCATCCTTGATATATTAACACTTGCATGTCCCATGAAAAGCCGCATTACGGTTGAGGCCGTCGGTCTGGATGCGGATGATATCATGAGGGAGATTGAAGAACTCGTGGAAAATAAATTCGGAGAAGAATAATTGGGCGAAAATGAACTGAAAACGACAATTGCCCTCAAGGGTATAGGAGTTTCTCCCGGCATAGTGATTGGTGGTGTCTATGTCTTGAATCGCCAGGACGTCAAAGAAACACTCCATAAATTGACTACAGGCGGATCTGTCTCGAGGGAAATCAAAAGGTTTAGAAGAGCCCTCGGAGATTCACGCCAGGAATTACTGGAGATAAAAACGGATCTTAGTGATAGCAAGGGGATCGAATCTCTATTTGTCGATATCCATATCATGTTACTCGATGACAGGACCTTTGTCGATGATGTCATTGGGAACATAGAGGAACATTGTGTTAATGCGGAATGGGCGTTGAAGATGACGATCTCTCGACAGAGAGAGGTATTTGATAAGATAGAGGATGAATATCTCAGGGAGCGTATCAGGGATGTGGACTATGTGGGACAGAGGCTCCTGATGAAACTGTCTGGAAAGACGCATGAATTGGTCTCTGATATCGAGGGGGAGGTTGTCATTGTCGCAAGAGACCTCTCTCCTACCGATACGGTTCAGATGTCGACGCGTAAGATCCTGGGTTTCGCCACGGACATTGGCGGGAAGACTTCTCATACAGCGATTGTCGCAAAATCTATCGCAATTCCGGCCGTTGTCGGACTTGAGAGGATTACCGGAGAGGTAAGCACGGGTGATGTGATCATTGTTGACGGCACTGCAGGTGTTGTTATTGTAAACCCCGATCCGGAGGTGATAAAAAGATACAAGGACAAACAGAAACACTACCTTGCAATGGAGAAAGATCTGCTCAAGGACGCGCATCTTCCCGCAGTAACAGCGGATGGTCATAGTGTTGGTGTGGGTGCAAATATAGAATTTGTTGAAGAAATTCCAACCGCGGTGTTTCATGGGGCTAACGGTATAGGTCTTTACCGGACGGAGTTTATCTATATCAACAGGGAACAACTTCCCTCGGAAGCAGAGCATCTTTCTACGTATAAAAAAGTTATAGAGGGCAAGGGGATCAAATGGACCACTATCAGGACGTTTGATCTGGGGGGTGATAAATTTATCTCCGATGCCGGACTGGCAGAGGAGATGAATCCTGTAATGGGGTTGAGGGCAATAAGGTTCTGTCTCCAGGAGGTTGAACTTTTCAAGGTGCAGTTGAGAGCCATTCTGCGCGCCAGTGCCTATGGCAATACAGGAATCCTCCTTCCTATGATTTCCGGAGTCCAGGAAATCAGAGATGCCAGGAACATAATTGACGAAGTCAAGACAGAACTTATGTCCGAAGGAGTTTCTATTGATGAGGATATAAAGATAGGTATCATGATAGAAGTTCCGTCTGCGGTGATTATGGCGGAGCAACTCGCGGAAGAAGTGGATTTTTTCAGTATCGGGACTAACGATTTGATACAGTACGCACTTGCGATTGACAGGGTGAATGAAAGTGTTACATATTTATACGAGCCTCTTCATCCTGCCATATTGAGAATGCTCAAGCAGGTTGTTGATGCGGGGCACAGGGCTGGCATAAAGGTTGCCATATGCGGCGAGATGGCAGGTGATCCCCTGTACACGCCCATTCTGCTCGGTCTTGAACTTGACGGGCTTAGCATGACGCCACTGGCGGTACCACGTGTGAAGAGGATAATAAGAAAATCAACCGTCAGAGAATCAAAGGAACTGTTGAAAAAGGCGATGACATTATCCACCGCCGGGGAGATTGAAAAATGTGTAAAAGAATATATAATTCAAAGATTTCCGGAATGTTATCCGGCTACCTGACAAATTAAGTAGAATGAAACTTGTAATCCATATGAAAAGAGATGATGTGATATTATGACAATCAAATCGGGACGAGAATCAGCCGGTAGGCAGATAGGGGAATATTATAGCGGTCAGTTATACAAAGAAACGAAATCACCATTGTTTCGGTTCCTGAATGTAGCCTTGTCTAAGGTGAAGACCGATGAAGAGGACCTGGCCAAACTGAAGGATCTCTCAAAAGAAAGAGTTGTTGTATACGCCCTGAAGAACAAGAGTCAGCTGAATTGTCTGATACTCCGGAACGTGTTGACCAGGGAGAGCGTTGAAAGGCCTGTTTATTGCTGTGGAATCAACATGATTCTCTGGCAACCCTTTCGGTATGCCTTCAAATCAATCATTTCACGATTTTTTCACAATCCATTTCAAAATGAGTACCTGAAAAGGATAACAACAGACAAAAAGAGATCTATTGTATATCTTCGCGGTTCGGAATCCATAGGGGGCAGAAATGTAGAGGATCCTCTGGGACAGCTGATTGACGCACAAAGAGATATGGATGTCCCTGTTTTTTTGATCCCACAGCTTGTTGCTTACGGGCGCAGGAGGGAAAAAAAGGACAAGGGTCTGATAGACCTTCTGTTCGGAGAGACCGAAAATCCGGGCATGTTGCGAAGATTGATAACCTTCTTCAGATATTATTCAAAGGCTTTTATCGTGTCTTCAAAACCCGTGAACCTAGCGGAATTCCTGGAAAACAACAAGGGAAAGTCCAGAGAAACCATCAGTTACCTTTTGAGACAAGAGCTCATAGACAGAATTGACGAAGAAAAGAGAGCTATTGTCGGGCCTGTTCTCAAGTCGAGAGAGGAGATTGTCGGAATGGCCCTGATGGACCCGGTGCTTGTAAAATTCATGGAGGATATGGCTTCGACCGGAAGAGAGGGATACGGCACCATCGTTGACAGGGCCAAGGGGTATCTGCTTGAGATAGCCGCCGGGTATAATGACACGTACGTGGGATTCATGGACAGGATCCTCACCTGGGTCTGGAACAATATATATGACGGTGTGATCGTGGACAAGGAGGGCCTTTCAAAGATGAGAGAGGTTTCCAAGAAGATGCCCTTTGTCGTGATCCCGTGTCATCGAAGTCACATAGACTATTTTTTGATTCACTATGTTTTTTACTACAACAATATACAACTTCCCTTTATTGCTGCCGGGATCAATCTCAGCTTCTGGCCTCTGGGGCATTTTTTTAGAAATTTTGGAGCTTTCTTTATCAGAAGAACGATTGGTGACAATGCCCTGTACGGAGAGGCCCTTTCCAAATACGTCAAGACACTTCTCGCGGAGGGGTTTCCCATAGAATTCTTTATTGAAGGGGGGAGGAGCCGCACAGGCAAAATGATCATGCCGAAATATGGCCTTCTCTCGATGATAATGCAGGCATACGGGGAGGCAAGTTTTGACGACCTGGCGATAGTTCCTATCTTTATAGGGTATGACAAGGTTATAGAGGAGAAATCCTATCTGAAGGAACTTGGGGGTGCCAGCAAGGAAAAGGAGAAGATACTGGACCTGATAAAGAACAGAAAGGTTCTCAAAAAACGCTACGGAAGGGTTTACATGAATGTGGGAGAACCGATGCTGCTGAAGTCGTACCTCGCTTCACACGAGATTCCCATTGAAGAGATGACTACATTGGAAAGGCGATCTCTGTACAGAAGAATGGGGTATGAAATTGTCAATGAAATAAACAAGGTATCTGTTGTGTTGCCCGCCTCCCTGGTAGCGGCCGGGCTTTTATGCCACTACAGGAGAGGGATATCGCATGATGACCTGATGAATATACTGAGTGAGTTTTATGATTACCTTGCATACAGGGGAGCGAAGTTCTCAACCACATTTGCCAACAGGGAGAAGGCACTCAGTGATGCCCTGGGGATGTTTGAGTCGTCCGGCTTTATATCTAAGACGGGACCGGAAGAGGATGATGAGGAAGATGAATTCGAAGAGACGATATACTCTGTAGATGAGGGCAAGAGACTGAATCTCGAATACCACAAGAACAGTATACTCCATCCCCTCGTTTCTCTCTCTTTTGTGTCAATCTCGATTCTTACCAGTAATGCCAGCAAAGTTTATCTTTCTGAAGTGATGGAGGATTACAGGTTCTTCAAGGATCTGTTCAAACATGAATTTATCTATGACAATAATGTGGATGACCTCGAAGAGGTGAAGAGGGTTGTGTCATACGCACATGATAGTGGCATAATAGTTGCGCATGAGGATGGTGACATAATGTCCATCGGAGTAACCGGAAATGGGAGGGCCTCTCTCCAGTCGTTTGCGGGACTCATACAGAATTACCTCGAGTCTTACTGGATTGTGTCCAGGGGGTGCAACAAGTATCTGAAAAACAGGGTCAGGCAGGAGAAGGATCTTGTAAAAAAGATACAGAAACTTGGCGCAAAGACATACAAAAAGGGGGAAATCTCCAAGGCAGAGGCACTTTCGCAGTCTAATTACAAAAATGCACTGAAGTTTCTTACGGACAGCGGGGCGATATCAGTATCCATGAGCAAGGGTGATAAGGGTGCAAAATTCCTTTCACAGGATGACAAAGGACTGCTGGAATCCTTCAGACGCAGGCTGTTCAAATTTATGATATAGCAGTGTTGATTCCCCCCCTATCCTTTGGAGATATTGTAAAATGCGCCCATCCCTCTGTAGACGGCATTATCTCCAAGCTCTTCCTCTATCCTGATAAGCTGGTTGTACTTTGCAAGGCGTTCACTCCTGGAAACGGAGCCGCTCTTGATCTGACCGCAGTTCATCGCGACTGCGAGATCGGACATGAAGGTATCTTCCGTCTCGCCCGACCTGTGGGATACGACGGTGGTGTACTCCGCTTCTTTTGCCCGTTCAATTGTTTCCAGGGTTTCTGTCAGTGTGCCTATCTGGTTGAGTTTGATCAGGATGGAGTTGGCGATGCCGAGAGATATGCCCTTCTCAAGTCTCTCCCTGTTTGTGACGAAGATGTCATCTCCCACGATCTGAACACTTGCACCCAGTTTGTCAGTCATAAGTTTCCATCCGTCCCAGTCATCTTCCGCCAGGCCATCTTCGATAGATATTATCGGGTATCTTTCAACCAGGTCGCTATAAAAAGCAACAAGCTCTTCGGATGTTTTTACCGGTTTCTTCTCCGCAGAGAGCGTATATTTCCCGTCGAGGTAGAACGAGTTTGCGGCAGAATCGATGGCGATGAATATATCACTGCCAGGTGAATATCCGCTTTTATCAATGGCTTTCATGATTAACGAGAGTGCCTCTTCGTTGGATTTCAGGTTTGGAGCGAATCCACCCTCATCTCCCACAGCCGTGCCGTACCCCTTTTTCTGCAGAACGGATTTCAGATAGTGGAAGACTTCACTGCACATCCGGATGCCCTCCCTGAAATCGGGGGCACCCACAGGCATAATCATGAATTCCTGTATATCTACGTTATTATCGGCGTGCTGTCCGCCGTTCAGGATGTTTGTCATTGGGACAGGTATGTCTTTGGCGGAAACACCGCCAATATATCTGTAAAGGGGCATACCCGTTGCCTTCGCGGCCGCCCTCGCGCAGGCGAGCGAAGCTCCAAGCATGGCATTGGCGCCGAGGGAACTTTTGTTGTCTGTTCCGTCCAGCGCAATCATTGCGTAATCAATATCTCTCTGAAAGAGGCAATCCATGCCTATTATTTCAGGCCCAATTTTATAAGTTACATTTTCGACGGCCTTTTCCACACCTTTTCCCAGATACCTGTCCATGTCGTTGTCCCTGAGTTCCAGCATCTCGTGCTCTCCAGTTGATGCGCCCGACGGGACAGAAGCCCTTCCCACTATTTCCGAACTGAGTGTTACTTCCACTTCCACTGTGGGTGTACCCCTCGAATCAAGTATCTCTCTTGCGTATACATCAATAATCTCCGTCATGATTTTTCTCCTGGTTGATTATTTTACGAAGGGCAGAGACCGCCATTCGCTCCGAACAGTACTATACTCATGTGAAAAGATTTTCAAGATAAGAAATGGATGAAATGCGACATAATTATTCGCAGAATAATCGGATATGGTTTTCATGCAGTTCCGGTATCCGGCAAACTGTACGAGGCAGCTTGCCGGATACCGGGTTTTACTTGATTCCTCTTATGTGATCGGCCATTACTTGGGAGAAGTTGTCTATTTTTCCGGCAAGATCTGAGATGATTCGCTTGGAAGTCTCTTTCGATTTCTCAATTTCCTTTTTTGCCTCTTCTTCAGCCGCGGAGATAATCCTGTCACGCTCACTTTTGACATCTTCCATTAATATCTCCGATGACATGATGTCCCGGGCCTTTTTGCTGGCATCTTCCAGGATGCCTCTTGCATCCGCCCTGGCCGTTTCTATCAATTTTTCTGCTTCGCCTTCTATCTCGCGTATCGTTTCACGTATTTCTGCTGGCATGGCAGTCTCCTTACTGCTTCAAAAATTCACAGTACTTCTGGGTGACTATATAGATACCGTGATCGAAAATGCGTATCGTCTTGTTTATCGTTTCAACCGCCTGCTGATGATCCATGGCACTGAGGAAAGGAGCCTGAAAATCGGCGTAGAGCCACATATGTCTCCTCATCATGATGAGACCGTAGAGGGTTTCATGCAATGGCATGCCGTTTTTGTAACTGGCCTCAGCGTATTCTGTAAAATACTCACGCACCTCGGTATAGGGTTTTTCACTGTAGTACATCTTTATCAGGTTTTTGTAGAAATAAACCGCTCTCTGATTGCATTTCTCAAACGACACATTGTTGAATGACGGTGTCCGGGGGTTTTTCCTTACGGCGGTGCACCACTGGTGAGCGATTGGCTCATTGTGATTTTTCAGAACGTTGATCAGTCTGTCAGCGAACACTTTCATAATGACCCTCCTTTTATTAAGTTTTTGCCATATCTCTTAAGCGTTGAAGACATACTGTGTGGTTGTCTTCAACACTTTCCTCAGTACATTTAACTGTGGTCTGAAAATGGTTATCATCCCCGCTCCGCAGGTTATGGGCATCTCCAGGATTTCAGAGAATACCTTTGCTTCGGTTCCGGTTCTGGATTTTACTGTTATGCCACCTTCAACAGATCCTACCTCCATGATAATCGGCAACAACAACATTTGCCGGTCATTATTATTTAACATTTTCGCCAGGCGCTCAAGCTCCTTTTTTTTAAAGAAGTGCGTACTTCCATCTCCGCATTCCACATGAGGGTGTTCTTCCTCGAGAAGTTCGCTCAGTGCCTTTCGCTTCCGGGGCAAGTGGGCGTTCAACGTCTTCAGGTCATTGCTCAGGCAGTATTCAAGTTTTCCGTCCGGAGTTGAATCATCAATACGCATATGCTTCTCTTTGCTCAATCAAAGTCTTGACATATTTGAGCCGGGCAACCTCTTCACGATCACGTTCCTCGAACTTCATCGTCAGGTATTTTATGGTGGCATCAAGCCCTGGGATTACAATATGCTCCAGTGCGTTGTTTATTCTCTTCACCTTGTTTATCTCAGTGCCGAGAAGTTCCAGGGAATTCTGAAGTTCAGCCAGTTCTATTATGGCCTTCAGACATTTTCGTGAGAGGTTGGTGCTGTTGTCTATCAGTGAGGATGTGTCGGTCGTGTTCCTTGCGGAAAAACTCAGTGCATCAATATCTTCCGTTTCAAAGACGGGCAGTTTAACTCCAGCTACATTTCTCGTGACAGTGTTTATACTGAATGCAATTTCGGATGCGAGGAGTTCCTTTTCCAGGAACGCGTATCCATGGTATCCCGTGGCGACGGACAGTGCTTTGTAGGCCTCACTGAAATCAGCGAGCAACTTCTCTTTGGCGGAAGCACATTCCTTGACGGTCTGGAGGAATTCCATGATGAGTATGGAAAGTCGGTCCTTGACGATCTTCTGGATCCTCGTGGCCAGCTTCATGCGGCGCTTCAGGCGAGCAAGCTCGATCTTTGTTGGTCTTGTTACCTGTACTTTTGCTGACATGGCATCCTTTTAGGAATCAAGAATAAATATGTTATACAGATTGCGCCGTAATTTTGTTTGTTTTCAAGGCGTGTTGAAGCACGCATAACGTGTTATGTAAGCTTTAACTTACCACAGAAAACAATCAAAAGAACAAGCAAGGTGTATGAGATATTTCTTCTTGCTGACTTAGTCTAACTTGTCCCGTCATCTATCCGGTCTTCCGGAGTCTTAAGATATTTCTTTATGTGTTTCTCCTGGATGAGCTTGAGGTCTTCTGCTGGAAGCATGGAGAAAATATTCCACGCCAGCCCCAGAGTTTCTTCAACTGTCCTTCTATCATTCTCGGTTTGTGATATGAATTCTTGTTCGAACCTGTCCGAGGCGGAGAGGTACAGCCTGTCTCTGTCACTGAGCGCCTCGGAACCGATGACGGTGGAGATCTCTCTCAGGTAGTTTCCTTCCGCATAGACGGCATATGACTGCATGAATACATTGTTATGATCTTCCCTTGTATTCCCCTCGCCGATTCCCTCTTTCATCATTCGTGAAAGCGACAGAAAGACATCTATGGGCGGATATATCCTTTTTCTTTCCAAGGCCCTCGACAAAACAATCTGTCCCTCGGTTATGTATCCCGTAAGATCGGCTATCGGATGCGTGATGTCGTCATCGGGCATCGTCAGGATGGGTATAATAGTAACCGAACCCTCCTTGCCGGTTATCCTTCCGGCCCTTTCATATAGGGAGGCGAGGTCCGTGTACATATATCCCGGATATCCTCTTCTGCTCGGTATCTCACCTCTCATGGCGGCCAGTTCGCGCAGCGCGTCGCAGTAGTTTGTAATGTCCGTGAGTATGACAAGGACATGCATGTCGTGTTCCCATGCCAGATATTCCGCCGCTGTCAGCGCCAGACGAGGTGTTGATAATCTCTCAATAACAGGCGATGATGCCGTGTTGATGAATGCGACGGAGCGGCTGAGCGCCCCGGTCTCCTCCAGATTAGAGATAAAATAGCCTGCATCGTCGTAGCTTACGCCGATTGCACCGAAGACAATCGCAAACTCTTCCGATTTCCCCTTCAGTGATGCCTGCCTCAGTATCTGTGCGGCAATTTTGTTGTGTGGCAGGCCCGAACCACTGAAGATTGGCAGCTTCTGTCCACGCACCAGGACATTGAGCCCGTCAATCGCTGATATTCCGGTCTCGATAAATTCCGCCGGAGGCATTCGGGAAGCCGGATTTGCCGGTACGCCGTTTATGTCGAGGTATTTGTCAGCCACGATCGGTGGACCGCCGTCTATGGGCTGGCCGCTCCCGTCGAAGATTCTTCCCATGATGTCTCCAGATACGGGAAGTTTCAGAGTTTCTCCCTTGTATCGCACCCTGCTGTTCAGAAGATCAACTTCGCTGACGCCTCCGAATACCTGGACTACGGTGGTTTCCTTTCCAACTTCTATCACCTGACCAATTCTTGTTTCGCCTGTGCCAAGCTGCACATCCACGATTTCATTGTATCTGATGCCGGGGATGCTTTCAATGACAAGGAGTGATCTCCTTGCGGTACTGATAGCCTTTGTCTGCCTCGTAAACAGTTGTAGAGAATCCATTACCCACCTCTCCTCCTTAAACAAAAGGATTCTTGTCTATATCAGACCATAATTGTTTCATGTAATCCTCGAATTCTTCGTTCGGTATATCTTTCATTCGTGAAATGAGCGGCAGTACCTTTGAAGAAGCTATCTCACTTACCAGCATACCAGACTCGGTTGCCTCCTCCGCGAGACGGGAAAACTTAATGATAGTACTGAGCATCATGTGCGCCCTTTTGGGCTCCGTGTATGTGTCAACGGGATGATATGCGCTCTGCATCAGGAAGTCTTCTCTGATCATGCGTGCCGCGAGAAGCACCAGTTTATCGTCTTCGGGCAACGCCTCAGGTCCGACAAGCCGGACAATTTCCTCAAGTTCCGCTTCGCGCTGGAGGATTATGAGGGTCCTGTCCCTTATTTCATTGTAATCGGGGCTGATCTTGTTCCACCATTTGTCCACCGAATCGGCATAGAGGCTGTAGCTTTGCAGCCAGTTTATGGTTGGAAAGTGTCTCTTGTTGGCAAGGGCTACATCCAGTGAATAGAGGACATCGACGATCCTGAGGGTCGCCTGGGTCACCGGTTCGCTGAAATCCGCGCCCGGAGGACTTACGGAGCCGATCACCGTCGCCGACCCCATCCGTTCCGGTTTCCCGATGCATTTGACTCTCCCGGACCGTTCGTAGAATGCAGAGAGTCTTGAGCCGAGGTAGGTGGGAAACCCCTCTTCACCCGGTGTTTCTTCCAGCCTCGCGCCGATTTCTCTCATTGCCTCGGCCCATCGGGATGTAGAGTCGGCCACAAGGAGGACATCGTATCCCATGTCCCTGAAATATTCAGCCATGGTGATGCCGATAAAGATGCTTATTTCCCGGGCAACGACAGGCATATTGGAGGTATTGGCGATGAATATCTCTTTTTCCTGCAGGAGCCTGTCTGTCGCGGGGTCTCTCAGCTTCTTAAAACTGTGGAGGACGTCCGCCATCTCGTTTCCACGTTCACCACACCCGACATAGATGTTCAGCTGCGTCTGGGACCATCGGGCCATCTGCTGAAGGGTAACGGTCTTGCCGGTTCCGAATCCTCCGGGTATGGCGGCCTTCCCTCCCAGTGCCAGGGGAAAGAGATAGTCGATGATCCTCGTGCCGGTCACTAGAAGGTCTTCGGGATTAAATCTCTGTTTGTATATTCTGGGTTTTCGTGCAGGCCACTTCTGCATGAGCGTCAGAGGTTTTTTTTCACCTTCGTACTCCAGGAGCGCGACGGTTTCTTCTATGGTAAAGTTCCCCTCCAATATCTCAACGATGGTCCCCTGAGTTCCTATAGGCACCATTATCCGGTGCTCTACAAGGCCCGTCTCCGGGACGGTGCCGATGATATCACCCTCCTGCACCATGTCACCGGCTTTTACTGAGGGTGTGAAATGCCATTTCTTTTTCCGGTCAAGAGCATCTGTTCGAACACCACGCACAAGGAAATCGCCAACGTCGTCCATCATGGTGACAAGAGAACGCTGAACTCCGTCATAGATGTTTCCGACAATCCCTGGTCCAAGCTCCACCATGAGAATTTTGCCAGTTCCTGTCACCGGCTCGCCGACTTTGAGTCCGACGGTATCCTCATATACCTGAATGACGGCTTTATCTTTCTCAAGACCGATGATTTCCCCCTGAAGTCGTTCATAACCAACATCTACAACTTCGTATACCTGGGATCCTCTCATCTCTTCGGCGATTACAACCGGCCCAGAAATTTTCCATATCTTACCCATAAATCATGCCTCACTTTGGTAGTATATTTTGTCTACACTACATATGGTTTGTTTCATTCTCAGATATTTACATTGAATCCTATAAGTTTTTTTGTATACGTCTTGTAATATCCCTTTACATCCCGTTCCTCTGTCCTGAATCCAGAAGGAATCTCTATTACAATTGCCGTCCTTTTTTTACTTTGCCTTATGTGCTTCAGCGTATCAGCCGCGCCACTGGTCCATTCTTCCGGTACCATTATTATTCCAACGGAAGTATCTTCCGAGAGATCCATAAGGGCATCCCGGACCTCTTTATTTATGTCTTCAGCATCTTCTTTTATTACCCGGCACTTCTCAACGCCGGCAATCCTCATCAATGCCGTCTGATCCCTGGTTCCAATTATGGCAATGTCTATCTTTTCAGGTTTTGTCATGCCGCGATTACCAGATCCTTTATTTCTGCTGACGGTATCCCATCCGAGAGCATCTTGAAGGTCAGTCTAAGGTTTCTTATCTCCAGCTCCTTGAGCAGCAGATACCATAACATGTTGGAAGAAGATAATATCCTGGGTGAGAGCAGATCTTTCAACAGTCTGAATCGGTATTTTTCCGTTATCTTATCTGAGACAGTGATCCTTCCGTCCCTTTCGTAGCCCTTGGATACTTCCTGAGCTATCATATGGTATTCCGTGTTTTCCAACCTTCCTGCTATCTCAGGCATCTTCAACGTCAGCAATTCTCTTATGGTGTTTTCCGGAAGCATACGCCCACCGCTATAAATAGAAACTCCTGTTGCGGGGTGACCACCTCCAAGGGACAGTCGAAAGACAGTCTGCAGATTTGACAGATCAATAATGATTTTGAATGTCTTCACAAGCAGATCTCCGTCATCCATGTCTTTGAAGGCCTTCAGCAGTTTCTGATGATGAATATTCTGCAGCCTGACCTCTCCCTCGGACACAGCCTGCCGGTCTTTTTCATTGATATCCATTACGGTCTGTCCGTAGTCGCCAAGATCGCATTTCGCAAGGATTCCGGATAATTCCTCTTTATCCCTTGCGGCAGACATCTCATTCAGATATCCGCTGTTGTGGATAACGCCAAGGGGTACCATGGATGACATCGCCCTTCTTGAGAGCATTCTGATCGCTATCCTGATATTCAGGACATCATACTTTTCAACGTACAGGTTCGCCATGCGCAACATATCGGGAGGAGTCTTGAACCTTTCAAAACGTTTCAGGCATTCGTCCATGTATATCCACAGATACTCATCGGCGTCGTCGAAGGTCTTTATCGGCTGGTCCAGCAGATATTCTCCGATATCTGTATCCCTGATGATTTCCAGGGCATCCTGCATGTTTGCGGACCTCTGCACTATTTCACCGATATGCCCGGAAGTAATACTCCGGGCCTCTTCACCCTTGAGGTAGGCCGATATGAATGCATAACGAGGGCTTATCAGATTCACTATTCACCAGCTCCAAAAAGTTCTCTACCCAGTTCCGGCAGGATCTTCGGCATAAACATCTCAATCCTGACGTCAAATGTGTTGTCGATGCTTACCATGCCATCCATTGACTCTGCCATAACGCCTCCGAGGCACTCGAATTCGTTGACCTCTGCGATCTGTTTTTTCAGACCGTCATCCTCATCTACGACCTTGCGAACTACCGCGATATCCTTTTGAGATACGAGCAGCTTCAGTTTATCTTCTGATTCAAAGGCGTTTACTGTCTCCCTGATGAGATGGGCAAATACCTTTTTGTCAGTTGTTTTCCCTGACAGATCTTCTTTTGCCTTTTGCATAACCTCGTTGATGACGGCGTCTTTTTCTTTTAATATTTCCTGCCGCGCTTTGAGGGAGGATTTCGCCCGTATTCTCGATGCTTCGCGCCTGGCTTCCGATATAATCCGCTTTTTTTCCTCTTCAAACCGCTTTTCCTTTTGCTCCTTCGCGTCTGCAATCAGGCCTTTGGCTTTTGACTTGGCTTTGGCAGTAATTTCCTCCGCCTCTCGTTGCGCCTTCTCGAGGATAGCCGTCCTTATTTTACCGGTTTCCATAATATTCACCCTCTTACATTAGCTTCAATATGCTGAGCGCCATGATGGTAAACACCAGGCCGAGGACTCCTATGAGTTCCACAAACACGGCGAGCATCATAGAAGCTGTCAATATTCTCCCCTTTGTCTTCGGAAGGAGGGCTATTCCTGAAGCGCAAACCGACCCCTGAAATACCGCGGAAAACAACTCAGCGAAACCTGCCATAATGCCTATGCCCAGCACCGCTATCCCTGCGCCTACTCCGGCGGCGGCGATCTTAGGCAGAACCACCGTGAGGATTATGATCAGTATAATCAATCCATAAAAGCTCTGAGTCATTGGAAGGGATGCCAGGACTATAACGTTTCTCAACTGTCCCGGTTCTTCGGACAGGGTGGCCACCCCGGAGGAAGCGGCATTGGCAATCCCTACGGCCGATCCTGCAAGACCTCCCGCGAGTGCCATAGCGCCCCCAAATGTAGCCAAGGCTTGAATTGATGTCATTATTTCACCTCTCTTTAGAATTTTTTACCTACTATGATTTCTCTCCTGACCCTAAGCTGAAACGGGTTATATTCTCTCCCACCCCCTTCATAAAACTTCAATAGAAATTCCACAAAGCATAGCCTGAGAGAGTGTATGAAAGCAGCCAGACTGCTGAGAAACAGGTTGAATACATGGAAGATGATGAGCATTACCATTCCTATGGCAAATGCCAGGATGGCTCCGAAAATGCCGGGCATGGCGGACGATATCGTGGATGAGACCCAGTCAGAGAGCAGGTTGAAGGAGGAAGCAAGATAAAAGGTGGCAAGGCCGACCCCGGCCAGCCTGGAATATGACATGATGTCGCCCAGAATGCCAGTCAGGTCAAATATCCAGAATACGCTTCCCAGAGCGCCCATCTGCATGAAAGCGCCGATGATGATAAACACCAACCCCGCCATCATTGGATAGGCAAAAGCATTGTATGTTGAAGCCGCCAGCGGGATCAGTTCAATGCTCAGCATGGCCTTGAATATGTAAGGGATGCCAAATATCTCGACGAGAAACAGTCCAATTTTGCTTACGATCATTCCCCGATCGCCTTCTTTTGCCCCCTTTATGAGTCCGAGGATGTGAGCCATATTTACATGTATCAGGCCTATTATCAGTGAAATAGTGATAAAGGATATGGGATCAGAAAGTTGCGACTGCACCCATTTCACCAGGGCGATTGACTGCAGGCTGATCCCGAAATACATATATAGAAAATCTCCGAGATAGGTCCCCGAAAGGATGCCGAATATAAAAGCGACACCTCCGCTTATGTACAATACCTTTCGGAACAGTTCGACCCCCTCGGCGGAGGGGTCATCAACGAGCTTGTCAAGAACAAACTTGGCAAGAATCAGCAGCCCCGCAGCGTAGACAACATCACAGAGCATGAGACCAAAAAAGAATGCAAAGAAGTAGGCCACGCTTGGCGTCGGATCCCAACCGCCATATTTAGGCAGACTGAAAAGACTTACAATTACCTCAAACGGGCGAATGCCAGCCGGGTTTTGCAGTTTTGTCGGAGGTTCGTCGGAAGGCCCAGGCTGACTTGTATCGACAAATGTATGGTCAAAGGATTCGTTTATCTGTGAAACTATAAAATCAGCTTTGCTCCGAGGGACCCAGCCTTCAGTCAGCGATACATACTTGGTTTCGGATGTCTGCTCGATAGCGGAAAGCATCTCATCTTCCTTGAAAACGGTTTCTCTGTAGAGAGCGATCCGCTCAAGATTTTCTGAGGTAATCGTTTCTATTTCATTTTCCAGTCCGGCGACCTCTTCCACTTTTTTCCTGATTATCCCGTCTTTCTTCGCGGCAAATTCTCTTAAGGATAACTCTTCGTCAGGTATCTCAAGTGGGAGTGCACCAAGATCTCTTGCCAGCGTTTCCACTGCATTCTGACTGGTGGTTCTGGCAACAGTATAGACTACTGTTTCCGTTTCGTCTTTAGAAGAGGATGTTACATATTGAAGGAGGTGTTGGCTGGCCTTTTGTATGAATATCTTGCTGGTTTGCGCCTGGAATACGAACACCCTGGCCGACACGTAGCTCCCGGAATAGTTCAGGTCTTTCAGTGAGAGGTTTATTTCATGTGCCAGAATATCCAGATATCTGCCCAGGCCATCCATATTGGCGATATCGGCTTCGATGCTTGTCGCATTCTCACGAAGTCGGTTGCATCTGTCACGCAATCCGCTCGTCTGGTGTAATATCTTGTCCAGGGGCTGATCATCCTTGCCTTCCAGTATGACTATTCGGTGTTCACCCTTTACATGCGACAGGATATCGTTGATATTAGTAGAGACTTTTCTTATAAGATTTCTTTTTTCTTCTATTGCTATTCTGTCGGCGGGGTCTAATTCACGGGGTTCTTCTATGTGGAGGACGCCAATTTCCTGCAAACGCTCCAAGGTTTCTGCGGAAGAATCCTTTGCAGTGACTACCCTGATTTTAAGCATTGCTTCTGGCGTATTAATAACTAATGGAATCATCCAGTGTGGCCCCCCCCTTGTCCAAAATCAGTCGCTGATTAAATCAAAGGCACGGTTAGTGAAAACATATTCAGTTACATAACAGTTATTCATATTCATTCGAGTCGGGTTTGTTGACTGGTTGCTTGTTCCTCCCTTTGCTTAAATTTTAGATATATAATGCCGGTTGAAACTCAACAAATCCTCGGTGAGCTATATTAAAAAAGAAAGCGTGGCGAATGTCAAGAAGTTTTTAATAAAATGTTAATGCAATATGATTATATCATCCCCAGGTTGGAATATGATTATGTTATCCATAGGTTGCTGGTTTGTTATCACAGCACAATCACTGAAGATATTTCCTGTTTGCGTGAGATTTGATTTTCGTGTTAGGCTGGCGCAGCATGATTCACAGGGTTTACCGGTGCTCATCTTTCAAAAGAATACTCCGAGAGGAAGAAAGTTTGTCAGGGGAAAAAGACACAAAACTGTTTCGGCATCTCAAAAAATGGCTCGAGAAGGCCTCTGTGGATTATAATATGATCGGGGAAGGCGACCGGGTGCTCGTTGGAGTCTCGGGTGGTCTTGACAGCCTTGCGCTTCTTGATCTTCTAAATACCCCCATGGTGTTTCTCCCGCAATTTTCGATCCTGGCGGTGAATATAGATATGGGCTTTGATAAGGAATACCGGGGGTACGACCGGCTGGAGCAGCATCTGAGGGGAAACGGGTATGAACATATCATGGAAAAGACCGATATAGGGCCTCTGGCGCACAGTGATTACAACAAGAAGAATCCATGCTTTCTCTGCTCAAGGATGAGGAGAAAAAGGATATTCGAGATAGCAAACGAAAACGGGTGCAATAAAATAGCCTTCGCGCATCACAAGGACGACATCATAGAGACACTGCTTATAAATATTTTCTATGGTCGGGAAATCAGCACGATGATGCCGGACCAGTCGATATTCGGGGGAAAGTTTCATCTTATCCGGCCTCTCGCGTACATCAGAGAACCTTTGATCAAGAAATATACGAGGGAGAGAAATATGCCCGTGATAGAAAACGCGTGTCTCACAAGTAACACTTCCCGGAGGACGTATATCAAGAAGCTTCTGGATAATATGGAAAAAGATAATAAAGATGTGCGCGAGAATATCTTCAAGTCGATGAGTCATGTAAAAATGGACTATCTTCCGGGACGAGAAGTGAATGATGACACGCTATGTGAAATAGCCGCTGAATTATAAGGATTCGTGATGGCAAAAAAGAATAAAACCGCTGAAAAGATTATATGCCAGAACAAGCTGGCAAGGCGCAACTACTTCATAGAAGACACCTATGAGGCGGGGATTGTCCTTGCCGGGACCGAGGTGAAGGCTCTCCGCGAAGGCAGGGGAAACATGAAGGACAGCTACGCCCATGTGAAAAATGGAGAGGTCTTCGTCTATGATATGCACATAAGTCCCTATTCCCACGGGAACCGTTCCAACCATATCTCCCTGAGGGTCCGCAAACTGCTCCTGCACAAACGAGAGATAAAAAAGCTCTACGGAAAGTCAAACGAAAGAGGGCTGACACTTATTCCCCTGAAGATGTATTTCAAAAACGGAAAAGTGAAGGTAGAGATCGGTGTCGGAAAAGGCAAGAAGCTTTATGACAAGAGGGAAGATATCAAAAGAAAGGACGATATGCGGGACGCGCAGAGAGACATGAGCGCGCGGAACAGAGGCTGGTGACAGGCCCCTTTGCTTTCTTGACTTGAGCGATGAAGGTGTCTATACTAAAGCCATAATTACCGATCTTTTAAATGGGGGCGTCACGGTTTCGACGGGGATAGGTGAAGCTGTAGCCGCGTGCCGAGGTTCCTACAGGCCTCGTTAAACAGGTAGGAAAACATAATCGCAGACAACTACGATTACGCTGTAGCCGCTTAGACGGCTACCGGTCTCCCGACCATGTCTGCCGGGTCGGATGAGGGCGTCATATAGGCGGGCTGGCCGATCTCTCTTTCCTGAAGGGAGTGAGGCGAGAACTAAACAGGATAGTACCTGATCAATCCTGCCTCTGGGAGTTTTCAGGCGCGAATCTAAATCAAAGGCTATGCACGTAGAAACTCCAGTGGAATATTTTCGGACGCGGGTTCGACTCCCGCCGCCTCCACCAGAACATAATCCAATACAGTCCAAAGAAGTTCGAAACCCGCTAGAAATAGCGGGTTTTTTTGTCATTTGTCCAATGGCTTGTTATAAGGTTTATCAGAATCCGGCTTTTTTGGGGGCCTTTTGAACCATGAAAAGCCCCCAAAGTGAATTGCAAGCCCCCAAAACAGGAGGAAATGCAGTCCTGCCAAAGAGAATAACACCACTTTCTGAAGTAAAAATCCGCACCGCTAAGCCAGGTAAGAATCCATACAAACTTTTTGATGGGGGAGGGCTGTTTCTTTTGGTCACTCCTTCAGGCGGCAAACTATGGAATTTCAAATACCGCTTCGAAAACAAGGAAAAGAAGCTTGCCCTGGGGCCATATCCAGAATTCTCACTTTCAAATACAAGTCGTGGGGGAAACCGTTTAGGAGGAAAGGTGCTGTGTGGCGTTATTCTGATGTCGTGTTGGGTATGGTCATTGGACCGCCCCTATTAGAAATCCCTTGTACTGTTGAGCAAGAGCATATATTGTCTGAAAAATTTGTTGCAACTCTTTGAAATTTTGAAAAGCTGCGACCGGAAAAGTGCGGGACAATACATGCAGAGAAATGATGCTGGTTTTCAGACCGATAAGGTTTTACTTATCTCAGGCAGTCATTTTATTCATGATATATACTCCAGCTTTCTCTCCCCGCTTCTGCCGTTGCTTATTTCCAAATTCGGGCTCTCCATGCTGCTGGCTGGCTCACTCACCGTAATATTCCGCCTGCCGTCGTTGTTTAACCCGGTAATTGGGATCATTTCGGATCGGATTGAATTAGGTATCCTGGTAGTTGTAGCCCCTGCCGTTACCGCTATTGCAATGAGTTTAGTGGGCCTGGCCCCAAACTACTCCATACTTTGTATATTACTATTAACCGCAGGTTTGAGTGCGGCTGCTTTTCATGTGCTGGGGCCGCCCATGATAGCTCGACTCTCGGGTGCCAGTCTTGGCAGAGGGATGAGTTTCTGGATGACAGGCGGAGAGATGGCTCGTACTATCGGGCCATTATTCGCTGTGTGGGCAGTCACCAATCTTAGCCTGGAGGGTAGCTATCCCGTTATGATTGTCGGGATTATGGCATCGATATTTCTCCTGATGCGCCTCAAGGGGCTCAGGTCCAAATCCAGTCACCGATCAGAACAGAGTATAAAAGAAGTGTTGTGCTCCATGCGGAAGGTTATGATTCCCCTGACCGGAATTATCATTTCGCGTGGTTTTCTGGTTGGTACACTGGCGGCATATCTTCCGACCTATGTTGTTTCATCCGGGAAAAGCCTGTTGATGGGAGGGATAAGTCTAGCAGTGCTGGAACTTGCGGGGATTGTGGGCACGTTGCTTGGCGGTACGCTGAGTGATCGAATCGGCCGTCGTCCCGTGCTCTTCATGACCATGCCAATATCAACGCTTTTGATGCTGTCCGTTTTGTACTCGCCGGACTGGATGCTTTTGCCATTGCTCATTCTTCTAGGATTGGCCGTATTTTCCTATGCACCGGTGATTATGGCAGTGGTTCATGATCATTGCGGTAAAAACCGTGGTGCCGCCAACGGATTATATATGATGATCTCATTTCTGAGTACGGCATCGGTGGTTGTATTTATCGGCTGGCTTTCAGACCTGTTGGGTATTTCCACAGCCTTTGCCATAAGTGCCTTGTTGGGCTTGGCAGGAGTGCCAATCATCCTGTTTCTGCCCAAGTCATCATAAAACGCAAAAGCATCTATACGTCTCTCGTATGAAATGATGCCGGTTCTTGCCCAAGGATATGCCGTTGCCGTTCTGGGTGAGTATTTCAGAGTGCGGCCACGCAGACATTGAATGCGGATGCTGATCTGCCTACCATCCAAGATCTCTTGGGACATAACTCTATCAGGACAACCCAACGGCACTGCCGAATATAAAACCTCAAAGTACAGAGAGATTACTATAAAGCTATTGAGGTGATCATGCAGAGAACAACTGGCGAACCAGATAATCCTTGACGAAAGAACGAAACTATGAAGCTTTAAACGTAGCTCAACATGTTAATATCAATAGAGAAAACGGATTATGTTACGTATAGGTAGGTGAAGTGTTGAAGGATGAGCTTGATGAGGTAGGTCTCACCCAATCAGCGCTTGCAAAGCATATCAGGGTTTTGCCCAAAACAATTAATGAAATATGCCGTGGCAAGAGAGGCATAAGTGCAGGAATGGCAATGAAGCTTTCAAAAGCCTTGGGTGGCAGCCCTCAGTTTTGGTTGAATTTACAAAACAACTGGGAAATTAGCCAGATTGATGACACAGGGGGATGCGGTTTGAACTGTGTAGAGTTGAACCCTGTATTTTTATTTCAATTTTAATGAACGGCATGTAAAATGCAAACATTCAGGAAGGACAACGCCGTGAGGAGAATAATAACTATCATAATAGTAATTCTGCTAATTTGACCGCACCTCAAATGGGGAGATCATTTATTTTCCATTGTTTTATATACTTTTTTGAACCTCCTTATCAGATTCTTGCCCGTAACAACACTGGCGGTTATGACACCGTTGAGGGGTGTTAACCCGTGCGCAAAAATGTCTTCACCGGTAAAGAACAGATTTTTCATACCGGATCTGGGCGATAATTCCGGATTATCCGCTTTTTGAATATCAATACCAAACATCGACCCTTTATCATGGTGAGTCCAGCTTTTGACATCCAATGGAGTAATCAATCTGGAATACCCGACATGCTCCCTTATGCCCGGGAACCTTTCATTCAGGTGATTGAGAAAGTGCTCTTTGATCTGTTCCGTTATCTGTTTATATTCATCGCTATCCTTCTTACCTTCATATCTTTCAAAGTACTCATACTTTGTTTCGTGATGCATCGTAGCCGTATGATAGTCGGGATTCTGGTGCTCTACGTTTAGAAGGGACGGCAATACGATTGTCACGTCATCACACACCCATCCCTTTTCCATCGGATTACGGGACATTGTGGAAGGATTACCAATGATTGTTTTGTATGCACATCTCTTGATCCCAAAAGATGAAATATCACCTTCAAATCCGATCAATACCAGCAGAAATGAAGGAACGGACTTATGCTTCGCCAGGGCTTTGACCAGGCGGGCAGGATGTTCTTCTTTGGGAACAAGTCCGAACAGGGTTTCTTTAATACCAATGGAACTGATAATCGTGTCCGCATACATATCGATCCCATGTTCTGTCTCCACGCCAATTGCCTTATTATCTTTGAAGAGGATCCTCTTCACACCCGATGCCTGCCGAACTTCGCCACCTTTCCGGTTAATCGGGGCGACCAGGGCATCGACCAATGCCTGCCCTCCCCCGTCCGGATAATACATCCCGTTAAACTGCATATTCTGAGCATAGGCATAGAACGGAAAAGGAGTCTCATCAAGGGGAATTCCAAAGTAGTGGGAGAATGATAATAAAATGGCCCTCAGTTTTTTATCTTCAATCTGTAAGACGTTGTCCAGGACTTCCGGAACAGATTTATCCATATGAGGCAGCATTTTAAATGTCCTGGAGAACCAGAACATAAATTTGGCAATTGCGGGCGAGAACATTTTGGGAAGTGAGAACATTCCAGCCTTTTTTGCCAGGATGTCCAGGTATTTAAAGTATTGATCTATCTTCTTGGTTTCATCGGGAAACTCAGATTTCAACTTTTCCTTTAATTTGCCCTTATCATTTATGAACGTGAATTGATAATCCAGATCGGGAAAATATTTAATCTGACATTCATCATCCAGCGGAGAGAAGGATATGTTTCCGTCTGTAATAGCTTTCAGCAGCATATAATCGACACTGGTCCTGGAATAATCACATACCCATTGCACCCCCTGCGACCAGGTCCAGTTGCCGGTTTCCGGTTCCGTAAAAGCACCCATAGAACCCCCAAGGGCCCGATTCTTTTCCAGTACCAACACCTTATAATTACACATTGCCAGCGAAGCAGCACACGACAAGCCGCCAATACCCGAACCGATAATGATTGCATCAAATTTTTCTTTTGACATCGTTTCCCCTTTCATTTCAGAGTTAGGTATCGCCGTTTCCCTTTCCTGCACCACTATATAGTATCAAGGGGAAAGTTCCGGGGACACAACACTAAATTATTTACTTCCCATGTTTTTCCATG